>CAWAPJ010000027.1:0-11824 GCA_963783885.1 Waddliaceae bacterium | reverse complement strand
CTTTTCCTTGGTGTAATTGTGGGAATAGCGAAAATATTTTGGTTTCCAAAATGCAGGTTCAACTGACATCAGCCCTCGGGTGTTAAGAGTTTTTTCCCGCCCATACGGTTTTGGAGCGCCTCGGGGATGTTTATGGTCCCATCCTCGTTCTGATTGTTTTCTAACAAAGAGACCATTAAACGGGAAGTGGCGAGGCCCGAGCCGTTGAGGGTATGGACGAATTCGGGCTTTTCCCCCTTCTTTCGAAGCGGGTCTTTGATCTACGTGCCTGAAAATCAGTGCAATTCGAAACCGAAGATACTTCGTAGTAGCGGTTTTGTCCCGGCAGCCACACCTCAATATCAACGGTATAGGCTGATGCGAAGGACATATCTCCCGTAACCAGAAGGGCATTGCGGTAATGAAGGTTCAAGCCTTGCAGGATCTCTTCGGCTGTCTGACACATCATATCGTGGATCTTGCGGCTCTCTTCGGGCTGGGCGAAGCAGAACATTTCCACCTTGTTGAACTGGTGGACGCGGATCAGGCCCCGCTCTTTTTCTCCCGCTGCGCCTGCTTCCCGCCGAAAGCAAGGGGTATAGGCACAATACTTTAAGGGCAGCTGCTCCTCGGGGATGATCTCATCGATATGGAGGCCGTTTAAAGAAACTTCAGCTGTGGGAATTAAAAAGAAGTCGTAGTCTTTGTCGGATATGTGGAATTGCTGGTCTTCGAATTTCGGAAGCTGTCCCGAACCAAAAATAGTCTCCCGTTTGACCGCGATAGGGACCATCATCATCTCGAAGCCGTTTTTGATATTGATCTCCAGCATGTAGTTGATCAGAGCCCACTCGAGTCTGGCGCCGAGGCCCCGATAGACGGGCCAGCCGGTCCCGGAAATTTTGGCGCCCCGGGGAAAGTCGAACAGATTGAGCGATTCGCCAAGTTCGAGGTGGTTTTTGGGTTCGAAATCGAAGTCCCTCTTTTGTCCCCATTCCTTGATAATGACATTGTCTTTGGGATCCGGGGAGACCTTGACTTCATCGAAAGGAATGTTGGGAAGAGAGGCGAGAAGCTCGTTCATCTTGGTTTCAAGTTCGCCGATTTTCGCGTCGGCCGCGTGTATTTCGTCGGCAAAGCCCGAGACTCGGTTCATCACCTCGGAGGGGTCTTTCCCATCCCGTTTGAGCTTGCCGATCTCTTTCGAGGCTTCGTTTCTTTGGGCCTTCAGCTGTTCGGTTCGTGTTTTGAGATCGCGGATTTCCTCGTCCAATGCGCAAATTGGACCTAAATCCACATCGGGTTCTTTAGTTTTGAGCTTTGCCTCGATCTCTTTTTGGTTTTGGCGGATCAGTTTAATGTCTATCATTGAATACTTGTCCTTTTAAAAAGGACAAGTATAGAAGGGCAAAAGGGAAAAGTCAAGATTCGATTATAGAACTTGCGAGCGATACGATTGGTTTCGCAATGAAGGTGGATTCAGTTAGGTTCCGGCATCTGGATAGCCTGGCAGCTGTGTTTGGATCTTTATTGTTGAGAGCGGCTTTGGCTCCGTTATAAAGCATTTTCCCAGCATGTTTGACACATCCAGTGGTCGGTTGAAGTTCTTTTTCATCCCAGTTTTTAGCAATATGATAAACGTCATGGGTGATCACTGCGCAAAGGCCGAAAATGAGAAAGCCCGGAGCAGAAAGGGTAGCCAGAGAAACTATCGCTAAAGCGGCAAAGCCGATTGTCGCCATGTAAGAGGAAACTCTTAGGGTTGAAGCGAGAAGCTGTTTAGCTGCCGGTTCATTTTCAGAATTATTATATTTTTCAAACCGAAACTTAAGTAATTTACAATCATTTTTAAAATTTGCAACTGACAGCATTTTAACCTCCCAAGTAATATTTTGACTTATATCATAGCAGAATTAAGCTAAAAAAGGGAATGCTAACGTTGAAAAAAGCTCGATTGAATAACCTTTTTTTGATAAGATTAACCTCTATGAGGAGGATTTCCCCTTGCGGTTAAAAAAGTTTATATTACACGGTTTCAAGTCATTTGCCGACAGGACGACATTGACATTCGAAGGCAATGTCGTGGCGATTGTGGGTCCCAACGGCTGCGGCAAGTCCAATATTGCCGATGCCATGCGCTGGGTCACCGGAGAAAAGTCGGCCAAGTCGATGCGAAGCCCTTCGATGGCTGATGTCATATTTTCGGGAACGCAAACAAGAAAACCCTTGAACTTAGCCGAGGTCACGCTTCTTCTGTCCGATATTGAGGAAGACCTTCCCACAGAATACGACGAAGTCGCCATCACAAGGAGGCTGCACCGCAGCGGCGAGTCCCAATATCTGATCAATGGCAATACCGTCCGTCTGAAGGACATTGAAGATCTTTTGTCCGGTACGGGAATCGGACGCAACGCAATTTCTATTTTTGAGCAGGGCAAAATCGATCAGGTCATTTATTTGAATCCTGAAGAGAGGCGCTCGATTATCGAAGAGGTTGCCGGCATCTCCCGATTTATTATGCGTAAAAAGGAAACGCTCCGTAATTTGAAAAAGACCGAGGACAACCTGGCCCGGGTTCACGATATTTTGCGAGAAGTGGAAAAACAAATGAAGACAGCCGAGCGGCAGGCAGAGAAAGCTGTTGTCTACCAGGAAAAAAAGGAAAGGCTGGAATCTTTGGATAAAAGCCTGCTTGTGACCAAGTGGCGAAGCTTTGGCGAGCAGGAAGTGATGCTTAAGCAGCAGTTTTTCGAAGTTGGCGGCGAGCAGGAAGTGGCGGCGAAGGATCTTTCTCTCAAAGAGAGCAGCCTTCATGAGCTGAGAGAACTTTTAGAAGAGCGGGAACAGGTGCTCCGTACCAAAAATGAGACCCTTTACGAAGCGAAAAGCAAAAGAGAGCTTCAGCAGCAGACTATTCGGGTCAATCTGGAAAAGTTGGAGCAGGCTCAAAAAGACCAAAACCGCTTAACCGAAGAACTGGCCAATCTGAAGACTGGAAAATCCTCATTGGAAGAGGAAATTGAAAAACTAAGCGCCCAAAAAGATGCGCTCTTTTCTGATTTAAAACAGCTGGAAAGCGGTTTGGAAGAGGAAAAAGGTAAGACCCAAAAAATCGAAGCTGACGCGGCTCTTCTCAGGAACAAGCACCAGGCAGCCCAAAACGAGAGGCTGGAATATGTGCAGATTGAAAACCGCTCCGAAGCCGAATGGAAGCAGACAAAACTGAGGCTCGATCATTTTTGCGAAAGACAGGATCAGGGCAAAGTCCGCATCAGCCAGCTAAGCCTTGATATCGAGTCGTTGGAAAAAGCCCTTGAGCAAAAGCGGTTGGAAATGGCGCAGGCATCCGAGACTGTCGACAAACAAAAAATGGCGTTATCTGAGCTTGGCGATCAGGTCATCCATTCAGAACAGTCCATGAAAAAGGCTCAAAGCGATCTCGACTGCCTTCAAAGAAGTCTGACGGAAAATGAAGCGCGCAAAAAGGTTCTTATCCGTTTAAAAGAAGAGATGCAGGGATTTTCATCGGCGACTAAAAAATTGATGAAAGAGTCCAAAACATCCGGAAGTCCTCTTGAAAACATTTTGCAAGGTTTGCATGAGCTATTGATCCTCGATGAAGAGGCGCAAGAGTCTCTGTCTGTCGCTCTCAGACCTTACAACCAGACGCTTGTCGTCAAAACAAAAGAGGACTTTGGGCGTGTTCTCGAATTTGCCAGAAATCAGAAATTGAAAGATTTTTCCCTCCTTTGCTTAGAGCATGTGAATCTGCCTCTGACAAAGGAGTTGATCCATCATTTTCTTCAAAAGATACAGGTTGTCGAAAATCCGGAAGAAGTTTTCACCGGGCACCACGCTCAGGATATTGAATATTGTACAAAGGACAATGCTTTTGTCGACCGTCATAAAGTCGTTTTTTATCCGGGAAAAGAAGAGAACAATGCCTTCCTTAGGGAGGCCGAGCTCAAATCCCTTAAGCTTGAAATGGCGGATATCGAAAAACAAAAGAAAAGCATGGAGGCCTCTCTGGAAACTATCCGGAGCGAGCTGCAGGCTTTGCATCTGAAAAAAAATGAAACCGACAAGGCTTTGAGAAAAGACGAAATGACTCTTGTCGAAGTGAATTTCGCCCTTCAAAGGACTTCCGCTGATTTGGAAAAAACAAAAAAGGAAAAACAAGAGCTCGAGACTCAGTTTCAGACGCACTCCAAAGCCATTTCTGATCTCAAACTCAAGCTTGACGACTTGAGTCAAAAATACGAAGAAGCCAAGCAAAAAGCTCTGAAGACTCGGGAAACCAACACTCAGACAGAATCCGAGCTTGAAACCTTGATGAAGTCTCTGGCAGCTCAGCAGCAGATTTTAAAAGAAAAAGAGCAATCCTATAAACACCTTCAGGACAAATGTCAGGAGATGGTTTATCAATTGAATCTCCTTGCTCACCAAAAGCAGCAGGCAGAAGAAACAGAGAAGAAGATTGAAAAAGAATTGCAGAGACTTGAGTTCATCCAAAATGAGCTTGGCGGGGCGGATCAGAAAGGCGCCCATCAGCTGGAGGAAGCGGAAAAGACCCTGCAAAAATTTGCCGAAGCTGTGAGTGAAGAGGAAAAAACTGTCCGGGAATATAAGCAGAAAATCGAAAAGGTTGAAGGGGAGACAGTTCAAAAAAGATCCAGGGAAAAAGAGCTGATCGAAAAGAAAAACCGTCTGGAAGTGAAACTCTCGCAAGTGACATCAACATGCCAGTCTCTTGAACATGAGCTCGACGAGCGCTACCAGCTCTGCATGGACGACCCGCAGCTCTCCGAAATCGAGCGCATTGAGAATCTTGAAGAAGGGGAAAATGAACTCAAATCCCTTCGCAAGAGCATCGAGCGGATTGGTCCTGTCAATATGGAAGCGATCGAAGAAAAGGAGCAGCATGCCGAGCGCCATCAGTATTTGACAAAGCAAGTCGAAGATCTTGAAGAGTCCAAAGATGAGCTTTTGGCGATCATATCCGAGCTTGAAAGGGAAAGCCGCAAGCTTTATGAAGAAACATTTGCCCAAGTTAGAGATAATTTCAAAAAGAACTTCGAAATCCTTTTCCGCGGTGGAGAAGCCGACCTTCGCCTGACCGGCGCTGAAGATGTTCTGGAAGCCGGCGTCGAGATCACGGCGAAACCACCCGGCAAGCAGATGCGCTCCATCACTCTTCTATCCGGCGGCGAGAAGTGTTTGACCGCCCTCGCTTTCCTCTTTGCCATTTTTGAAGTGAAGCCCGCCCCTTTTTGCATTCTCGACGAGATCGACGCGCCGCTTGACGACTCAAACATACAGCGTTTCGTCGAGGTCCTCAAGCAATTCACGGGGAAATGCCAGTTCATTATCGTCACCCACAACAAAAGAACCATGTCCATAGCTGACACCCTCTACGGCGTGACTATGGAAGAAAAGGGAGTATCCAAGCTCCTTTCACTGGAATTTCAGAAAGATCAAGCCTACGCTGAACCCAACCTAATTGAAGCTTAAAGCCACACAAAAACAAAGATTTGACACTCAAAACCCGATTATTTTCATGAAAATTCGGTGGCAGAGACCGAATTTTCATGAAAATAATCGGGTTTTGAGTTATCATGAAAATTCAGTGACAGGAACCGAATTTTCATGAAAAGACCATTTTTCATCAAGCAGATAGAGAGAGCATTTAGATCCCATTCAGTTGTGGCAATTTTAGGGCCCAGACAGTGCGGTAAAACGACCTTGGCCCACTTGTTTATCAAACAGGAGAAGCTTAATGGGTCGGTACATTTTTTTGACCTTGAAAATCCTGTTGATTTAGGAATTTTGGAAAATCCCAAAACTGCTCTGGAATCCTTAGATGGACTGATTGTTTTAGATGAGATACAAAGGATGCCTGATCTATTTCCTATATTAAGGGTGCTTGTTGATCAAAAGAGACCTGGCCGACGGTTTTTGGTTTTGGGAAGTGCATCCCGCGATCTGATAAGGCAGACCTCCGAGACCCTTGCAGGAAGAATTGCTTATATTGAGCTGACCCCATTTTCTCTTTTTGAAGTTGAAAGTCCTTCAAAATTGTGGTTAAGGGGAGGGTTTCCTAATTCCTACCTGGCGGATACTATTGAAGATAGTATGTATTGGAGGGAACAATATGTCACAACATTTTTAGAAAAAGATATCCCGAGTTTAGGCATACGGATTGCTCCGCAGGCGCTCAGAAGATTTTGGATGATGCTCACGCATTATCATGGACAAACATTCAACGCTTCTGAAATAGGCAAGTCCCTGGGTTTAGCCGATACAACAGTGCGTCATTACTTGGATATTTTAACAGGCACATTTATGGTGCGGCAGCTATTGCCGTGGTATGAAAATATTAAAAAAAGACAAGTGAAGACTCCGAAAATCTATTTTCGGGACAGCGGGATTTTTCATACTTTGATGGGGATATCGGATAAAAAATCTTTGTTGCACCATCCAAAACTTGGGGCTTCATGGGAGGGGTTTGCTTTGGAAGAAGTTATCCGTTCTCATCAGGCTGCAATGCAAGAATGTTTTTTTTGGGGGATACACGACCAAGCCGAACTTGATCTTTTGCTGGTGAAGGGAGGAAAGCGCTTGGGATTTGAGTTTAAATATACCGATGCCCCCAGTTTAACAAAATCCATGCAAGTTGCTGTCGATACACTGCAATTAAATTCCCTTGATGTCGTATATCCAGGAAAAAAAGATTATCAAATCAAAGATAAGATTTGGGCTAGAGCTTTGAGTTCTCATCTTGAA
The DNA here is from genome assembly GCA_963783885.1 of Waddliaceae bacterium. GTDB lineage: Bacteria > Chlamydiota > Chlamydiia > Chlamydiales > SLFE01 > SLFE01. The sequence goes on along the minus strand of CAWAPJ010000027.1, from coordinate 5,062 downwards.
CGTGGTGGCTGGTTTTAAACTATTCTTCAAAGATCAGATAGGCTGAGCGTTAAAAGAAAAAGGGAAGAAACGATCGAATATTTCTTTAAACTTTTAATACTTTTAATACTTTTGAAGCTTCTTCCAAATGGCAATCCTTAAATAAATTGTCTGTTTCAATAAAACGTTTCCCAAATCTTTCTCTTTTTTTTCCGACACAATCATCAATGACGATAAAATTTGTAGAATTTGGATCAAAGCCATGATCTCGCAGCCAAAACTCGATGACATCGGAGCGACTTTCAAGATTTAGTCTAAAAGCTTCCTTTGCACCTTTTGTAAATTTAAACCCTTGTTTACATTCAGGTGTCCACCTTGTATCCGATCTTTTTGGTGCTGCCTTACCACAAAGATATTTGCAAAATACATGATTCGTAAATGCTTCTTCTTTAAGTTGTTGCAGAGTTGCATCATTACGCCATGCTGAACTTAAGACCACAAGTGCTCGATGACCTGATTTTTTGATTCGTTTGATTAGCTTATGCAGGTTTTCTAATGCCGTTGGATGAAGATGTCTTCCCTTAGCAATCGTCCACTGGTAGTCGTTATAACGTTTAACGTCCGGAAACAGTTTAGAAAGAGTCAACACAATTTCGTCACGCAATGGAGATGAATGCCTGTTTTTAATCATGACTCCATCCATATCCAAAAAAATAATCGCTGGTTTCCGATCGTCTTTTTTTGGGTGAACCATAGAATCTACACATAGCGGACAGTGTTGATGATCAGGTTGTTCAACTCCCTTTGAAACATAAGTCACAGCTGTTTTAGGTGAGGTTGTTGATATAGAGTTCATCTAAACATTTCCTTATTTAAAAAATATAGACTTCTACATTTATAATAAAGTTAGTATTTAAATACAAGTTTTATAGGAAAATTTCTTGGTATAATAAATTATTTTATTAAAGTCTTCAGTTGACTGAAGAATAATTTAGAGATCTGGAGCGAGGGAACTGGTTTTAAATTTTTCTTCGGAGATCAGCTCATTGAGTTCATAGGCCGAGCGTTTGGAAAAGTAGGGAAAAAAACGATCGAATTTGTGCCTTCTTTTCATCGGTATGAGAAACATCTGCATGACGACCGAAATGGGAGGATTGGGGATATTCGGCTTTTCTTTCGGGTCGAGGTCGACGGCAATGCCGTAGAGTCCTTTTTCTTCGACATAGGAGACTTTTGAGATGGATTTTAAGGGAAATGTCAACACATCATGACCATGGCGCAGGTAATGAAGGTTGCCGTCGTCTGTGATGGTCAGGGTGTTCGGATTTTCTTCCAGCCGGGTGATTCGGCGATAAGGGATTAGCCCTAACGCAATTAAGATAAAGCTGATAAACCATATGGCGATACCCCAGTTGGCGAGGGTTTGGAGCGAGATGAAAGCCCCCGAGTATACGAGAAGGGCGATTCCGATGAGCGCGAGCAGGCTTCCTCGCAGGATAAGGAATCGTTTTAGATCCCCTTTGATAGATGTTCGAAGAGTAATGGAATCCATATTTTTCTTTTTCTGAATTCTATGATCATTTACATTCCACTATGTCATGCTGCGCCAATTTAACCCACGCTTTTTTGTCTTTTTTTTATGCGTTTTGACAGGTTTTTTCTGTCATTTGTGGCCGGGTTCTTTACTGACCGAGCCCGGACCGGGCATGAAACCCCCTGAAATCGTGACGGAGCTGACTTTGAAGGGGTGGTTTACGATTATCGTGCTGATATTGCTTCTCGTGGCCCTTGTCAGGGAGGTGAGGCCGCCCGACATCGTAATGGTTGTGGCTGCTGGAATTTTGACAATCGGAGGAGCAATCAGTCCCACGCAGCTTCTCGTCGGCTTTTCCAACGATGTGATTGTGACGATAGCCCTTCTTTGCGTTATTGTGAGAACGTGGGAGGTCAATGGACTACTCAATATTTTTCAACACTATATCCTTCCCAAAACCAATCAATACTTCAAGCAGATGGCCATGATTTTGTTTCCGGTAGCCGCTCTTTCAGCTTTTATGAACAATACAGTGATCGTTTTGATGATGACGCCGGTTTTAAGAATGTGGGCATTAAAGAAGAAGCTGTCGCCTTCTAAATTTTTAATTCCTCTTTCTTATGCTTCGATCGTCGGAGGGCTTTGCACTTTGATTGGCACTTCGACAAACCTGATTGTCGACGGTCTTTTAAGAGAACAGAATCCTGAGGCGGGGTTTACCTTTTTCGAGCTTGCCAAAATCGGTTTGCCCATCGCTTTTGTCACTATTTTTCTGGTGATCATTTTAGGGAAATATCTTCTTCCTGTCCGTATTGATGTCGCTACAGCTGTCTCCGAAGAAACCAGAGAGTTTACCGGAGAGTTTATCGTTTCCGAAAATTGTCTTTTGATCGGCAAGAGGATTATCGATGCAGCGGGGAGGTATTTTCACGGGGAACTGCTTGTAGAAATCGAAAGGAACAAGCGAAAAATCACTTCGCCAACTCCATCTGAATACATTCTTGAAGGGGACCGTTTGGTTTTTGCGGGCGATATCAATCAAATTGCCGAGCTTCACACTATTAAAGGGCTTGTGTCTGCGGCCGATCCCCATTTCCAGCTTGATGTCGGTTCCTCCCATTTTTCGGAGGTCGTATTGACAGAGAGTTCATTTTTAGTCGGCAAAACGCTGCGCAAAGTCAACTTCCGGAATGTATACGGAGCGTCGGTGCTTGCGGTGTATCGCGAAGGAAAGCGTCTGAAGGGCAATGTCGGAGACATTATTCTAGATGCTGGCGATACTCTTGTTCTCCTGGCAACTGACGAGTGGGAGGGCAGTAAATATGTTCGTGATTTTTATTATATCCGCAAGGAGGAAAAACTAACGATTTTTGATTTCCGGCGTGCCGCTCTTGTATTTTTGATTGCCGTCGGCATGGTCGTCCTTGCAGGTATGGGAGTCCCTATCCTGATTGCCGTTATGGCAGCTTCGCTTTTGTATATTTTCACAAGAAGCATCACGTTCAGAGAGGCGCAGAAAAGCATCATTTGGAGCGTCCTTCTTTTGATTGCCAGTTCTTTTGCCGTTGCCAAGGCTGTTCAGGTGACCGGGGTGGCAGCTTATTTTGCCCATGTCCTCCTAAAAATCTTTGGTACAAATCCCTACATACTGACAGGCGGGATTATTTTTGTGGTTTCCATGTTTAGCCAAATCCTTTCCAATAACACTGCGGCGCTTTTACTCTTTCCGATTGCCCTGAGCATGGCTCAGCTTGCCGGATATACAAGTTTGGAGTCGCTTAAGGCAGTCGGTGTGATGGTTGCTGTCGGAAGCTCCTGCGCGTTTATGCTCCCTACGGGATACCAAACGCATATGATCATCTATGGGCCGGGGGGCTATCGTATGACCGATTTTATCAAAAACGGTGTGATCATAAATTTCATTATCATCCTTATCGGGATGTTTTTGATTCCACTGATTTGGCCTTTAGTCTGAAAAAAAATATTAAGGAAATTCTGGAGCGGTTTTAGAGATATCCAATACAACACCTCTTCCCGCCAAAATCTATACAGGGGAAGGACTTGCCCAAGTTTTTTTTAAGGGGACAGGGCCTGCAGGCGCTCCTATGCCGACAAAAAAGGGAAATACCAGGGGCAGCTGGGAATCACTCTTCCAAGGCTATAATTCTATTGAGATTCCGCTGGAATTCCGAGAGAGACAACCAGAACCATTAATACAAATAAGAGGCTGTACACCGCAATTTTGGGCAGTCTATATTTTTCGTGTTTTTTCTGTTTGGCAATCAGAATCATGCCCAAAATAAGTTCAACGGCATAGTAAACTGCAAATGCTTTTGAGGCGATAGTAATGATTTCAAAAATATTAGTTGTCCAAGTCAAAATGGTAGAGCCTATCATGATAATTACATAACATTGATTGATTGTGACTTTTCCTTTGAGCGATTGCACAAGCAGCCCTCCGCTGCCGATCGTATCGGCGACAGAAGCGCTGAATTGACTCATCGTTGCGGCAATAATCAAAAATATGGGCAGAACGGAGGCAATGACTTTCGAGGCATCTATAATTGATGTTTCGGTTATATTGTGCATGGTATTAAAAACCACAGTGGCTGAAATGATATATAAAAGGTAGATAATCCCTGAAATCCACTGCGCATAACGCATCGTTTGAATCCGGACTTTGGCATGATAGGCATATCCTAAAAATTGAGATGTTTCAAATCCTTGAATGATAATGAACATTCCTAACACTTTTCTAAATGATGTCCATATGTCGCTTTCCGGGTGGATTGTTAGGGCCCATTCATTATTAAACATCAACTCAAAATTATAAAAGAATTGAGTAATGATTAATGAAAGGATGATGGAAACTTTGATGTTGACGGAATAGGTTGCGAAAAATTCAAGCGCTGCTAAGCCGTGGAAAAAGCCAAGAATGCCAATAAAAAGCAAAATGCCCGTTGTGAGGCAATTTTCATAATAGACATTATGTATGCCTGCGCCTTGCAGCACAAATGCCGAGAGCAGTTTTAAGTAAAAAGCCACGGAAATCAAATAAGCAATACCTAAAATGGGGAGCGAGACAAACCGCAGTTTATTGACCAGGTAAGATTTCTTGAGTGTTTTCAGGTAGGGGTCTAAATACTGAATGTTAAACCTCATACCCCACCCTAATGCGTAGGCTACTAAGATAATCGCGAGCATAACCAAAGAAGCGTAGTATCCCGTCGATAAGAACAGAAGGGGCGCAGAAACAAAAAAACCGCTTCCTATTATAGACGCTAAAGGAGTCACTGTGGCGCGCCAGGTTGAAGAGTTGCGGATTCTTTCGTGAAACAAAAAAAACATAAGAAGCGTAGTCGATATGACGACCACCACATTATTCAACGAGACTTCCATAGGATTATCCTAAGGGATTAGGAGATATTGTCAAATAATGTGTTATTGAGTTATCATTTTTCATTACAAAAAAATGAGGTGGCTGATGCTAAATTTTTCCTATAATGCTTTAAATTCTGTCAATAATGGGCTTAAAGAAGTCGAAGGCTA
>CAWAPJ010000026.1:0-4252 GCA_963783885.1 Waddliaceae bacterium | reverse complement strand
GCCTGAACAAATTCATCGGAATCCTCAAGACGATAAAGATCGAAATGATAGGCGGTTTTGCCGTTCTCGTAAATATTGAGATACACAAAAGTTGGACTGTTGATGTTGTCCTGGGAATAATCCATATAGCCTGAAACGATCCCTTTGATCAGCGTGGTTTTCCCCGCAGCCAGATCCCCTGTAAAACAAAGTATCTCGTTTCCCTGCAAAGTCTTTCCAAGCTTTTGTCCGAATAAAATGGTATCCCGGTCTGACTTCAGAAGAATGCTTTCCATGAAATTCAATAGAAAAGAAGGGTTATTCTTCCTCGCCCAGCCATTTTTCAATAAATGGCATAAATTCCTCATATTCGGCGAGTGCTTCTACAAAACTTGTGATCTTGTCTTCAGCAAGCTGGTTTTGCAAAAAGAAGAGAAATTCATCTTCAATTTGAAAACGGTTTTGGTTTTGCACTTCGACAAGAGACATTTTCTTAACATAATGACGCTTGAAATCATCGACAACTGCTTCTTTTGTGTTAAACAGCTTTCCATTAAGAGATGATGTGTAAACGGTCTTCGTCAGAGGCGCTTTCATTGGCTTAGTCTTCTCGGCGTAATTTTTAATCACTTCGGGGTCATCGGAGACAAAAAACCGTTTGGCTCTCAGCCCTCCGATTCTCTCGGTATTCTCCGGGCATTTCGAAACCCAATCATAGATTGCATCCAGAGGATTGGGATGCGTGTTGTCGCCGAAAGCTTTTCCCGTAAAGGGGCATATGTAGATTTTCTTCGTGTTTTCGTTGACGTCTTCCTTACTGAACCGGATTTTAATTTCCGTTTCCTTCCAGAGCTTCTCTTCGCCCTCAAGCCTTTCGATCAAATCTTCGATGCTTTTATAAATCGTTTTGTCTCTTGGGAATAAGACAGGTTGAAGGTTAAATTTTTTTTCGATAAAACGGAGATAGGTATTGATGAGCTCCGGCTGGCTGGTTTCATCAAGATATTTTTTTATTGCCGATTTTTGGTCTTTGGTAATCGTCGCCATCAGGACCTCTATATGAAATTAAAATTAACATACGCGATATTAATTGTAGCGTGCCCAGGCTTATAAAACAAGAGGATTTTCCCATGTTAAAGACAGGCGAGCTTGAAATCAAAGAACTCAACGTTCCCGGATACGAAAAAGTGATTGAGGCAATAAACCTCTCAGCCGGGCTGCATTGCTTCATCGCCATTCACAACACAACGTTGGGTCCGGCTCTCGGGGGAACGCGCATATATCCCTACAGGACGGAAAAAGAAGCACTGGGTGACGCTCTTAGACTCGCAAGAGCTATGACCTATAAATCGGCTCTTGCCGAAACGGGCTTCGGAGGAGGAAAGGCGGTAATTCTCGCCAGCCATGTACACATCAAGTCCGAAAAACTGTTGCTTGCGTTCGCCGATGCGGTCAACTATCTTGAGGGCAAATATATTGCCGCCGAAGATGTCGGCAGTTCGATACACGACCTTCTTATCATCCACCAAAGAACCCCTTATGTTGCCGCACTTCCTACCAAAAGCAGCAGTGGCGACCCATCAAGATTCACCTCCTGGGGTGTCTTAGCCGGAATGAGAGCCGTAGCCAAGACTCTTTGGGGGTCAGACTCTCTTGCCGGAAAAAGAATTGCCATACAAGGCCTCGGAAACGTCGGTTCGAAACTGGCCCGCGACCTCTTCTGGGAAGGTGCCGATTTGATCATTGCCGACCTCGATCCTGAGCAAGTCGACAATCTCTGCCGCTCGTATGAGGCCGAAAGAGCGACAACAGATAAGATTGCTTTTGAGAAATGCGACATTTTTGCTCCGTGCGCAATGGGCGGCGTCTTTAACAGCGAGACCATACCAAAACTTAAGTGCAAAGCAATAGCGGGTTCTGCCAACAACCAGCTTTTAGAACCCCATCATGGAGAAGAGCTCATGGAAAGGGGCATCCTCTACGCTCCCGATTTTGTTATCAATGCAGGAGGAATCATCAACGCCGCAGGCGAATTCGATCCGGGCGGATACAGCCCCAAAAAATCTCTTAAAAAAACCAATAAAATTTTTGACACTCTTCTGTCCATCTTCACCACCGCCCAAAAAGAAGGTTGGCCCACTGTCAACGTCGCCCTTGAGCTTGCGGAATATAAATTAAAAAACGGAATCGGGAAACGGCTCAAATCCATTAAATTCAAGTAGCATTTGTCCCCCGCTTTTGGTAAACTGAACGTATTATGCCTCCTATCGATTTTTTAACAGACAAATTCACACAAGCAGTAAAAGAAGCCTGCCCCGAGCTTGCCGAGATCCCTCCGATTGAAATCAAACCTTCGACCCAAGAGCATTTCGGCCATTATCAGTGCAACTCGGCAATGAGCCTGGGAAAGGTATTAAAGAAGCCTCCGAGAGAAGTCGCGGCAGCTGTCGTTTCACATTTTGAAAAAAATCCTCAGCCGCTCATCAGCAAGCTTGAAATCGCAGGACCCGGTTTCATCAACATCACCCTGGACCCCGAGCAAGTTGCCGGCCTCATCGAAACCATGATCGGGGACCCTCGCCTGGGAATTCCTCCCGCCGAAAATCCCGAAAAAATCGTCATCGATTTTTCGTCGCCGAATACTGCCAAGGAAATGCATGTCGGCCATCTCCGCTCCACTATCATCGGCGATGCCCTTGCGCGCCTATTCGAATTTCTTGGACATGATGTCGTCAGACTTAATCATATCGGCGACTGGGGAACTGCCTTCGGAATGCTCATCGCTTATATGAAACAGAGTGCTCCCAAAGTGCTGGAAGGAAAGCAGCAGACCGACCTCTCCCATCTCGTTTCCTGGTATAAAGAGTCCAAGAAACAATTCGACGAAGACCCCGATTTCAAAAAAATGGCTCAGCAAGAAGTTGTCAAACTCCAAAGCGGCGACTTTCGGTCGATTCAAGCGTGGAACATCATCTGCGACATCTCGAGAAAAGCTTATCAGGAAATTTACGACCTTCTCGATATCCACCTGACAGAAAGAGGGGAATCTTTTTACAACCCAATGCTTTCCGATGTGATTGAAAAGCTAGAACGAAAAGCATTACTCAAGGTCAGCGAAGGGGCCAAGTGCGTTTTCCTTGAAGGCTTTGTCAACCGCCAGGGCGAGCCCTTGCCCCTTATGGTGCAAAAGTCCGACGGGGGATACAATTACGCCACCACCGACCTTGCCGCCGTTCGCCACCGCATTGTGGATGAAAATGCAAACCACCTGATTTATGTCACCGACGCCGGCCAGGCGCAGCACTTCAACATGGTATTCAAAGCCGCAGAAAAAGCCGGGTGGCTCGATCCTGCCAAAGTCAAAGTGGACCACGTTCCCTTCGGCCTCGTTCTCGGCCCCGATGGTAAGAAATTCAAAACAAGAACGGGCGAAACAGAAAAGCTGATAGACCTCATCAATCAGGCGATCTCAAAAGCCAAAGAAATCATTAAAGAAAAAAATCCCGACTATAATGAAAATGAAGTGGACAAAGTCGCCCGTGTACTTGGCATCGGCGCTATCAAATACGCCGATCTCTCTAAGAGCCGCACAAGCGATTATATGTTCAGCTATGACAAAATGCTCCGTTTTGAAGGCAATACAGCGGCTTATTTGATCTATTCGTACGTCCGGGTCAACGGAATTAAACGGAAAGTGGGCATTGACCCCGATACAATTAAAAAGACAACAAAAATCCACCTCGAGCACCCCTCTGAAATCGCCCTTGGAGTTCACTTGATTCAATTCGGCGACGCCTTAGACGCCATGGCAAAGGAGTTGCTGCCGAACAGACTGACCGACTACCTCTACGGCCTCGCCAACAAATTCCATTCCTTCTTTCACGACTGCCGCGTAGAAGGATCGGAGAGGCAAAATTCCCGCCTTCTCCTCTGTGAAGCTGCCGCCCAAACAATGAAAAAGGGATTGAATCTTCTTGGCGTCCAAACTGTCGAGAGAATGTAGAGGAGCAGGCCATGCAAGTACAATTATCGACCTCGGCAACACCGACCGCCAAAAACGTTTCTTTTATTTCGTACAATACAGTCGAAAAGACCTATTCGCTAGCGAGAAAAATCATTGAAGGGACCGCCCTCATTTTGCCAATCTTGTTTCCTTCGGAGCCGTCAATCTCATTGGACGGGCGAGGCTAGAATTTTGCCGTGTTTTTTTTCAATGACACCATCATTGTGCAGAAAAAAAACTATCCCGGTCTTAAAGAGTTAAAGTTCCTGA
>CAWAPJ010000025.1:0-81255 GCA_963783885.1 Waddliaceae bacterium | reverse complement strand
CTGAAGTCAGCACAGGTGATCGGACGTTGACACTCAAGGACTGCACCTGCGGCAGCTAGGACTCGCGTGATTCGACGGAAGGGGCGGCCGTTATTCTCTTCATGACGCCCGAAGGCAAAACGCTCACTCGCTGGCATCAGCGGCTTTGGCTCAGGGCGGCATGTGCTCGCACTCGTGTCCAGTGCCTAGCGTAACGCTAAGGGAGACTATGTGGTTCAAGTGAGCTTTGATACGGGACCGTTGGCCGGGAAAATCACAGGACGTGGCAAGGTGAAGGTCAAGGCGAAGTAAGCAACACTGAGATTGTTATGGGTCGTTCTTTTTGGCCGTGCTCTGCGTTGGTGGTTCTGGTTGGCCGCTCGTCGTGAGCACGGTCCCCGGCGGCGGAGAAGTGTTTTCCCAGTTGGCCCGATTTCACGGTCCTCGTGGCGACAACTGCTCGCCGGAGACGGGGTTGTTGGAGCGGTGGCCCGAGGGTGGACCGGAATTGCTTTGGACGGCTCGGGGAATCGGCCGAGGCTTTTCAAGCGTCTCGGTGGCCGGGGGACGTCTTACACGGCCGGCAACGTCGGTGACAAGCAGCCGTGACGGCATTGGATCTGGACGGGAATCGGTTGTGGCAGGTCCCGGCCGGATGCGCGTGGAGGGGCGCCTATCCTGGCACGCGGTCCACGCCGACAGTCAACGAGGGACGGGTCTACCTTTTGAGTCCGCTCGGGAACGTCTTTTCTACGCCGAAACGGGTGACGAATGTTGGTCGTTCTCGACGCTGGATGAATGCGAGGCCGAGAACATCACCGGGCCTTGTCGGAATCGCCCCTGGTCGACGGTGATCGGGTCATTTGTTGTCCGGGCGGGTCTCACGCGAGTTCGTCGCCCTGAATAAGCGGAGCGGCGAGCCGATCTGGACGGCCGATCCGTCGGAGAAGCGGCGGGCTACGCCACGCCGACGATCATTGAATATCGGGGACTGCGGATCATCCTGGCCCTGACCGAGAATCCCTGATTGGGGTGAACGCCAAGAACGGCGATTGCTGTTCAGGCATCCTCGCGAAACGCGACACGGAGCCAATGTTACTTCGCCCCTGTTTCATGAGGGGTGTATCTTCGTCACTTCGGGCTATGGGGGCGGTTCCGAAAGACTCCGCCTCAAGGTCAACGGGAACCGAGCCGCGGTCGAGCGGATCTGGAAATCGGATGACCTTGATAACCTGCAAGGCGGCGTGATTCTTGCCGAAGGGCGTCTTTACGGCGCGGCCCATCAGGCAAAGCGGGCACGGTGTGTGCCGTGGGTCTGTCTCGACTGGAAACGGGAGCAACGCGACACGTCGCCCGGGGGATCGGCACGGGAGCAGCTACCTGGGCCGCGGATGTTTTACGTTCTAAACGAGAAGGGGCGGGTTGCATTGGTTCGGGACACGCCAGAGAGATATGAAGTGGTGAGCGAATTCCGGCTGCCAGTCCGGGGGAAAGGGGCGGTATGGCGCATCCGGTAGTCTGTGGGGGACGGCTCTACATTCGGCACGGAGACCGGCTCTATTGCTATGAAGTCGGCGATGGAGCGAACTGAAGGAACCGAATCCTGGCCGGTTCTCAGCGGGCGAGGCGGGGCGGGCAGTCGACCATGCCGACACCTGGTGCATGCGCGAGGCGAGGGGAAAGGATCGGCACGCGATTCGGTGGATTTGTGGTTTCGGTAGAGGCTTTCTTGGTTGCGGATGACTGCCCGACTAGAAAAGTGCAAATAATTCTCATCGTCCAGTTCATAGACCAGCTGCGCCTCAATATTGACCTGATGGGTCTCAAAACCCGCCTGTTCATTCAGCCAATAGCGATTCTTGGAAATAAAATTGTTGATTTTATCGGCGGGTATAATTGTTTCGATATCCTGAAAACGAAGCCCCTCAAAATGCATGAATCCTTTTGCGGGAAGGTAGAGCCAGTCGCCGAATATGTGCGCCTCAGGGCTTCCCAGATCTCCTGTCTCGAAAATATAGGCTCTTATGTGCAGATTGTAGGAAGAGTCGAAAAACAGCTCATATGAAGGATGCAGGAATTCCTTAGAAATTTTCTCGTCGACTAGAAGCGATTGAACTGTCTGAAAGTACCGCGTAAGCAGCTCTGCAATCTGCTCCTTTCCAAGCTTCGATTCCGAAAACAGCCCCGTTTCGGCCAAAGCGTAGAATCCGTCGCCGGGGACAAAAAGCCAGTCGCCGACGAGAGTTCCTTCACCCATCGGAGGAACCTCAACCTTTGACCGGGCGGGTTGCTTTAAACGAACATCCATAGTCCCATCTTTTCGGTTAAAATGGAGTTCTACCGCCTCTTCTTGTTCGATCCCATAAACTTTCAAAGGAGAAGCAACAGTTGCAAGTGCGGGAATGACTAAGGGAAGGTTCGCTTCAGAGAGATAAAATCCCATTTTAAAATCTTCAAAAGACGCCTCAATCCAATCGGGCAGTTTTTTTTCGCCATAATGGAACCGGAGGGAGTAGGGACTGTTTTCGTCTTGCAATAGAAACATTTTTTTGGCGATATCGCTCCAGAAAGAGAGTTCGTATTGAAGATGCCTGCTGGGCCTGCCTTCATGCCAAAGAGCCATTTCTTCAGCAGACAAGTGAGAAAATTTGATCGATGTTTCTTCTGTTGCCGGCTCCCATTCTTCGATAATGCCTCTCAACCACTCCTTCCCCCTGGCGTTCAATCCCTCCATCTCGACAATCACTTTTCCCGAGGGCGACTCAAAACCGAATCTGCCCTTTTTCAGTTCCTTTAATACCGATGGCCGATTCCCTAAACGATCGGCAAAAATATGGCAGAGGACATTCCACAAAGATTTTGAAAAGCGTAGGTGAAGCGGCGTTTTTCCCCGGTTGAATATTTTTAAAAAAGCCGCAGCCAGATGAACGCATGACGATCCCTCGCCCTGCTCATCGCAGGTGCAAAAGCAGTCGAGAAGCCGGCCCTGGGGATCTAATTGCAGAAAGGTCCACTCTTCTTCCAATCCGCCCTTTTCGGCAATCTGGATTTGATAGGTCCCTTCGGAAAATTCGATTTCCCCCACAGCCCCTTCTTCCAAAAGGAGCTTTGCCTCTTCCTCATAAGCTTTCAGTCGTTTTGGCAGCATCATTTTGTCTTGATGGTTTTCCTAAAATTAACAGGCAAAGGGTGTTGATGGCCAGCACAGCTGCCAGCCCGCCCAAAACCCCGGCGGCATAGGCCGCAAAAGGGACGATTGACGGAATCAACCCGGGAGCAAGAATATACGCTCCGTATATCGTCCCCAAAAACGACCCCCAATTGCTGACGGTGTGCGCTACAATGATATCGGCGATAAATTTGGGCGCGTAGACCTCAGTCATCCGATGGGCCCAGATCCCGGCCGCGACGCAAGCCCCCCAGACCCATTTATTTCGCGGTCTCGAATGCTCAATAAACCCGCTGACCCCCCGATACCCCAATTTTGCTCCGAATACAAAGGGTTTTGAGGCAATCTCGGCCCCCCTCCGCACAGCACAAACTGCTCTCATTACCCCACCACCTTGAAAATACACAGTTTCACGGCAACTATAATATTATAGCACAAATGCGAATATGAATTGCCCACAGCAGTTCCCTATGGAATTTTTTACCTCGGAGCCCCCAGAGATCACAGAGAGAGGTTTTTGTCTCTGTGATCTCTGGGGGTTCCGTGGTAAATAAATAATTAACATTAAATTGGTTGCTACAAAGGGAGATCCTGAATTGCTCAGAAGTTTTCCTCAGATTTAGGATAACACTAGCCAACACTTTCCTTCATTATAAGGAAACTTTCATTAAAATCAGCAACTGGACCGGACGGGATTGATATCGAGGCCTCCGCGCCTGGTGTAGGAGGTTGACAAGTAGAGCCTTTCCGGACGGCATTTATCCATAATGTCGCTGTACATCCTCTCGACGCAATGTTCGGCAAATCCCGTATGATTTCTGTAAGAGACGATATACTTTAGAAGAGATGCATGGTCGATTTTGAGTCCTCTGTAGCGGATAAAAAAGATCCCCCAGTCGGGCTGGCCGGTCGCTAGGCAATTGGATTTTAATAAATGGCTATAGAGGGTTTCTTCTCCCGACTCAAGGGTTGTCTTGAGCAAACCGGAATCAACCTTGTATGCGTCTGTCTCGATATCGAGGCTGTCGAGGCAGATCCCCGACAACTTAAAGGGAAGAGACGGCTGAGGCCCTTCAGGGAAAAAGAATTTAATTTCCACAGGCCCTCCGACAGAGCGGGAAAGGTCCCTTTTCATTGTCTGACGGACAATTTCGGGCGTTTCAAAAACAGTCTGATTGAAAGAATTCAAGTAGAGTTTGAATGATTTTGATTCCACAATATTGGGAGCTTCCAGGGGAAAATAAAACTCGGCAGACGCTATGGCAGGCTTTCCCTTGGGACCCAGCCACGACAGCTCCCACCCTCTCCACAAATCAAAGCCCTTGGGGGCAACGACTCTGAGATTCTCACGCTGAAGGGAGCGGAGAACAGGATAAAGAATATCCGGCGAATAGGTTTGCAGATATTTAGTCGTCTTCCCAAGAGGAGCATTATCTAATATCATACCAAAGCCTCTATTGGAGGTTTAAAATCGAAGCCCAAATCGCCGGCCACATACTCATTGGTGACATATCCTTTGCAAACATTGAGCCCGTTTCTCAAACCGGGATCTAATTTGAGAGCTTTTTGATAGCCCAGATTTGCCAAGTCGCGTGCGTATTTGAGAGTCGCGTTCGTCAGTGCTAGGGACGATGTTTTTGAACAGGCGGCGGGCATGTTGGTCACGCAGTAATGGACCACGCCTTCTTCGGTGTAAGTCGGCCGGGTATGGGTCGTCGGCCGGGATGTCTCGCCGCATCCACCCTGGTCAATGGCGATGTCGACAATGACCGATCCCGGATCCATCCGCTTGAGCATCTCCTTGGTGATCAGTTTGGGGGCCGTCTTCCCGGGGATCAGAACCGATCCGATCACAAGATCGGCTTCTGCGATCGAGTCGGCAACCGAAACAGGATTGGAATACAGGGTTTTGAGCATGGGAGCGTAACTGAGCTCGAGTTCTTTGAGGCGGACAAGGTTGTTGTCGAGGATGGTCACATCAGCGCCCATTCCGATGGCGATCCGAGCGGCTTCAGTACCGGCCACACCACCTCCGATCACAACGACTTTGCCGGGAAGCACTCCGGGCGCTCCTCCGAGAAGCACCCCTTTACCCCCGCCGATCATCTGAAGTGCATGGGCACCTTCCTGCACACCGACCCGCCCGGCAATTTCGCTCATGGGCACAAGGAGGGGAAGACGTCCATGCTTGTCGGTTACAGTTTCATAGGCGATGGCGACACATCCGCTTTCGACAAGTTTTTCCGTCAAAGCTAAATTTGGAGCCAGATGGAGATAGCAAAACAAAATCTGTCCTTCCCTGATCAGGGGATATTCGCTTTCAATCGGCTCTTTCACTTTGATGACCATGTCTGCCCGGTAAACTTCTTCGGGAGTGCCGACAATTTTCGCTCCCGCTTTGCGATACTTTTCATCGGTAAATCCAATGGATTCTCCCGCAGACGACTGGCAGAGGACCTCATGGCCGTCGCTTGTCAATATGGCAACACAAGCGGGCGTTAGTCCCACTCGGAACTCCAGCTCCTTCACTTCTTTTGGCATACCTATTATCATATTAAACCCCTGATTGAAGGATATCGTGAATCTTAATCACCCCGACAACCTTATTATCCTCGAGAACAGGAAGAACCGTAATGGGATGCTTTTGGTCTTCCTCCATTTGTTTCATCGCATCGAAGGCGAGGCGGTCGGCCGTCGTCCACCTGGCAGTCTCTGTCATCGCTTCGCGTATCGTCTGCTGCAGAGCATCCGAGCCTAGGTCCTGAAGAGTTCTTCGAAGATCTCCGTCGGTAAAGATACCGAGCATTTCTCCTTCTTCATCAACGACGATAATGCAGCCGCATTGCTTATTCGTTAAACTCACTAGCGTATCCATAATTTTATCATTCGGCGAGCAGATGGGAAGCTTGTCTCCGGTCAGCATAAGGTCTTTGACCTTAAGCGTCATTCTTCTGCCGATGCGGCCTGCTGGATGGTTCAGTCGGTAATCTTCAACTTTAAACTGCTTTTTGATCATAAGCTCAGTAGCGAGAAGATCGCAAAAAATCATCTGCACTGCCGAAGAGGTTGTCGGCATGAGACCAAAAGGACAAATTTCTTGTTGTATCGGCAGAAACATTTCAAAATCGCATGCATTTCCAAGACGGCTGTTTTTCTCACAGACAAGAGCCGCAAGCCTTACGCCCTTATTTCTTAAAAAAGGAACAAGCTGCAAAAGCTCATCACTCTCGCCGCTGCGGCTGAGCAAAACAAAAATATCGTCTTTCGATAAGATCCCAATATCTCCATGCAGAGCGTCAACCGGAGAAAGAAAAAGCGACTTGACATTGACAGATGTCATCGTTGTTGCAATTTTTTGTGCAATAAATCCGCTTTTGCCAACACCAGTAAAAAAAATCATACCTCTGCAGCTCTCAAACATGCTCAAAAGGTCTTCCGCAGCCGCAAGATCGACATGCTCGAAGAAATAGTTAATTTTGTCTCTCTGCTGTTGGAAAAGGTTTTTTAACATTGCTGACTCCAGTGCAGGTTGCTAAAAATCGCTGCTTTCATGCACGATGGTCGTGAACCAAAGCGAATTATACACAAGGTCGGTAATTATGGCATCAAATAAGGCAAGTATCGCTGTCGCCAGGGGGGACGGCATCGGTCCGGAAATTATGGACGCGACGCTAAAAATTTTAAAAGAATCAGGAGCCGATCTCGATATTCATGAAGTGAAAATCGGCGAAGAAGTTTATCTGAAAGGCATCAAGACGGGCATTGAACCCGAAACATGGGATGTGCTGCGCAATACCCGCGCTTTTTTAAAAGCGCCCATCACCACGCCGCAAGGAGGAGGCTTTAAAAGCCTCAATGTCACAATCAGAGGGGCTTTCAGCCTCTATGCCAATGTCCGTCCGTGCGTATCCTACTATCCCATTATAGAAAATAAACACCCCGACATGAACCTTGTCGTCATTCGGGAGAATGAAGAAGACCTTTACACCGGCATCGAATATCAGAATACACCGGACTCCACAGAAGCAATCAAACTCATCACCCGAAGCGGCTGCGAAAGAATTATCCGCTACGCTTTCGAATACGCAGAGGCCAACGGCAGGCAGAAAGTGACCTGCTTTACAAAAGACAATATTTTAAAAATCAGCGACGGCCTTTTTCACAATATATTCGAAGAAATCGCAGTAGATTATCCCAACATAAAAAACGAGCATTGGATTATCGATATCGGAGCGGCAAAACTAGCCGACACCCCCGAAAATTTCGACGTTGTCGTGATGCCCAACCTCTATGGAGACATCCTCTCCGACGTCGCCGCGCAAATCGCCGGATCGGTCGGCCTCGCGGGATCGGCCAACATCGGCCGCTCGCAAGCCATGTTTGAAGCCATTCACGGCTCCGCCCCTAGAAGAGCAAGACAAAATCTGGCCAACCCATCGGGAATCATTCTCGCCGCGATTATGATGCTCAATCATTTAAAACAGGGTCAGACTGCCTCGCTCATACAAAATGCCTGGCTCAAAACACTCGAAGACGGTATCCACACCTATGACATCTATAATGAGGAAACGAGCACGGAAAAAGTCGGAACAAAAGAATTCGGCGATGCTGTCATCAAACGTCTCGGCCAAAAACCCGAAATACTGAAACCCGCAAAGCCGCAAAAACCTGTCACACCCAGACCCATTCCAGAAACTCCGCATGTCAATAAAGAGCTTGTAGGGGTTGATATTTACACCAAGTGGGATCAGTCTATTGACGACTTGCAGAGGCTGATGGCAATGCTGGCAGGAAAGGACTTCAGCTTAACCCTTATCACTAACCGAGGGGCAAAAATGTGGCCCGACCCTATGCCTGAAACATTCACTGTCGACCACTGGCGCTGCAGATTCAAAGCAAAAAGCAACATAGCCACCTACGACCAAATCATCGACCTGCAAAAAAGGCTTGCGGATTCAAACGTCAACTTCACACAAACGATTCATTTGCATAAATACAACGGCAAGCCCGCCTATTCCCAAGGGGAATATTAATAACCGGCTTTTGTGAACTTCTCAGTTCCGGACGCCGCTTTCAAAGGGTTGACTCCGACATAAGACACGAGATGGGATAATTCTTTTTCATCGGACTTTGACACTCCCGGAGCTCTCTCCGCACACAGTGAAAAAGTGATGATTGAAGAGAGTATGGTCAGGCTTATTTTCTTCATAAATACTTCCTTGGTTTCAGATTAAACATCGATATTAGTTTTTTTAAAATAATGAGTCAAGAATTCTTCATCTATAATCTTTGACTTCAGATAGCCGATCCTAAAATTTTAAAAAAAATTTGTTTACAATAAATACCCATTTACTATACAATCGCTTTTTATTTTTAACATATTAGGCAAAATAATTCCATAAAGATGCAAAATATAGAAAATAACTTAGTTTGGGAAAAAAAATCTGACACGACAAGAGCGGGTCAAAGTAAAGAACTTTTCAAAGGATTTCTTTCTCCCAACAATATCATAGAGGAGTCGACAGCTAGTGTTTTTTCGACAAGACACTAACGATTATTATGGAAAATTCTACAACAAATATTCTTGCATATTTTATACCACAACATTCTGAAGAGAAAGTTGCGATCAAATCCCAAAAAGGGAAAGAACATCGAAAATTGAGCCCCGCTCAGATTCAGATATCTCAACTTTATCTCAAGATTAAGGATCAGGTAAAAATGAATCGGGACGCCCGGGAAAAATGTCATGAGTTGAAATCAAACGATACTTCGATTGAATCCCTCGAAAGGCTTTGCGAAGCTGAAGAGAAGATCCTGGATGCCGATATCAAGATCAATAGGCTGTATAGTGAATTATTCAGCAAGATAAAAGATCTGACATCTTAGACTGATTGAAAATTGGCGTCAGCCCGCATCCTTTGGAACAGCGATTTTTGCCAAAGCCGGTTTTAGGCGGCCGGGCAAAAATGTCACCAATAATGAAGATGGTGCCGCAACGCCATCTCCAAGAAAGTCTTTCGCCTTTATCAAGATCAAATGTCATTTTACTTTGTTATCATAAGATTTTATGAGCTTATTGTGCAAATCTTAAGCTTCGGACTCTTCGAGTTCGACGAGCTTGGCTTCGTAGTACTGAAGTTCGTCGAGTTCGCCTTCCTGTTTAGCGATGGTAACGGCAACCACAGCGTCGCCCATGCTGTTGACAACAGCGGAGATCATTTCGCGGACACGGTCGATGCCGAAAAGAACGCCGACCCCTTCAAGCGGAAGACCCGCGGAGGCCAACACTGCAGAAAGCATCAAAATCCCCGAACCGGGGATTCCCGCTGCGCCGACAGCAGAAAGTACAGCCGTAATAACCACTGTGATGATTGTCATGAAATCGAGATAGATTCCGTAAGCGTTGGAAATGAAAATGGCGGCCATACCCTGAAAGATCGCCGCCCCTGCCATATTGATCGTTGAACCGAGAGGAAGGACAAAACTGGAAATATTTTTCGACACGCCCAAATGCTCCTGAACGCATTGCATGGAAACCGGCAGGGTCGCGGAACTGCTGCACGTTCCGAACGCCACAGTCATGGCATCCCACATCCCCTTAAAGAAAGGACGCGGATTGAGTTTGGCTACAAAAACAAGCATGCCCCCGAAAACAATGAACAGCTGAATGAGGCAGGCAGCATAATAGATCGTTAAAAACTTGGCCAGAGAAAAGAGGACTTCCTTGTCAAAACGTCCAGCCACCCAGGCCATAATCGCAAACACCCCTATGGGAGAGAGTTCCATGACGATGGAAGTCAGCGAATACATGACTTCCGAAGTCGCTTCCATAATGTCCAAAAGAGGTCTTCCCTTTTCTCCTGCAAAATTGATGGCGATCCCCAGAAAAATCGCAAAAATGATTACCTGCAGAATGTGGTGGTTGGAAATTAGCGAAGCAAACGGATTGGTAGGAATGAGATTGGAAAAGATCTGGCCGATGCCCATGGGCTCAACGTGAGCAATGGGCTGCTGCGGGGAGATTTCAATACCGGTCCCAACATTGAATAAATAGGCAAAAGAAAGTCCCAGGGCAATGCTAATGACAGTCGTTATCAGATAAAAACCTAAAGTTTTCAGTCCGACGCGGCCGAGCTTCTTCGGATCGTGAATACTGGTGATGCCAACAGTCATCGAAGCTAAGACCAGAGGAACGATGATCATGCTGATGAGCTTGAGAAATACCTCGCCAATAGGATACAGCATTTCAGCCTGGGGACCGATCCCCCAGCCGACTGCCATTCCGGCGAACATAGCGATAATGATCTTCACCCAAAGTTTCATCTTAAGCTTCGCTTTCCTCCAATTCTGCATAGGACTGCCGATAGCAATCCAAATCAAGTTCACCTTCCTGCTTGGCAATTGTCACAGCGACGACCGCATCGCCCATTACGTTAAGCGATGTGCCGATCATGTCGCGCAGACGGTCAATGGCCATGAACACGGAAAGTCCCTCAAATGGCAGCCCAACCGATGTTAGCACAGCAGACAACATAATGAAACCCTGTCCCGGTATGCCCGCCGTCCCCACTGCGGACAGTGTGGCGGTAATCACAATCGTTAAAATCGAATAAATGTCGAGATGGATTCCATAAGCCTGCGAGACGAAAATCGCCGCCATCCCCTGAAAAATCGCCGTTCCGTTCATATTGATCGTTGAACCGAGAGGAAGAACAAAACTTGTGATATTTTTTGAGACGCCCAGGTTTTCATGGACGCATTGCAGAGATACCGGAAGGCTGGCGGAGCTGCTGCCGGTGCTAAAGGCTACGACGATAGCCGACCAAAGCCCTTTTATAAAGTAAATGGGATTCAAGCCGGCGATAAAACGTAAAATCCCGAAAAAAACAATCCCGACAAACAAAAAACAAGCGGCATAATAAAGTAGGACAAAAAGAGCCAGTCTTTTGATCGCCTCAAATCCGAGCGATCCCGCAACATAGGCCATAATCCCGAATACGCCGATGGGAGCGAATTTCATAACAACCGAAGTCAACTGGTACATCACCTCGGCAAGCGATTCGATCGCCTCGCGAAGCGGCCGTCCCTTTTCTCCGGTTAAATTAATGGCCACTCCCAAAAAAGCTGAAAAGACAATAATCTGAAGGGCGTTGCCCGAAACAAGCGAGGCGAAGGGATTTGAAGGAACAATGGATTTAAAAATATCTACCAAGTTTTGCGGTTCGGTGATCGTAATCGGAGTTTGGGCCATTTCATCGGAAAAACCGACGCCCGGTTGAAAATAAGTAGCAAAAGCGATGCCGACTCCAATGCTCAAAATCGTCGTAAGCAGATAAAAAAGGAGCGTTTTGATCCCAAGCCTTCCGAGCTTTTTTGGATCATGTACGCCGCACACTCCCAAAGTCATGGACGCAAAGATAAGAAGCACCACAAGCATGCGGATCAATTCAAGAAATATTGTTCCCAAAGGCTGCAGAGCTTTCGCGTCGAAACCGGTCAGTTTCATGACCGTTCCCACAATCGTTCCCGCAATCATCGCGATAAATATCTGGAGCCACAGCTTCATTTCGCCCCCACCTTGGTTTTAATTTGTTCCAACAACTTTTCCCAATGCAGGCTGCCTGCGGAAATCTTTAAACGGATGTTCACGCTGATGATCGGCAGCGCGGTGTCGACATCCTCGGATAATTTGACCTTGTCCTTTTCCGTGCAGACCAAGTATTCGGCTCCCTGTTTCTGGCACTCTTCGGAAAATTTCCTCAGCTTTTTTTTACCGGGAATAGCATGGTCCAAAGAAATAAGCTCGGAAACGATAGAAACTCCTTGGCTTTCAACAAGGGCTTTGAATTTTTCGGGTTTGGCGATCCCGCAAAAAAGCCCGGCTTTTTTTCCGCTGAGCGAAGGAACCCCCTCGCCGGCGATTGACTCAATCGAACTGATCTGGGGACAAACCCCCACGATCGGTGCTGTTGTATAGGAACTGATCGCTTCCCGAAGGACATCCAAATCCTCGCTGCCCCGGACGTGGTTGGCTATGATAAGGTCGGCCTTTCCAAGCGTTTTTGGATGATCGCGCAGAAAGCCTCGGGGAAGAAAATGCCCCTGCCCCAGCGGGTCCTTGGCATCCACAACGACAATCTCAAATTCCCTGGCCAAACGCCTGTGCTGCAGTCCATCGTCCAAAATAATAATCTCCGCCCCGCTCTGGGCGGCCAGTATCGATGAGCGGACCCTATTTTTTCCCACATATACTAACGCTTCGGGAAGGCGCCGCGATAGGAGATAGGCCTCATCCCCCGAGTAGGAGGCCGAATATTCCGGTCCTTTTCCCGAAGACAGGACGAGGGGGGAGATCCGTAGTTCGGAGGGGCTTCTATAACCTCTTAAGAGAAAGGCAATTTTATGGTTTTCGCTCAAGGATTCGGCAAGCATAAGAGCTGCAGGGGTCTTCCCTGTACCTCCCGCGACTATATTGCCTATGCTGACGACGACTGGCACAGGAGGGTAATAACTCGCCAGCAGACCCCGATTGAACGCCCAATTTCGAGCTTTTACGGCAGCCTGGAAGCCGAAACTTAAAAATTTCAACCCATGAGACGCTACATTGGGGAGAAATCCCTGTCTTTTTCCCTGGATAACGTCCAAAATGTATCGTTCGCACCGTTTTTTCATGATTGAATATAGGGGGGGAAAAAGCGAATTTCCGATCTTTTTCCATTTTTAAAAAATTTGCTATTATCTACTTAAAATGTTAATAATCAATTAAAATTTTACCAAAAATTGCGATTTTTGTAAAGGTAAGCATTCGGCCGCCTACGCCCCTCTCGAGAACGCAGCGCGGGCGACGGCATGCAAGACACTAGAATGCTTACCTGTAGATTGATCAGTTGTGGGAAGCGAACATCCTGTGCTCGACAAGCTCGATAATGAGGTGTATGGCGGCCATATGGGCCTCCTGAATGCGGTCTGAGGTTTTAAAACCGTCGATAATGAGCTCAAGATCGGCCTCGCCCCTCAATTTTCCCCCTCCCTTGCCCAGGAAAACCACTGTTTTGAGATTTTGCTTCTTAGCCTTCGCGACCGCATTGACAATATTTGGGGAGTTGCCACTTGTCGTCAGGCCAACAAAAACATCGCCGGGCTGCCCATAGGCTTCGACCCCGCGGGAAAAAATGTAATCAAATCCGAGATCGTTGCCGGTGCAGGTGATATGCCCGGGTTCGGACAAGGCGATAGCCGGAAGAGCCTTTCTTTCGCCACGGAAAAAGCCAGTCAGCTCCTCGGCAAAGTGCATAGCGTCGCAAAGGCTCCCCCCATTGCCGGCAATGATGACTTTATTGCCCCTCTCAAACGCATGGGAAATCAGCTCGGCAGACTTCATCATAAACTGAAGCGACTCTTCGCTCCCGAGCTGCCCCACAGCCGAAACAGCGTCTTCAACACCTTTATTTAGAAGAGTGAGAATCATGTGCCGGATCATAACAAATCCAAGGCCCCAGATACAACATTATTCTTCGGATTCGGAATATCCGGGGATATTGGGAACGGACTGAAGGACGCCCTGAAGAGCCTGAAATTGGGTGATGACTTTTTGAAGATTGGCAATCACCGCTTTGGAGTCGGAAAATTCGGGAATTTTTTCCTCCAAAAGGGTTTTGAGCTCCTCGAATGGCTGGATCAGCAAAGAAATGGGGGTGCTTTTATCTTCCTTAAACGTGTCTTTTGCAAGCTCTTCCATCCGTTCAATAAGGGAAAAAAGAACAGCGCTTAAGTTCCGGTCGCGCAGGCTTGGATCTTCGATCATGGATTTTGCCATTTCCTGTAAAACGATCGAACTGTTGACGGTCACCTCTTTTAACTCATATTCATGCGCTTTTTTGAAGAAATTTTCGAGAAAATGCAGAGGCAGGCTCATCAAAGACGTATCGAATTTAGCTACACTGATCGTGAGTTTCGATACGCTCAAAATAATCTGATTTGCCAGAGGCTCCAGATTATCTTCGGCTGCGTGGTTGAAGAGCATTTGCAGACGGTGAAGCAAAAAACCCAAAGTGTAATTGACCCGATTGGCCGCATCTTCTGAATGATTTGTTCCGAAACTCTTCAGGTAATCTTTTGCCAAATCTTCAATTGAAGAGACCACCTCTGCTGAAAGCGGGAGGCTTTTTTGAAACAGCGCTTTCAGGCTGACTTCGCCTAAGGCATCGATAAATGAACAAAGCTCTTTCTGCCTATCCGCGGAAAAATTTCTCTTCCCATTTCGAGCAAGCAAGGCAACCAAATGCAGCGGATCGGAGAAACCGGTCTGACGCCAGGTATAAAAAAAGATAGCGTCAAGAGAAAGCCCCAGCCATATCATCCAGATAATGAATAAAATCTCTGTTCCGAATGCTGCGGAGATCAAAGAAAACAGGGCAAAAGAGATCCAGACAAAAGTCAGCGCGATTTGAAGAGGATCCTTCCTTGCCATATTCATCGCGCGCGAAGATGTTTCAATACTGGCTGCCTGCAGGGGAAGCAGTGTCAATCCTTTGATCAAGGGGGTGATCAAAATCATCAAGGCTCCGACTACAAGGGCCAAAATGGGGAAAAATCCCAACGCGGGGACCTGGAATACCAGAGTAAAGACGATCGCCAAAATGATCGAAGTCAACGTTGCCAACATGAGGTACCTCTACCTCATTAAAATCATAATAGCGAGTAAATGTTAAGAAGATTTGAGAATCTCGATGATTTTTCGATCCACTTCGTCGGAAAAAATCAATCCCAAATGTCCCTCGTCAAAGGTAAATATCTGATCGGGAGGCAGGGCATTGGAATTAGACGGAGCCAGGATATCCCTAGTTCCGGTGATGCAGAAAATTTTCTCTTTAAGGTTCAGAGCTGTAGAGACTTTATCCTGAAATTCATTTAAGGAAAAGTACTGGCCGATTTGGATGATTTTGCCAATATCTTGTCTTTGACGTCTTTTCAATATGTCGGTAGAAAGAACCCCTCTCTTCTTGATATCCCACCCTTCCTTGTTGACGCCCAACATGACAGAGAGATAAGCCCCTCTGGAATGACCTACTACATTGATAGCCAGATTATTACGTCCATATTGATGATAGAGGCTTCGGATCTCTTCCCATTTTTTTTCGAGCAGGGATTTATCCCAGCGGGATACTTTCCCGGGAGGGAGATTGAGGGTAAAAGCAGGAATGCCTTCTTTCTGCAGTTTTTCGGCAAGTTGCAGCCAGGCCCTTTGATTGTCGTAATTGCCATGAATAAGAAGAACCGGATTTTTTTCCAACTGGCTTTCTGTAAGCGACTTGGGATTTAAATCGAAATAATCGAAATGCCGCTTCCATCCATATGGGGTCATAAACGCCCCTTTGAAGGCGTTAAGAGGCTCAGTGAGAAATGTTGCGGAAACCAGCCCGAAAACGACAATATTGCGTCTTCTTAAGTATTTGACATAGAGTCTGATACAGTTTAAATATGCCGCACTGATTTTTTCCCAGATAGAGGGCTTTTTATAATTATGCATACAAATATTCCCTCACTAATAAATAATGCTTATTTTTATTATAACATTATATTTATATATTTAAACTATAATTAATAAAGGCTTATTATTTATGGGGTGGGGGAATTCTACCCGGAAATGTTCAAGATAGATCCCTGAAGGAAAGGGCCTTGTGCTTCCATATTTTTTATCTCCCAAAATAGGGCAGCCTATATGGGACAATTGAGCCCTAATTTGATGGTAGCGGCCTGTAACCAGCTCAATTTCAACTAGACCGGATTTCAAAGCCCTGTAGTGCAAAATCGCCTCCTTGCCCTTAGGATGGCCGGAAGAGACAACCCGGGCCCTGTGATGGTCGTGATAAAGGGTATTTGCGAGTGTCCCTTCTTTCGAAGGTAGGGCCCCTTCGATCCCGGCCCGGTAAAATTTACGGAATTTCTTCTCCCTTTGCGCGGCATTCAGACGGGAAAGGGCTTTGCTGGTTTTGGCAAAGACAACCAACCCGAAAGCGGGCTTATCAAGGCGGTGGACCGCTTCAAGAAACACATTTGAAGGCTTGGCATCCCGTTTTTTGATATAAGCTTTGACCCGATCTTCGAGGTTGTCCTCCTTAGTGCCGCTTGGCTGGGTGAGCAGCCCCGCCGGCTTTTTCACGGCAATCACATGGTTGTCTTCATACACAATGTCCATCAGCAACCTCGCTGCCGGAGAACCTCATAAAGAAGCACTCCGGTCGACAGCGCCACATTGAGAGAATCGGCAACGCCTAGCATCGGAATTTTCACCTTGGTTTCGGCCGCCTTCATCCAATAATCCGTAAGACCGTATTGCTCGGTTCCGAAGGCAACAGCTATCGGCTTTGTCAAATCGGCCTCGGTGTAAATTTTTTCCGCCGAAGGCGTCGCGGCAACGACTGCAATACCGTGTTTCCCAAGCCAATTCGAGACCTCTTCGCTTTTTGCCTCAACAACAGGTACAGTAAAGAGTGTGCCGACGCTCGCCCGTACAACATTGGGGTTATGGATATCTGTGCAGCGGTCGCAAACAATGAGAGCGTCGACGCCTACAGCATCCGAAGTGCGGAGAATGGTTCCCAAATTACCCGGTTTTTCAATGCTTTCAGCAATCACGACAAAAGGAACTTTTTGAAACCGAATATCGCTGAGTTTTTGTTTCATCTGCCTAGCCACACCGAGAAGACCGTCGGGCCTATCGCGATAGGATATTTTTTTGAACACTTGCGGAGTGCAAATAAACGGCTGCCCTCCAATCCTTTGAATGAGCGCCTTTTCATTTTCCCCTAAAAACAGTTCGGGACAAAAATAAAGTTCGTCAATTTCAAGGCCCGAATCGACAGCCCTCAAAAGCTCGCGATAACCTTCGATTAAAAAAAAGCCGCTTTTATCCCGCTGCCTCCTCTCTCGAAGTCGAACCAAATTTTTGATTTTCGGGTTTTGCAAACTTGTGATCAACATGGACTCCACCTCGCGAAACTTCCGCTCGGAAGAGAGAAGGCACCGCCCCCTCCTTCGAGTATCATCTCGCCGGTTTCCACCTTGCCGCCATCAAAAAATTGAGTCAGCAGATGGCCCATGGCAATTGGTGTAAAACCGGGGCTGTGGCAAGTCAAAAGGATAAACAATGGCCGGTCACTGAGAAGCTGAGCCAAGTCGCTTAAAATTCCCTGAATATCTTTTTCAATTTTAAATACTTCTCCTTTTGCCCCCCGCCCGAAGCTCGGAGGATCCAATATGATCGCGTCGTAACGATTCTTTCGCCGAATCTCTCGCTTTAAAAACTTATTAACATCATCGACAATCCAGCGCACGGGTGCTTCTTCAAGCCCATTTATCCGAGCGTTTTCCCGCGCCCAAGCTGTCATCTTTTTTGACGCGTCAAGGTGGGTAACACTCGCTCCGGATAGCGCCGCAGCGAGCGTCGAACCGCCGGAGTAGGCAAACAAATTGAGTACATTAGCTCCTTTGGGAACCGTTTTCTGAATCCATTTCCAAGAGGCGCTCTGTTCGGGAAAAATTCCCAGATGGCCAAAATCTGTCGGAGACAATTTAAATTGAATACCCTCCACTTCAATGGTCCACTCTTCGGCAAACCCCTGCCTTTTTTTCCAAAGGCCACCCGGCTCCCGAGTGAAAGCGGCATGGGCTCTTTTCCACTCTTCAAGGGGAAGCCTGGGACGCCATAGAGCTTGAAGCGACGGCCGATCCAGAATATACCGGCCAAAACGCTCCAATTTTCTTCCGTTGCCGCTGTCTAGCAATTCATAATCAGACATGGTTCAATTATAC
Organism: Waddliaceae bacterium; assembly: GCA_963783885.1. Classification (GTDB taxonomy): domain Bacteria; phylum Chlamydiota; class Chlamydiia; order Chlamydiales; family SLFE01; genus SLFE01. The sequence goes on along the minus strand of CAWAPJ010000025.1, from coordinate 63,293 downwards.
ACTCACTGGACCTTTTCTCTAGCCGTTTGGGAAACTTTTTTGGCAAATCCCGCCATTTTCTTTTGCTGCTTGATCTGCTGCTCCATATCTGGAGGATTTACCTCGGGGCTGATCTGCAGGCCCCGGGAGTCGGAATTTTGCTCGGTGTTGTTTAAAGACGGGGAGGCGTTAAAGACTTGTCTGAATATCTCATTCTTAATGCCCGTTTCTTTGCAGTCGACAATTCCCGGAGGTTCTCCTGACATTTCTTCATACATCATCCTGGCGCAAGTTTTGATTTCGATATTGCCGGTGCGGTCTTCGGCGCTCTTGCAGTAAAAGAGACTGAGAATCCCCAGTTTTTGATAAATCATATTCCGCATCGCTGGAACATCGACAACTGTTGCGGTATTTTTATGAGCCATCGTAAAAATTGCGCGTCTAAAGTCCTCATGATCTTGAAGAAGAGAAGCGAGAACGGGATTGAGTTTTTCCTTTAAACTCTTTAGCACTTCACGGCGATTTGGCTGTCCCAAAAAAGCCTCTTTCTGCTCTTTGACAAGCCCCCTTGCAAGGATGTCCAATCTTTTGTATTCGCCTGCAATTCTTTTCTCCAGTTTGACAATTTCTTTTTTTGTTATTCCGGAAGGCATTAGGCTGTAACTTTCATACTGAGAGGCAAGAGCCTTTTGATCTTTCTGCAAATTGCGATGGATGACTTCTTTGAGATCTTTGTATTGACCTTCCAGTTTTATCAAATCGCCGGACAAGAATTCAAAAACCCGGTTTTTTAAATCTTCATCGAGAATATTTTCGTTAAAAAAATCTTTCACAAGCTGATGCTGCGCCATCATGCCGTGGGAGTTGAGCTCCTGTTGAAATGGAGCGTCTGGAACTATTCCTTTTAAGCCCTGATTAGCTCCGGCGGGATTCACCCCAAAATTCATATGGTGGACAACCGGTTTGATCCATACGCCATTGACATTCATTACACAACCATCGTATAGACGATAGGCCTGCATGGTTTCTTGCAGCTGCATGGATTCCGACTCCCCTGACCAACTGCCGGCAATTTTCTTTCTGTTTCGAACGATGTCCCCTACTTTCGCCGTAAGGAGCGTCGTGGGGGCCAGTGGAACCGGAAGCGGGTTTTTTTCCGAATTATTTTCATTGACTACCATATTACTGGCGATATCGCCAATCGACTGTTTGACATTCGAAGCGGCAATGGCCTGCCTTTGATACCCATCTTTAACCGCAATGGGAGAGGGGCGTGAATGGCGAATTCCTGTATACTTCATCTCCACTTTTCCATCCCGTACGACACCCGCCGATGTCGATACATAGTTGGCCAGCTTGTTTTCGCTTTGCATTGAACTGGGAATGGTTACCTCTGACATCGGTTTATGCATTCCCACAAACGTTCTTCTTTCGCCTCCGGCTTCCACTTCAAAAATGTTGACGATAATCGGCCTGCCTCGACTCCTGATATGTTCAGCTTCAGCCTGTTCCAGATCAAAATTGGGATTTTTCTTTTTCATATGAGTTTCTACCTGATAAAAAGCATCGGCCAGTATTTTCAATCCTTGGTCCAAGTCATCATCGATTTGATTGGGGTCTTGGCATAATCCGGAGAGTTTCTCAAGCGTTTCTTTTTTCAAGTCATTTAACTTAGAATCTTTTGCTGCATCGAAAATCAGCGCTGCCCTTTTGATCAAATCTCTATTTTTAACTCCATTATAGATATGGGGATCTTGACTGTGATTGATCTCGTAGCTTCGGCCTTTATGAGTGAATGTCAAAGTTTTAACTCCCGAGCTGTCTTCTGATTCTTTTAGGTCGGCAATTGTTCTTACGCCACTCACAATATCCAAGCAAAGCTGGGCTTCCTCGGCATTGTTTTTTTGCATTGTTTGTGAAGGCTTCCCGACTGATGAGCTGAAAGGGCGGGTTTTCAACTCATGAATTTCCTCTAATAATTCGCCGACCCCTTTCTCAAGAACTTTAGCAAAATACTTATCCAACGTTCCACGGCCGGGAGGGGGTTTGTCAGCTTCTTCAAAAATGCTAGTCGATTGGGCTACTTCGCCCGGCCATCCACGAATATTTTTGGCAATTTGCGACTCACTCTTTCTGATTTCCGATCCCATTTTTTGACTGAGACGCTGGCTGCTAACCCTGCCGTCGATTTTTTCACTGATAAAATTATAGACCAAGGAAAAAACCGAAGAAAACGCCTGGCTCACCGTCCGAACAAGACGGAATAACTTATCTCCGAAAAGGTCTTTGCCGATCTGGCTCGCTTTGACAGCTTCGGAACTTAAGGATGCGGGAACTAAAAGGTTTCTATTGAGTTTTGCCTCTTTGACAGGGCCGGCATCTTCCAAAATCCCCAAAGCCTTGCTGCTTACGGCTTCGTCCGTTTTCCCCAATTGCTTAGAAGAGGCCATTTCAGCAGGGGTTTTGAATGTTACCTGTTCCCTAACAATCGCTTGTAATTCTTCAAAACGGCTCATAATTTTAAATTAAAAAGTAATTTATATAATATAATTATACCACAAACTAAAAATAAAAGGGTTTAGAATACTCTAAACCCTTTTATTTTTTAGAAGAGCAGGATTTTAAGCTTCATCCTTGAAGCGATAGCCGACGCCGCGTACCGTCTCGATCCAGTTGAAATTAGGACCCAATTTTTTACGAAGAGAGGCGATATGCACATCGATATTGCGGTCGACGACGTAAGATTCGTCCCCATGAAGGTCGTCGAGAAGCTGGTTTCTTGTGAGGACCTTGCCCTGATTGGCGACCAGCCGCTTGAGGATTCCGAATTCGGAGAGCGTCAGAGGAATAAGCTTTTCCCCCTTGCGCAGCTGGTAGCTGTCGACATCCATCGTGAATTTGCCAAAACCAAGCCTCTTAGGCTCTTTTTTCGGCTCGCTTCTCCTCCTCAGAACCGCTTTTATGCGGGATAGAAGAATTTTAGGAGAAAATGGCTTGGTCACATAATCGTCGGCCCCAAGTTCCAATCCGAGCACCACGTCTAGTTCTTCGCTTTTGGCGGAGATCATGATAATCGGAATGTCCATAAGCGCCGGATTGTTTTTGACCTTTCGGCAAACATCGAGCCCATTCATCCCCGGAAGCATAATGTCTAAGACAATAATATCGGGCTTTTCCCGTTCAGCCGCCATATATCCATTGAGGCCATCATTTTCAACAACTACTTTAAAATCAGATAGTTCCGCATTCATTTTGATCAAATCGGCGATATCTTGCTCGTCTTCGATCAAGAGAACTTTGATCTTTTGCATTTTTAAACCCCTTTTTTATATCTAAATTATATTAAACACTTAATATATTTTCAATTTATTTGAATTTTATCAAAATCTTTTATAATATTCAATTATTTTAATGAGCCTCATGCTCTCAAAATGTCTTTCGTTTAATGGGTAAATCCTTTAAAATAAACGTTATGATTTTAGTTTTTGTCCTCTACGCTCTGTTCGCCAGCGTCTTCACCTTGGGGAAAACAGCCCTCGGCATAGATGCCGCCCCGTTTTTCCTGGTCGGGACCCGCATGACCTTGGCAGGTCTCATTCTGCTTGGTTATCAGTGGTTTTTCAAAAGAGAACAATTTTATATTAAAAAACAGCATATAGTAAAAATTCTTTTTTTAGGCTTTATTGCCATCTATTTGACAAATGTCTGCGAATTTTGGGGCCTTCAATACCTGACTTCTTTCAAAACATGCTTCATTTACAGCCTCTCACCCTTTGCATCCGCTCTGCTCTGCTATTTGCTGTTTAAAGAAAAACTGACCAAAATGAAATGGATTGGCCTGCTTATCGGATTTGTCGGATTTATTCCCATTCTCGCCATCCAGCAAGGAAACGAAGAGCTTTCAGGAAACTTTTTTTTCTTATCCTCCGCAGAAATCGCCGTCATCGTCGCCGCTCTCAGCAGCGTCTATGGCTGGATTCTCTTAAGCCAAATGATGAAAGAAGGCTATTCCCCTTTAATGATCAATGGAGTTTGCATGCTTTTTGGCGGAGTGCTTGCGCTTGGACACTCTTTAGCTTATGAAAATTGGAATCCTATTCCGGTCACAAATATCATTCCCTTTTTTGAATGCGCCCTTATGCTGATGATTATCTCGAATTTCCTAGCCTATAACCTCTACGGCTTTTTGCTGAAGCGCTACAGCCCGACTTTTATGTCCTTTGCCGGCTTCACAACCCCGATGTTTGCCGCACTTTTCGGCTGGATTTTCCTCGGAGAGTCAGCCGAATGGCCGTTCTTTGCTTCCGCCGCTGTCGTTTTTACCGGCCTCTACTTGTTCCATCGGGAAGAGCTTAAATTGGAATATTCTTCCAAAACCAGAGTATCCGAGTAGAGCGTTAATGGTTCGAGCAAGGTTTTCTGGAAAAAAAATGTAATATCAGCGATTGTTTAATCAAATGTCACTTTCCGATATTCAAGATTCCCTCATCAAACCGGACGCCGCTATGCATTCCGGAATAAAACCGGACAAAACGAAAATCCGCACGCCAATACTTACCCGGTTTTTCAGATTTACGAGAAACTACGCCTTCTTTAATTATTTTTTCTGGCTTCTTCTGGCAATCGAAGTGGTCACTTTTGTCATTTTTTTTACCTTTCTCGTAGAATCGGCTATTCTTGCAGTGAACCTGGCTCTGATTTTCGCCACCTTCTTTGCCTATTTTATTCTCCGCCTTTATAAACTCACGCAAAAGCAGGACAAATTCGAAGAAATCTGCGACACCTTCTCTGAGGAATTTGCGCGCCACTCATCCCACCACCCCGATGAACCTGAGTATCATATTGAACTGGCAAACGGCTTCGTCCGCATGGCCGGAGCCCTTCATGGAAAAGAATACAAATATTACCCTGTCCCAAAACTCTTGAAGTTTTTATCGCCCGCCTCGGTGAAGCTCAGTTTCTGGTGGCACTGGCACGACGTCCATAAAATGAAAGAATGCCTATTGCATCGCTCCGTTAAAGAGTATATTGAACTCATAAAACAAGAACCGACCGATCTTGAGCTGCATGCAGCTCTTGCCAACGCCTATGTGATGCTCTCTGGACTCTATCACCATAAAGGAGCGTGGAAATTCCCAATCTTTCAGGAAAAATTCACCCGGGCATCAAAACGGGCAATTGAAGAATTTAAAATACTCAATGAATACGCCCCGAACGATCCTTGGATCCATCAACAGCTCGCCTATAGCTATCATGACCTGCAAATGCCTGAGGAAGAAATAAAAGAATATGAAATCCTTTTGTCGCTGCTCCCTTGCGAGGATGAAATCCTTTATAAGCTGGGAACTTTGTATTTTCAGCAAGGCGAAAACGCAAAAGGACTTGCGATCTATGAAAAACTCAAAAATATCGATTCAGGGAAAGCAGAAGCGCTCATTCAGCACTATGGAGGCACACTTTCTTGACTTTCCCCCCTTGCAAAATTAATTGCCCTTCGGCATTTATCTAAATACGTGAAACTTTAAAAAACATGACCCAAAGAGCCTTTTATAAAATTAGGATTTTCCCCATATGAAACAGAAAAAACATACATTTTTATGGCTTGGATTCACCATCATCACCCTCATGATCATGGCTGGCGCGGGCTACTTTGTACTGGAGGAATCCAAACAGACCCTGACGCAAACAGCAAAAAATCAATTGACTGCATTAAAGCGAGGCAATTACTCCCGGGCATATTACCTTTACACCTCGGATAATTATCAGGAACAAAATACCCTCGAACAATTTCGAAATTGGGTCAAAACCCGCCCCATTTTAACTGATAACGACTCTGTCGATTTCTTTGGAGAAAATATACGGGGCGATCACGCCACTCTGTCTGGAGAACTTAAAACAAATGAAGGCTCTTTAGTTCCCATTATTTATCGAATGAGCAAAGAGTATGGGGAATGGAAAATCGACAGCATCCAGACAATGTCGGAACAGATCGCAATGACCTTTGAACAAAAGCCCCGGATACAGTCGCAAGATTACAACAACGAACATCTAGTGAAAGTCGTTCAGGACCATCTTCTGGACTTAAAATATCGAAATATTAAGGGAGCTTATGAAAATTACCTCTCGGGAGAATTTAAAAAAATTGTGCCTTATGAAGAATTTGAGACTATCGTTCGAGAAAATCCCGAGCTTGTTGAATTTGATTCAATTCGATTTGGAGAAATCAAGGATGACAACGGACTCAAACAGCTTAGCTTATCGTTGATATCGGATGAGGATATTCAAAATTTGCAATATTGGCTGGAAAAAGACAGAGGACAATGGAAAATTTGGGCCGTCGAAGTTAACGGACCGACGCCGGTAGATTCTTATGAAGTGAGCGACAACACAGCCGATGTAGAGAAACAACCCCAAAGCGTGACGAGCGGCGCGCTCAAGATAATCCGAGAACAGCTTCAGGATCTTAAAAAAGGCGACACTGCCAAAGCCTACAGCGACTATGTCTCTCATGAATTTACGAAAGCGACATCCGAAGAGGATTTTGAAAAATTCATCAAAAATTACCCTGAATTTACCAAATTCAGTTCCATGAAAGTTGAAAATCAGACGGAAAAGGACGGCTTAGTCCACGTTATGCTTATTCTGACTACCGAAAAAGGAGACAGCGATGTCGACTATTGGCTGGCAAAGGAGGACGGGGATTGGAAAATCTGGGGAATCAGAGTTGAAGAATCGGCCTATTATCCTCCGATTACGGATCAGGAAAAAACCCAGCTGCTTAAAGTCATTGAAGGCCAGCTGAAAGCTTTAAGAGAAGGCGACATCTCCAAAGCCTACTATGCCTTTTCCTCTCAGGACTTTCAAAATAACACCTCATTTGAAGATTTTCAGGCATTTCTCAAAGATTATCCTATCTTTACCAAACAAAAGGAAGCCACGATCGGCCATGGAGTGCAGGAGGGAAAGTTAAGATTGATCCGAATAGCTCTGCAATCTGAAGAAGGTACCTCCGAGGTCGACTATCGGCTGATCAAGCAGGACGGCAGCTGGAAAATCTGGGGCATACAAATCCTGACAAATGTTCAAGACACTCCTGAAAATGAAGAAAAAATCAAACAGTTGATCGATGATCAATTTAAAGCCCTAAGAGCGGACGACCTGTCCAAAGCCTACTACGCCTTTGCCTCAAAACAGTTTCAGGAAGCGGCCTCTTTTGACGCCTTTCAGAAATATGTCTCCAGACATCCGGAACTGGGAAATAATAAAGAAGCACAGGTTATCGACCTTAGCTTTAAACCAGCCTACGTCTCCGCGGCAGTGGTCGCTGAGGGACTCTCAGGAGACAAAAATACATATCAATATCGTCTAATTCGTGAAAATAATCAGTGGAAAATCCTGAGTATAAAAATGTTTAGGGATCAAGATGACGTTCGCAAAAACCAAAACCCCCTTGAGATTTCAAAAGTGCAAATGGGAACTGAAATTGGACTCGACGGTATTGTAACCGATCCGAAAGTTGTTTTTTCTCCACAGGATAAAGAAATCACTGTCAACGTTTATATACAAAACGGCAATAGGGGAGATCAAGTTGAAGCCGTTTTAGAGCATGCCAAATCCAATTCGAGCATCCCGCCGGTAACGGCCGTACTCGACAAACCGGGAGAGTCTGTGGTAAACTATGTGTTTACAGCGCCTTCCCAGGGCTGGCCGACCGGAAAATATCGGTTGCATATCAGCTCGCCTTCGGGAGAATCTAAAGTAGTTGAGTTCGACGTAAAAAAACATGAGAATAACAGCCGGCCGGTTCAAGAATCGAAAAATCAACACCCCGAAGGGACAGAAAACCAGACCCACTCCATCTAAAGTCCGGGAAGCGATTTTCAACATCTGTCAGGCGAAAATTGATCACGCCCGATTTTTGGACTTGTTCGCCGGATCGGGCATCATGTCTTTTGAAGCTTTAAGCAGGGGAGCCGAGTCTGCGGTACTTATCGAAAGCAGCCGCGAGGCGAAGCGCAGCATCCTTCAAAATATCGACGCTCTTTCTCTGCGGGATCAAACCAGGTTAATATTCGGTGATGTTTTAAAATATCTCTCGAAGATGGAAGGGGCCGAAACTTTCGACATCATCTACGCCGATCCTCCCTACAGCCAAGGGATCGGGGAAAAGCTCCTCCACGCGCTCGACCAATCCTCCCTCCTTGCCAAAGAAGGGCTTCTCTTCATTGAAGAAGGAACCGATATCAATCCCGAATCCCTTGAAACATTAAATTTACTCGATATCCGAACCTACGGTCTGACGAAATTGCACCGGTTTCAACGGCTTAGTCGTGCAGATGGTTAAGATAAGGATTTTGAATTTCTTGCATTAGATTTTTGAAACAGAAAATAGGTCCTGCAACGATACCACCGCTCGTGTAAGCTCTAGCTAAGGTTTAGATAGCAATCAGGGTCAAAGGGACTTTTTCAGGGAAAACTAAATAAATTGCCAAGAGCGAGCGCGAAGCAAGAAGAAAAAAAGGGAATCACCCCCGACTCGGTGGTGATTTATGCAACAACGCCAAAAAAAAGTAGTAAAATATCATCAACTTAAACTTCTCGGAGCGCTAGGTTTTCCAAGAAGGGAGATAGCATGGAAATGGCTTTGCTGCGGTGGGAAATGCGGTTTTTCACATCTTCGCTAAGCTCGCCAAATGTTTTATCATAATCATGCTTGATGAAAATCATGTCATAGCCAAAGCCGTTTCTTCCTTTTTCCTCTTCGGCAATGTACCCCTCAACGCGGCCCCTGGCTTTTTTCAGCACGCCTTCGGGACCGGCTAGGACCAGGCAGCACTCGAAATACGCCTGACGCTCGACTCCGGTTCTTCCTTTCAAGTTATCCAGCAGCTTGAGCCGATTTTCCCTATCGGTAGCCTCATCGCCGGCATAACGCCTTGAATACACTCCGGGCGCTCCCTGCAAGATAGGGACAACGAGTCCCGAGTCATCAGCAAGAACAATTTTATCCAAAGTCTTAGCGGCATGTACCGCCTTTATCTCGGCATTCTCTTCAAATGTTTCCCCTGTTTCGGAAGGAGGGGAGTAATCGGGAAAGCTTAGGAGCGAGTCGACATCCAAACCGAGAATGGCACTCAACATATCGCGAAATTCACGTATTTTGTGAACATTGCGACTGGCTAGGACAATTTCCATGAAACCTCTTTATTTCATAAAACTCTCAATACCCGACACAGTATATATTTCGTGCCGAAAAGTAAACTTGTCCCCCCCTTTGAGCCCTTTCATTTCCTGGGCCAGTTTGGACTGGAAAGACAAAATATTTCGGTCGGGATCGGCATCCCAGGGACCCAATATTGTATAGGTCAACTTTTCTCCCTGGGAATTGACCAGTTCAGCGACCGTGCCTACTCCTATCTCATTTGAGGGAATATCTTGCTTGGTTATGATCCTAGCACGATTTAATTGGTCTGACAACATTTTCAGTTCCCCCTGGAGGCGTGCCCGCTTTTCCAGAGCAAATTTATACTCGGAATTCTCTCTCAAATCTCCGAGGGACCTTGCCTTCTCAATTTCCCGGGCGTTCTCCACAATCTCCACAGTTCCAAGCTGTTCGATTCTATTCCGGGTTTTTAGATACCCCTCTTCCGTTGTCCAGATGAAATGCTCCTCTTCCTGCCTGGCTTGCTTTTTATCTTCGGCGATCGAAGGATGGACCACTTCGGCAAGAGCTCTCATTATCTTAAGGTCGTGGCTGTTAAATGTTTGACATTTCGTCACAAGAAGAATGAATTCTTGTATAAACTCAAGACTCGACCCTTCAATTATCTGGCGGACGACCTGAAAACGTTTGTTAGTCAGAATATGGTACATCTTTTTCACTAGGTCCCGATATGTCAATTTTTGCTCGATCTGATGCAGCAAAATAAGGAAAGCCTCCAAAAATTCGCATTGAGCGCTCTTGTCGGCAAAAAGCTCGCCGGGTTGCGATACAAGCTTTTGAAAATACCAGACGAAAGCTTCGGGATATTTAGCGGGATGATAGAGAAGTTCTTCCAATTTGTGCTCGAGTTTTCTGATTGTATCCTTGCCAGATAGTTCTTTTAAGATATAATCGCGGAGTTGATTCTGTTGGATATTGAGGAGAGCATCCAAAAAGATCTCCTCCCAATCGAGCCGGAAATTGCGAATCGCTGCTAGCAGCCGTTTTTTTAAAGCTAGTATTTGGATATCATCAACAACTTTTCCGGGATTATCTAGAGATTGAACCGCTTCTTTCAAGGGTTTCTCTTTAACAGAAGAATTGAGGAAATTTTCGAAAAATAACAATATCTGAATTTCTTGATCGGTAGTCAAATCGGGGAGATTCAATAACTCCATGAGTTTTTCCCTGATCGATGATTTTACATCGTCTTTGCTAAGCATATTCGGGAAATCCCTGACAAAATTATAGGTCGCCAGAATGATATCCCCTGCCTTTTTTGCCTGAAAAATCTCTTTATGGAATCTGTCTTCATGGGAAATCTCCGCATCTCTTAAGAAAAAAGGCTCCTGCAAACTGGCGGGCACCGCCACCATCGTGTCTTTCTTGAGCTTCTGCCTGGCGCTTTGCCACCATTTCGCCCAATCTTCTTCGGGTATGACCAGTTCGCACAGCTCGTCCTTAATCTCCGAGGCTGTTTTCGGGCCGAGATCTTTCAAAATGAGCTTGACTGCCAGAGTCGGATCTTTTCTGGCCTCTTCCTCAAATTTGTCGGGATTCCCAAAACGGCGCGCGAGAAAATGATCGTCTGGCAAGGGCCTCAATGTTTTGAAAGCGTTTTCAAATGAAAGATCCCTTTTTCCCAAAACATTTTCAAATTCAATGACCAGCTGTTCTCTTATCAGAGAAATTTCCATAATCTCCCCGGTTCCCCAGCCAGCGGTATGAAAAACAAATTTCCCTTTGCTCATATGAACAAGCAGTTCGAAATTGGAAAGGGCCCCCTGGAAATTTCCCACGCCTCTTAGGCCAACCAGGCGTAGGCGTGTGTCGAACTGGGGAGTCTCACCGTACTTTTCCTGCAAAGCTTTAATGGACAATTCTTGTAAAAAAGGGGTGTTGGTGGTTTGCAAATCAATCAGCCGTTTGAGAATCGCATATGAAGCTTCCTTATCTTCGATTGTCGACCAAAGCGGCAGAGCTGTCTCGACATACTGTCCGAATTTTGATACAAAATCCGAGTTGAAAATCCTATCAAGGACCTCTTTAAATTCATCAGGGTGGACACTTTCACCATTTGCATATTCTTCCCATAGCTGCAAGAACCTGGGAAAGTCGTTTTGATGGATTCGATTTTTGAACTCCTCAAGATAAGGCATTCACACAACCTCGCAATAATTTTTGGAATACTACCTAACGAGAGTATCGTTTATATCCTTAAAATTCAAACAGAAATATGTTTAGAAAAAAAGTTCTTCAATTGTTAACATTTGACCTTATGCAAATCGAGAATTTAAAAAAATGGTTTGAAAGAAATAAACGAGCCTTTCCCTGGAGAGTTTCTCCCACTCCCTACCGCGTCTGGATCTCTGAAGTGATGCTCCAGCAAACTCAGGCGCCGGTCGTCATCCCTTACTTTGAAAGATGGATCTCTCTTTATCCAACCGTCAAAGATTTAGCCGAATCGCCGATTGAAGAGGTGATTAAAACGTGGGAAGGTTTAGGATATTATTCGAGAGCCAGAAATCTTCACGCCGGAGCCAAAATGATTCTCCGGCAACATGGTGGCGAGCTTCCCGGAAAAAAGGACGCGCTACTAAAAATTACAGGTATCGGAGATTATACAGCAGGGGCAATTTTAAGCTTTGCTTTCAAACAGAAGGAGGCTGCAGTCGACGGCAATGTCAAACGGGTTATCGCGCGCCTTTTTGCTGTCGAAGATGATATCGACAAACCGAAGACGTATGCTGCCATAAAAAATCATGTCTTGAACCTCCTTCCCGAAGACGGGCCCTGGGAAGCTATGGAAGCGCTCATTGAACTGGGGGCCACTGTCTGCCGGAAAAAACCCGATTGCCAAGAATGCCCTTTGCAAAATGACTGCTTGGCTTATAAGCTGGGAAGGGAAAATGAATTTCCCATAAAAACAGCGAAAATTAAGTATGAAAAGTTAAACCGCACAGTTTTCATTCTTCAATCAAAGAACTGCATACTCCTAAAAAAAGGTGCCGAAGGAAAGGTCATGCAGGACCTGCATGAATTTCCCTATATTGAAACCGAAGAAAAAGGCCTTGAGCCAAGCGAAGCATTGACGTACATAAAAGACAGATGGCGCCTTACACCCCGGTTCAAACAGAAACTTCCGAAAGTCAAACACTCTTTTACCAGGTTTCGCGCCGAACTGACCCCTCTCGTTTATCAGGTCCCGGAAACTCCCGAATACACAGATTATTTCTGGGCTTCCCAAGATGAGATCGGGTACCTTCCCTTCTCTTCCGGACACCGGAAAATACTCAAGATTCTCTCTGATTCGTTTCGCTAAGTTTTACGTATTTGTAAAACGCGGTATTGGCGTTATAGAGGGAGATGATAAAACCTTCCTTTCCCCCAAGAAATCCCCGCTTTAGAAAAAAACTTTTAAAGAAGGCAAACCAGCCGCGAAAGAGAGCCTTAAAAAAAGACGCCTTTTTTTTCCCGGCGTTCTGGCGCGCGAACAATTCCGAATAATGCTGCATTTTGGAGAGGAAATCCGCCGTGCCGCCGTAAGGATAATGCTTAACAGCTCCCTTTAACAGGCAGTGTTTGAACCCGTCGGCAACCACTCTTTCATGAACATCGGAAGAGGTGAATCTTGTCTTCTTTTTGTTATATAAACGAACAACGCGATCCGGATGCCAGCCGCACCATTTGATCCACTTTCCATTATAGTAGTTCTTACGGGGAAATGAGTAGACGGTTAAAGGATCCAACTGCAGATTGAAGATCTCTTCTTTTAATTCGGGAGTCAGAACCTCGTCGCTGTCAATCGACAAAATCCAGTCGTGACCGGCCATTTGCGAAGCTTTGTTGTGAGTGGCTCCAAAACCTTCGAAGGGTCCTTCAAAGGTCCGAGTATTGGAATACCGCGAGGCGATCTCCAATGTTTTATCAATCGAGCCGGTATCGTAGATCAGCACTTCGTCAAAATCGACAAGAGCATCTAAAACTTTTTCTAGATGCTTTTCACTATTTTTCGTTAGTATGGTAATACTTATCATCACTCGGAGTATAACAGACTATGATTAAAACTTCAGCTCCCGAATTTCTCATACGCCGCCCAAGACGAGGCCGCAGGTCTACAGCGATCAGGTCCCTCACTCAGGAAACGGTATTGATTCCGGCAAACCTTGCCGCTCCCCTTTTTGTTGCCGAAATTTCCAAGGGCAAAGAGCCAATCGCTTCTCTTCCGGGAGTTTTTCGCTATTCCCTTGACGGACTGGTGAAAGAGGCCATCGAACTTTACAGGCTGGGAATTCGGGCGGTCGACCTTTTCCCCGTTATCCCTTACGAAAGAAAAGATGCTTCCGGATCCGAAGCTGTGCGGCAGGGAAACCTTTTGGAGCAATCCCTGAAGAGGCTGAAAAACGAAATACCCGAAATGTGCCTGATGGCCGATATTGCCCTCGATCCCTATACGGATCACGGCCACGACGGCCTTGCAACCGATGAAGGGGAAATTGATAACGATAGGACCCTTGAGGTTCTTGCGGACATGTCTGTCCTCGCCGCAGAGTCCGGCGCTGATGTGATCGCTCCAAGCGATATGATGGACGGAAGAGTGGGCCATATCCGAAAACGCCTGGATGCAAAAGGACTGACGCACGTCGGCATTTTGTCCTATGCGGCAAAATATGCTTCATCGCTCTATGGCCCTTTCCGAGACGCTCTGGGTTCAAGCCTGAAATTCGGAGACAAAAAAACTTACCAAATGAATCCCGCAAACATCAGAGAAGCCCTTATTGAAAGCGCCCTGGATGAGGAAGAAGGCGCCGATTTTCTCCTGATCAAACCGGCGCTTAGCTACTTGGATGTCATCGCGAAAGTGAGAGAGAAAACAAACCTTCCCATCGCCGCCTACCATGTGAGCGGAGAGTACGCGATGGTCATGGCCGCTGAGGAAAAGGGATGGCTCGATGCGGACAAAGTGCTGATGGAACACTTGCTTTCAATAAAAAGAGCCGGTGCAGACTTCATCCTCACTTATGCCGCTAAAAGGTGCGCCAAGTTAGCTCTTGATGAGAAAACTTTGTATTGAATATCATAATTCGAAAAAAATTTACTTCAAGGTAACTATGAATATATCACTTAGAGGTCATGATCCTTGTGAAAGTAGGAATAGCCTACGAGATGCTTTCCCGAGAGCCAAAAGCATTCAGCTGAAACCGGGATGCCGAAACCAGTCGCATTTAAGGAATAGTATAACACTCATCAATGGCAATCCAATTTTTGAGAACAACAAAGTCACTAGCAATGTTCGGATTACTGGCTACATGCCGGAACTCAACATGAAAAGCATCAGATCCGTAAAAGCAAATCTTTCGTTAAGTGAACAAGTTGTCGAGTATGATAAAATGGGGGAAATTCGCAAGGCTATGGCTATTATAGGAAAAATCCCAATCAGCCGCCGGGATCCTCTGTACGAGCAGCTTGCCGAATATTACTTTAAGAACAACCAAGTTGAAAAAGCAAATGAAAGAGCAAGTAAAATTCAACACCTTATGACTGAATATAAATTATATAAAAGGGTTTGTTTATTTTATATTGACAAAGGAGAGAGTAGGAAAGCCGTTAAACTCCTAAGAGAGAAATTGAATACAAAGCTGCTTAAAGAAAAAATTCAACAAGCTCGAACAAATCATCAAAAGAATTTATATGAAAGATTACGCAGACAGCTTGCGGCGCTGCATCGTATTCGCGAAAAAATATTTGACGCAATTGCCGCTGCACATACCAAGCAAATTCACTGCAATAAAACTGTTAGGTGTCAAAGAAGGATGAAACACAATTCATGACAACATCGGCTCCCCGATACATCATAATTCCACATCCTTTTCTTTCTTGGGTGATATCTTTAATCTGATAAGAGTTTCCAAAAGAATCCAAGTTGGCGGCAAAAACATTGACAATCGCTTGAGCGGTAATCGATGCAGCTATTTTTTGAGTACTATTCGGTTTTTGTGAAGAAGATTTACCCCCAGCAGGTATTAAGAAATCTGATAATAGCGATGACACTTTTTCGTGGATTTTATTTTGCAGGGCGAAACGATGACAAGCGTAACTGCTGACTTTCAGAGACATGTCGCCGATGATTCCATTATCTTGCATCAGAATATTGGCAATGTCCAACAATTTGGCAGAGATCTTTTCTTTAATTTTGTTTGATATCATATCGTGAACAAGAGATGCATATTGTTTACTGACATTACTTTCTAATGATTGAATATATGAATCGACTTGATAGATGAGTTCTTTTAAGGCATAAGGCCCGATTTCAACTGCGGCATTATAAAATGCAGTTTCTAAAATCAGTTCGATTTGCTCAGCTACTTCTTTTTGGACCAGCTCCAGAGGCGGGGTGGCAAATTTCACTGTTTCACGTATTACATTCATTTCATATCCTTGGTTGATTTATGAAAGAAAAATGGTAGCGCTTTTTTCTATATATTGTCCACTTAAAACTCACTAAATCTCTCGATGTCTTACAATTAGGTTAAAATTCCGGATTTGTTATGTTTCGGATAACAGGGAGGCAGCCATGAATGTAGAAAATAGATGCCATTCTCTTGATGCCAGTATGAGGGGAAAGGAATTGAATGATCGCGAAACCCAACTGCTGACATTTGCACTGATAACTCTTGCAGAGGAGATCCAAACTTATTGGTCTCAAAAAGAATGGCGTATTGACAAGTATTATAAAACGTGGGAAGCCGCCAAAGATCCTTATGATCTCAAATTAACCATCATGACAAATGTATCCAGAGCCTATAATGAAAAGATCATTCGAAAAATGAAAACGATACTTAAGTCATTAGGATATTCTGTCATTGATAATGAAAAAAAATTTCTTCAAATCCGCCTTACAACAAAACAGCCGAGAAAAAAACATAAACTTATCCCATCAGCTAAAGCAGTTCTCAAGAAGCAGCAATCCAAAGAAAAAATGCTTTTGAATGGCATCCATTCTCAAATTAGCAAAACGGTAGGTGAAAAGAAATGCAACCGATATGACTTCACTTTTGATGGATTTGATCCAAGCTTGATAGTTAGCTATCGGAACAATGTCTTGCTGACAGGGGGATTTCAGATCAAGCCGATAAGAACTTCCTGGATCAAAGAAACGGTCATCTTCGATAACGACGATTCAATCATGATTTATCGTCCGGTCACATTACTAAGATTGATCGCCTCAGATATGAAATGCTTTTCGATTCGAGGAAAAATTAAATGCTTAACCAAGCACTATGACCAAACAATCTACTTTGGAGGATAAGACAAAGAAACCTGAAAATTCACCATACCTTTGGGTATATCGGGGGGAATTTTGTCTTTGAACATGGTTTCGAATTTTATCTCCAGATCCTGTTTACGTTCCCCTCTTTGGTTCTTTTCGGCTTTGTCTAGTTCATTATACAAAGAGCGCCTCTCCCTGATGATGTCATTGGCAACTCCTTCATCCTGAAAAATTGCCAAAAGGAGCGGTTTTTTAAGAAGCCACAAACGGTAGGACTGAGATGTGATCTTTTTACTCGTTAAAAAATCGAGCAGGTTGGGATAATAGGAAACCGTTTTCTGAACATCCTTTGCCTCTTTCGAGCCGCATTCCGCCTCAATGCTTTCGGGTGTTTCATCATACTTCAATATCTGAGACCAAAAATGTGCCAGCTCGGGATCCTCAAGACTGAGATTGGCGATATGCTGAATTTTCTTCGGGGTTTCATTGCGCGCTTTTTTTTCCTTGAGTTCTTCAATCACCGCCTGCCAGACTTCATTGACGATATCGGGCCTTTTCTCTTCAGCTTCCTGATAAAATTTCCGATCTCCATAGATGATGTCAAAAAGCCTTCTGACAATTTCCCTGTTTGCCTGAAGGTAGCTCCAATGCTGATCGCTGCGCGGTTCATCCAAAAACCAGTGGATGCTAATTGAGCCTAAAGCTGCCGCATGCTCTGAGGGATTCTCATTGCCCTTGCCTTTTACATGGAGAGAATCGTACAGCTTTTCCTGAAGGGAGTTGACAGAATTTCGGGAACGGTTTTCCAGATAGCAGGTATATTCCAAACGAATTTGGCTTCGAAGCAAAAATGTCTGCAGCTGGCTGTAGGTCATAATCGAAAGAAGCATCAGAATAGAAAAAACTATAGGCAAAACATTCATGGGTAAAAAATATGCTCCGAGGCGTTGGGCAGCATAAACGCGTACACGACCGGCTCTTCTTTGCCTTTCATGGCCACAACTATTTTTAGGAGAGCAGGCAGCTCCCTCTCTTCAACCGGCCATTCGGAAAACCACTGATTATAGTCTCCGGTTTTTGCTTCAGGGTTGATTTCCAGTCCTTTTTTATTTCTGGGAACCGGTCGGTAAAACCAAAATTTTATATCTTCGACATTGGATAGAAGCACCTCCTGCCTCATGGGAGGTTCTGGATCCTCAAAGCGCTTCGGAATGGGCCAGGTCAGAAGCGTGAGCTGCCCATCCTTGTCCACAAAAAGCTTTGCCAAGACCTCGTTTGAAAACAACGATCCGGCCCCTGTGCCGTTATCATAATCGAAAATCAGGCTTCCGGACCTTTCCCGAGGCGTCTCGGCCGGTTTTGTGTAAAAGAAAATTCCCAACTTTTTATTATTCTGATGAGAGGGATTCAATATTGTCGGAATGATGCGGTTCAAGCGGTATTGGGCGTAAAGAAGCTCAAAATTTTTCTCCTGCTTTTTATGGACTTCAAGCTGGGCATAGGACGCCTGCTGATAATACCCAAGTAGCGCCGCAAGTAAAACCGCAGTCAAACTAAGAGCAATCAGCAGTTCAAGCAATGTGACAAAGCGTTTTTTAGCCTGCATGTTTATCACCTGCCTCTGACATTTCCACAAAAACTTCATAAAACACTTTGATCGGCTTTCCTTTTTTTGGCGTCATTTCAATCCATAATGGAAAAAGACCGAACCGGGGATTTTCTTTATCAGGTTTGACTTGTGGATCGTCAAAATGATAGGTCATCTCATAAGGCCAATGCAAAGGAATGTCGATTCCGCTTAGCAAAGCTCCATCCACCCTTCTGGATTCCCGGCTGCTTAGCGCTTCCAGAGATATTTCTCCGGTGTACATCTTTTCTGCGATGTTGACAAAAACCACGTTGGCCAAACGATCCGCTTCGATTTCGCCGAGCAGAAGTTTTTCCTGATTAATCATCATAAAATGAGGGGCAAGAAGCGGAAAAGCGCAAAGGGACACCAGGACAAGGGCGATCAAAACTTCAAGTAAAAGGATGTGTCTTTTTTTAATTTTCACTGCTTAATTTCCGATCTCCAAAGCTGACGAACTTCTTTAGGATACATGTCTTCGCTTGCAAACTCCTCTCCCGGTTCATAAACCTCATCATCTGTGACTTTAATCGGGTGCGGATATCCTTTCAGCACGATCGATTTTCTGTCAGAGGCATCCCGGCCTAAGAGATAGAGGGTGCCCTTTGGAATGGCTCCGGACGCCGCAGAGAAGAACAGAATCGGCTTTCCGCTTGGCCGCTGGCCGCCGTAAGGCTCCCAAACCGACCGGCTGACTCCTTCGATGACCGGATTGGCAACGAGAAGCTTTGCTATCCCTCTTTCCAGAGGAGTTTCAGTCTCGGCTGTAACTTTCAGCTTTTTCCCTTCCCCGTCAAAGACCACGCGGACATTATTATGATGAATCAACATGGTTTCCAGAGCCGCCTGAAGTTTCTGTTCTACCCTGACGGTTCCCGCTTGGAATTGCTGCTGCTGGCGCATCTTCAAAACGTTGTACCCTGCGGCGCCTGCCACAAGAGTCAGGATGGCCAAAACGATCAGCACCTCCACCATTGTAAAGAATTTTTTACGGATCATCATTCTTTCTCAGTATTATCACTGAACATCGTCGCGGGATTCTTCTTTTTGTATTCCTCGTAGCGCCTGGATGAAACTTTTATCTTCCCGTCATCATATTTCACAACGTATTTTTGTCCCCAACCGTCTTTCATCAATGCATCGGCATTTTGAACAAGCGGCGAGGCTTTGACATAATCGGTCCACCTAATTTCAATATCGTCTTCGGCTTCGGGTTTTTCCGATACAACGAGATTAAGAATTGTTTCGAGCTTCTCCTTTCCGGCCTTTGTTTTGAAGGCCTTCCCTTCTTCAAGGGTTCCCTGATAGTTATATGCCACGACGCCGATGATGAGCGCGATTAAAAACATAACGATCATCATTTCAATGAGGGTGACAAATCTTTTAACGACTTTCTTCATAGTGAAATACCTCTTAATTAAATGAGAAAGTTTAATTATACACTATCTCGGGTTTTTTATAAATATCTTATATGTAAGACAAACTTTAATTTATCTGTTTTTCTGCTCGAACATCCTTCCATTGTCAAATATTTTTTTCTATATATACTCTTGCTTAAATTCAAAAAATAGGAGCCATTATGCATCATCTGAAAGTCGATCCTATTCCAATGTCCCCCAATGACAAAACAACTCAAGCCCATCTCTACACAATTAGCGAAAGCTTTGATGATGAATTTCTTTATGATTTCGGATTTCTGTTTCTTCCTTCATATAATACCGTCCTTGAAATCATTGTGAAGAACCCGGGAAATGTAGAATCAGGCAATGCGCCAATTCCTATTTATAAAAGTGGATTTATAAAACCCGGAAAACTTTTACAATATGTCGGAGAGTTCAACCTTAAGTGCAGAAAGGTAATGGTTAAAAGTGAATTTGCAGAAGAGGTAGAAGCTTGGAACTGGCGTAAAAATTCCAAAATCCAAAAAAAATATGAAGGGTGCGTTCAAGATGTAGTAAATAAATTTTTTAAATGGCAAAAAGCAGTCGATAACTAAACACAATCACCATTGCTGAATCTTACATCAAACCCCATTCTTTTCTAGAAATCATTTTATTAAGATACTGTAAATTTTAATTACATTAATTCAATAATATGATATTATTATTTTTTACATTATAAAAATACAGTATCATGAATCCAACAAATAATTATAGTTATTTAGATTTCTGGAAGCACAGTGGATTGAATTTTGATCAAGAGATCACCAATGAGGAGTTATTAAACTTTTTTAGCGTATCCGATGAGCCGGATAATGCACCGATTTCGGAACTCACGATTCCTCCTCCCCCAAGTTTTAACCCATTAAACATATTTGAATACAAAGACCCTCAACTTTTTTTTGAAAATATTAAAAATCTGATAGAAACCGGTCAAATCAACGCAGATTTTGGCTGCGGAAATTCAACCCTTCTGGTCCACGCTGTCAAGATCGACTCGGAACAAGCCGTTTCCTATCTTCTCGAGAAAGGGGTCGATCCCGATCAATCTGCAGGAGCCCCCAAACCGCTCCCCTTAGCCTTGGAGAAACTTTTAGATCAAAATGAGCCAAAATATTCTACTATCAATATCGTCAATCTTTTGCTGATCAAAGGCGCGACTCTATATATACAAGACAAAAATGGGGACCTTCAGCTGGTACCTGAAATTTTCAATATTTTTCCTTACAAAGATAAAGCCGTCAGTCCCAGAGGAAGGGGGCTCTTTTTTTTAGCCAGAGAGCTTAGTAAACAAGGAATCGCCATTATTGAATCGCCGGCTTTTAAAACTCCTATCGCCATAAAAACCGACGATAAAACTTTTAAAAATATCAAAGCACTTCACGTGGATTCAAAATTAAGTCTTGGGAGCATGAAGTTTAGTGTTGATAATTACAATTTTGTATTTCTGCCATGGGAAATGCATGGGGGCCGCGCTATAGGACTCACTATGTTTGATCCTGACCAGCTTCTCAATTTGATCGACGATTACAAATCAAAAAAAAGCTATCAGAGAATAATTGAAAAAGAATTTTATTTTGTCGAAAAAGTTGTGGACACCGGTCTGAAGTGCCTCGCAGCAGGGATACAATGGGTACAAAAACGAAATATTCCGATCGGAGAGCACACACTGCAAAAATGGGCACAGGCAATAAGAGAATTGGAGGAATTAAAAGAGACTCTTCCTTATCTTCAGGAAGGATTTTATACACCCCTAACTATGACCATAAGAAAAGAAAGCACCTCTTTCGATTCGATAACTCCTTACTATATTCTCGGTCTAGAACCAGTGACACAAATTCACTGCTCCCTGATCAAGTGGAAGAATTTCGCTACCGTTTTCAGTCTCTCGAAAATTTTTATCAGAAGAGAAGGAACGGACCGGGAATGGCAACTGTTCAATACCGCATTGTCTGAGTGGTGCGAAGATAAAGAAAATCTCTCTGCTGCCATTATCCCTTTTGCTTTAAAAAGTCAAAGGATTAAAGAAAAGCTGATCGAAAAGGGACTCGGCTACAATGCGGCTCAGGCCCTCCTCAAAAAATATCCCTATAGCAAAAAAGATTTTTCCTGGAAGATTTCTCTCAAACAATACATCTTCGACTTCGAGAAATTTCACAACAAAAACTTTTCCCTCTTGAAGGTCTGTCTGAATGCCCAAAACGATGAGGCGCTTCTTCAAAAATTAGCCGTTTGCAAGAGCAGTGTTTTGACCCTGTTTAGTTATCAAGATCAGTGCGATATTTTAAGCAGAGCCCTCGTTAAGGGATTCTACTGTTCGGCCTTAGAAATCTTATCCCGCATTCCCGAAGAGGCTCTCTCTCACAAATCGCCGATTACATTCTTAAGGCCTGTGCCGCTTTTTTATCAGGGGTTTACTGAAAAACACCCTGAAGCAATTGCTGTATGCAAAACACTGATAGAAAAAAATGTCCCTAAATTACGTTGGCATAAGGAGGGATTGGATGTCAGATTAGACATCCAAAACGGAATTTTTGAGGAAAAATGCGCCGATGAATCTCTTCCCGATGAATATCATTATTTACCGTTCCCCTATCACCCAATAGGAATCAGCTGCTTTGAAAATAGGCAAAATGGCCGTTGGAAGCTTGTGGTGCGCTCTTTAACTTGGACAAAACCTTGTATCCTTGAAGTCGATGAAAACAGAAAGAAAACATTTTTTGAATTCCTTGATTCTATCAGAAAAGACAAATACATACATGAGAATAATTTTATCAATGCACCTGATTCCTGCCTTCTTACAATTGAAGGGATTTGCGAAAACAAAAATATTCATTTTATCGATTTCTTTGCACTGGTGCAGCTCAAATTCAAGAAGAAGGTCGCATTAACAAAAGAGCAGCATCAATCATGGCTTGCCCTTTTAACAAAGATCAATCAAAGCGATCTTTACTCCAACAATAGCCGCCATTATTTTAAACAACTGCAAATCATGCTAAGCAAGCACAAGCAAAAAGATATCACTGATAAATTCATCTTGAATACACGGAAGTTATATGACTTATCAGACGATAGTACTCCTATCGGATGGGGTGATATTTTACGCCGCGGCACTCATCGCATGATCAATTTCCATAGACAACTAGAAAGTGATAAATTTCGAATTTCTACAGTTTATTCCAATTATTTCAAGCACCTCAAAATGAATATGGAAAATCATTATGAGTATCTATCGAAAAGCTATCAAAGAAGCGAAGGCTACCTGGAGTTTCCGAATGATCATTTCCAAATAATCGCTCCGAAGCCATTTCAGCATGGCATGAATGTGGAATTGATGGATTCAGTTAAGCGGGATGTTATGATCATGTTTGGCGCTGCCTTCCCGAATGCAGTGCAAACTGATGCTTATTATCAAGTTTTCAAACACAACCAAAGTGTCAAAAATAACGTCATCGCGTTTCTCAAAAAGAAAACAGGCACCGACCCAAGAAAATTGATACTAAACTCGGAGGTACTTTTTGAAATTTCCCACTCGGTCATTCAACAGAGAATGAGATACCTCAGATACCGTTCAGTCAGATTCAAAAAAGAAATCTCTAAAGAATCATCGATTAACAACCCATGCTGCAGTTTACTTCCGGTATTTTACACGATGCAGGATCAAGACGGCATTATGATCCTTCCATTGCAAGTGGTCCTAAATGAATGGAACCACCCTGTCATGTATTTAAAAGATTTCAATAAGGAGTCATTAAAAACCCTAATATCCTATGCAGGGCATCCAACAAGCAGCACAGACGATCTGGAATTAAAAACCACCTTGTATAAAATCAACAAAGACCAAATGAAATGCCTCCGAACAACGATAGAAGGGGCCAATGACGACCTCCCTTTCTTATTGCTGAAAAGGAGCCTCATCGCTCCTGGATGGGAGCAGATCGCCGAGGGATTAGACTTCGGCGACGGAGCCCGATTCGGTTCGTTTCAAACGGTAAAAGAGATCCTTACGTCCCCAAAAAATCGTCAGAGTTCAGAAAGTTCTCTTTCTTTGAGCTCTCGAAACGAAAGATGGGGAAACAATTTCTATAAAAGCGATTCCTTAAACGCGTTAAAATCTTTCCTTAACAAGCTGAACAAATACGGATTCTTGTTCAAGAAGAACGCAAAACTTTTTCCGATAAAAACAGCAGCCCTAAACCTCCTCCCTCCAAAACAAAAACTCAAAGTGCCCTTGGGGTTGAAATCTTATCAGCAAGAAGGGGTCCAGGACATCTTGAGACTGTGGCACAAAGGCTTAAGTCCCATTCTCGCCTTCCAGATGGGTCTTGGCAAGACCATCACCATCGCCGCCGCGCTTCTCGAAAAGTCAGTAAAAAGCGAATCGAGCTGCCATCTCATCGTTGTGCCCAAGAGCATCGCCGTTCAAACCGCGCGCAACATGAAAAATTATCTATTGACAGCCCAATTCAATGCTAGCAGAAGTTATCTGGAGTTGAACGAATACGAGAACAAAATCCTCGAACTCATCTGGAACAGGTTGATTATTCCCTCTTTAAAAAGTGGAGAAAATCTGGATAAGGGACTTGACCTTGCCCGCCGCCATCCTTTTGTTAGTGAGAGAAGAAAATTTCTTGAAAGGTCGGTGAATGCCGATATCCTCAAACAGCTGAACTTAGCTGATGATCTGCCTGCAGAAATAAAACCGATCGACTCAAAGACAATTTATGCTCTTCTGAATTTCAACTCCGAAGACATTGTCAATCTTGACGAGCAGCGAAGACTCCCGCTTGCGAGAGGCAATCATCAAATTTATGTCGCCACCTATCCCATGATAACAGGGCGTGGATGGTTGGCCGACAAGCTAAGCTATTTGAAGGTCGACACTGTTGTTTTCGATGAAGCCCAGGCGCTCCATACAGCAGGTAATGAAACAAATAAAAAAGCTAAAAGTGTCTTAACACGCCTTCAACAAACAAATCCCCATCTTCGAAGACTCTGTTCGACAGGAACCCCTTTCGAAAACAACTATGATGAACTGTGGGAGCTGATGGCAGTCTGCAATACCGACATCTTTACCGACAACGCTAAAGAGGCGATGAACTTGTTTTGGCAAAAAGCTATGATCGCTTATGACAAAAACAGCAAGCCGCAAGACATTCTTTTTGGATTTTTTCATTTCGAGTCATTCAGGGCGCTGATTGAGAAGCTCGTGATTGTCAAAAATATGAACGATCGGCAAGTGTCTGCCGCTTGGAACGGAAGAGTTCCCAAAGTTGTCCGTCTTGATATTGACGCAAGCAAAACCTTTTCTAACAAAATTTCCCAAGAAGCTTTCGAGGCGATAAAAAAAGCCAGCGACTCCGCCAAAAAGAATGAAGCTAGCCTTTTTAGCAGCAATTCAAAAACCGAAAGGGTGCTCATACACCATAAGTTTGAAAATATCAAGATAACCAGTCTTGAATCCAAATGCTTAATCTCCGGCTTCATGAGAAAGATCACTGAAACCCCGGGCTGGCTAAACAATCACATCCATCATTTCCCAAGTGCTTCGGCGCTGTGTCATCTCCCCCAATTCCATCAGGCTATACAGCACAAAAAGCGGGTTTTGATCTACACGACCTTAGTTGCGGCAGGAGAGCTGACAAAAGCCATTATCGAAAAACAGTTTGATGAGCATCAACCCGAAGTGCTTCACTACTACGGAGGACTGGCCGCCTCCGATAGAAACGCTATGGTGGACCGCTTCAAATCAGGAGATGGCGAGAAAGCAAAAGTTCTGATATTGACTCTCCAATCAGGAGGTGTCGGTCTCGATATTCCCGAAGGGGATATGATTATCTTCCTCACACCCGGAAGCTACAACCCTGGAATCGAATCGCAGGCCGAAGCCAGAATTGCCCGCGTGAACACTGTCGGCACGAAAGCGATAGTCAAAGTCAGCTTCGACACTTTCATGCACACCCATACCCTGCTAATGAGACAACAGAAAGGGATTTGGCTTGACTATCTGCTGAAAAAACAATCTCAGGATCCACTAGGCACATTCCTGAAGGTTCTCAGATGCGAAAAAGCCCACATTCAATTTCTTGACCATAAAAACGCGGCACAGATAAATCTGAATACGCCCTGTCCCATAGAATCTGCTGTCCTTAAAGAAATGGCAACAGCTAAAGATACCTATATAAAAATTCTTGAGCGGCTTCATCCCCTGACTGATACTCCTGATGAAGCGATCAATCTGGAAGATGTCGCTTCAAAAAAACGGAAATACCCCTCTCCCCGCGGCCCCCTCATTGCCAATAGAAATCCAAAGCAAGGTCAAAAGAGACCTCCCGAAGCCAAAATCTCTCCGGAAAAGCCGCAGAAAATAGCAAAATTCCCCCAAATCGGCTATAGCGATCTGATCGCTTGCCCTCAAGCCATCCCCTCTTTCCAGCGATCGCAGGCGTTCTATTTTGCTGTTCCCGGCGAAGGCTTTGCCGCCACGGTCATAGCGGCAAAATGGGCCGCATCAAAGATGGTGGATGAATCCTTCCGCTCGTTCCTTGGTGTCCTCAACATGAATCGCAAGGCCAGAGAGGCAGTGAAGAGAGGGGAAATCCCGGATGCTCTCAAGTCTGACAAACATAAAAAGTGGGCAAAAGAACTCATCTTGATCGGAAGAGAACATACCGGCGCTCATGTTTCATCGGACGGCACAATCAAGATCCACATCATTGGCAGGGACAATAATTGGTACATGGTCAAGTACCATAAAGGAACCGCTCCTTCAGCTCATATCGGCTGTACTAAAATGCCGGATGGGCGAAAATTCTTCTACGTTATCGTCCCCAATCGTTAACCCGCTGTAAATGAGGCGATGTCCGAAAGGGGGAGGAGGATGGCCATCATGACGAGGCCGATGATGCCTCCCATAATGATAAGGATGACCGGCTGGGCAAGCGCGACGACGCGGCTTAAGGTTTTGTCGAGCGACTCTTCGTACATATCGGCTATGCTGCTCAGCATGGCGACAGTGCTTCCTGAATCTTCTCCGATGGCGAGCATCCGGGAAACCATCGAAGGAATGTAGCGCGATTTTTTGACCTCGGCGCTAAGAGAACTTCCGTCAATGATGCTTTTTTCCGCCTCGGACATTTCTCCTTCGAGCAGCCGGTTGTTTAGCACCTCCCTAGACATTCTGAGCGATTCGATAAGCGTCAGGCCTCCCTGCTGCAGGGATGCCATGGTTCTTGAAAAACGGGCCACAGCGGCCTGAATCATCAGAGTGTTAATGATCGGAATTCTCATCAGCAGCTTCTCGACCCTGATACGCCCTTTCTCTGTGCGGAATTGCCAATAAGCGTAGCCTGCAGCGCCGATAAGGAGCGGGAGATACACGATCCACCAATCGCGGAAAAAATGACTCAAGTTCAAAACAAATTGGGTAAATCCGTTAAGTTTACGGTCGGCAAAAATCCCTTCAATCGAGGGGACTACAAAACCGAGAAGCAGACCAATAACCAGAAGAGAAAACCCTGCCAAAATCGAGGGATAAATCATGGCAGTCGAGATGTCTTTTTTCAGTTTCATCTGCTTGGCAAAGAGCTCTCTTAATCTTTCGAGAACCATGCCGAGAGCTCCCGAAGCTTCTCCGGCGGCAATGAGGGATGTGTAAAGGCGGTTGAAACTGCGCGGGTAGGCGCGCATCGCTTCGGAAAGGGAGCTTCCCCCTTTGATCTGATCGCAAAGGCTGATCAAAATACGGTGATAAGGCTCTTTATTGTTTTGCTCTTCTATGGCTAAAAGGCTCTGGTAAAGGGGAACGCCGGCATTGATCAGCTGCGAGAGCTGCATAGTGAATGTCAAAAGGGCTTCGGGTTTGAGGTTCTCTTTCGAGGAGACTTTGACTTTTGTCGAAAGACTGCTGACCATAAGTCCCCGGTCGCGAAGTTTTCGTTTGGCCTCCTTTTCATTTTGAGCCTCGATCACTCCTTTTTCTTTTTTAGCTTTGGCGTCAAGCGCTTGGTAGTAATAAAGAGGCATTATTCTTCATCCACTCCTCTTATCACTCTGAGCACTTCCGCTTCTGTCGTAATACCCTGAAGAACTAGCTCGGCCCCATGGCAGCGAAGCGTCTCCATCCCATGCTTGACTGCCTCCTGCCGCATTTGAACAGAATCGGGACTCTTAACGATTTGCTGCTGCAAAAAACTGTTTATCGTCAGCAGCTCGTAAACGCCGTGGCGCCCCTGATAACCCGACTGATAGCAATCGGGACATCCTTTTCCCCTATAAAGTTTTCCTCCGGGGATCATGCCGCGAACAATTCCGATCCCTTTCAGCTCTTCATCGGTCGGGTGGTAGGATTCTTTGCAACGAGGACAAATCTTCCGGACAAGGCGCTGGGCCATCACGCCGACAACGCTAGAAGATAGCAGATAGGGTTCGATTCCCATGTCGACAAGCCTGGTAATCGCCGACGGAGCGTCATTGGTGTGCAGGGTACTCAGCACGAGGTGGCCGGTAAGAGAGGCCTGAATCGCGATCTCAGCTGTTTCCAGATCCCGAATCTCTCCAACCATCACAACATCGGGATCCTGCCGGAGAATATGACGCAGACCGGCCGCAAACGTGAGGTTGATTTTAGGACGGACGCCGATTTGGGCGATCCCTTTTAAATTATACTCCACCGGATCTTCAATGGTCATAATATTTGTTTCTTCGGAATAGAGGTCGCTGACGGCGCTGTAAAGAGAGGTTGTTTTTCCGCTTCCGGTGGGGCCGGTAACCAGAATGATTCCTTCGGGAAGGTGGATGAGCCTTCTAAATTCTTTCAAAGTGGAATCGAGCATGCCAAGCTGATTGAGTCCGAGCGTTATGTTCCCTTTGTCCAAAATTCGGAGGACGATCCTCTCGCCGTTGACTATCGGAACGGTGCTCACCCGAAAATCAATGTCGCGCCTTCCCATTCTGAGCTTGATCCGGCCATCCTGGGGCAGCCTCCTTTCGGCGATATCTAATTTTGCCATCACCTTGATCCGAGTCAAAAGCTGCGATTGATATTCAGAGGCGGGAGTGTGCCTCGTGTGCAAAACGCCGTCGATCCTGTAACGGACGCGGAGAGAATCTTCCAAAGGCTCGAAGTGGATATCCGAAGCGTTTTGCTGGATTGCTTCTGTCAGGATCAAATTGAGAAGCTTGACGATGGGCGAGTGTTCATATGTATCGTCGAGAAGGTCGTAGGATTCAAAATCCGTCTCGCCCTCTCCTTCCCCTTCCTGTTCTCCAAGGTCGGCAAGAAGCTGCGAGGCCGCGCCGTGCTCGGTATTGTAGCAGTCGTTGATTGCGGATAAAATGACATCTTTGGGGCTGTAGACGGCCCTTACGGGTGTTTCGAGAATCATCTGCAGCTCTTCAAGAGGTTCTAAATTGAGAGGATCGGAAACGGCGACAACGACTTCCCCGTTGTCTTTGTCGATAGGAATGACGTTGTGTTTTTTTACGAAGCTGTAGGGAACTTTTTTGTAAAGCTCGCGGGGGAGATTGATCATGGCCGCGTCTTTAATGATCGGCATGCCGAATTGTTTGGCTAAATTCTCGCTGACATCATCGCCTCCGAGAACTCCCTGCCGCACAAGCTCGTCTCCGATGCTCAGCCCCCCGGCGGCATTCTCCTCCGGATCTTTTTCAGGGACCCGTTTCTCTGAAGGCTTTTTGGCGAGTTTTTCCAGCCATTTTCTGCCCTCCTCATACCACTCTCTAACGTCCATCGTAGTCTCCGCAAAAGCAGGACCATTCCCCTCGTTTAACGGGCGCGGGAACACATCCGATTTGCGTCGGGTAATAGTGGGTGTGGGGATTGCCGCACAAAATCTTGATCGTTTGAGCAAACGCGCGGCGTTGATAGCACTCGAGAGACTCGTTTAGGCGGCATAAAAAGGAGGGCAGCTCGCCGGGCCTCTCGCTGACTTTCTGAAACTTGATTTTTTCGATATCCTCGCACGGGTCGTGGATGATCTGCGGAGTCATGAAAATGATCAACTCGGTGGTCCTGTCTTCCATTTCATTCATGCTGAACAATTTTCCAAATCCGGGAATTTCGCCGAAAAAGGGAATCGACTGTTTGGCGTCATTGCTGATTTTTCTTCTGAGGCCGCCCATAACCACCGTCTGTCCGTCGGCGATGAGCACTTCGTTTTCAAGCTCCCTTCGCAAAACATTAGGGCGGCTTGGAGACTGGGGTGTGGGTTCGATCGTGTCGAAGTTGATATAGGTTTGCAAAGTGATATAGTCGACATCGTCGCCGTCGATAAACTCTTCATCCTCGTTCCACAGATGGATTGTCGGCGTCACTTTGATTGTAATCCCGAACTGTTCCCGCTTAAACGTATCTTGCGGGGTATTGGCATTGGTGGTGGCGATGAAGTTGATTCCTGTCTGTATTGAAATTTCCTCCCGGATACTGATCTCGGCAGGAGTTTGGTTGATCGTCACTACCGACGGGTTGGCATTGACTGTCAAATTTTCCTGAGTCAGCAGAAATTTGTAAACCAGATCAAACGCGGGAAATCCTCCGCAAGTTTTGGGCCGGCTGAGCAAAAATTCAAAGAGGCCGAGCGCCGCCGGTTGGTCCCAGTCAATGCAGGTTAGCCTTGTCTGGCTGGCGCAGCCGCCGATCTTGAGGAGGTTGAGGCCGTAATCGGTCTGCTCTCTCGTGCGTCTTTCGAATACAAGAACATCGATCTGTACCATCTTCTTGGGAACGTCGAGTTTGAAAATGATATCCATGAGGCGGGGGAGCAATTCCTTCTCGACAACCATGATAATCGAACCTGTTTTCTCATCGACAATGAAGTTGGGGTTTTGTTTTTGGGGAGGAGGCGGTTCGTTGACAGCCGCTGCCGGATCTATCGGAGGAGCGTAAACAACCGGTTCTCCGTAAACATAGTAGTTGTCGTTGAAAATCGGGAAAGGTTCTTCAGGCCTTTCAAATTCATTGAAATTGACATTTTGATTGACGTCGGAGCCGGGATAGGGGGGCAGTCCGTTTTGCCTCGGCCCTACGGCCAATCCGATCCTTTGGGTCACCATAGCGATATAAACTTGCTGCAAAGTATCGGCAAGCTCTTCTGCAGAGGAGTGTTTGGCGCGATACCAATGGATCACTTTTTCCCGTCCGCCGCCGATTTTGCTTTCGATATTGCAAATCATTTGCTCGGCTTTTCTGATTTCCTCCTCGGTTCCCACAAGGAAGACAGCCTGGGACAGTGTGTCCAATATGATAATCTTCAGCCCGTTGACAAGGTCCGATCCGGATTGTTTTGGAGGGGTTTTCCCTTTTTCAAAAACGACTGCCTCTTCCGACATCTGGTCGAACATGGCTGAAATGACTTTCGCCATTTCTTCCGCTTTAATTTTAGAGAGTGGGACAAGCTTATAGCTTTTGGTGTTTTTAGTCGTCGCGACAAAGTTATAAAGCTTGAGCAAATCCTGAATCTCGCCGACCTGTGAAACAATAAGGATTTCCCTGCCGACCTGTTCGATTTTTGTCGTCATGGGGTTGATAAATTTGTTCAGAAAAGTCCAGGACCTGCGGACATCTGAGGGATCGGGGGTGATCAGAAAAGCGATCCGCTGATTTTGAGGAAGGTATTCGAGGTCAGAGGGATTGTCTGTTATGTAATTGACCGGGCTGCTTTCTTCATTGAGAAGATATAGCTCGCGCAAAAAGGGATTCAGCTGACGAGTTCCGATACCGTTTTGAGTCAGAATCAGATCGAGCATTGTCTCCCAAGAAGCTTGGGGAATGGGTATGTTCGAATTGACGCTGATTTTCATTTCGGCGATATTCGGAGGCATGACATATACAAAGTCCTGAGAGCCATAGTCGATGACAAGCTGATCAATTGTCGCTTCCGGCTGATGCCAGAGGGCGTAAATGTCAGTTTTGGCCGATTGGCTGGCAATCTCCTGCCATTTTTGGTTGATTTCCCTGATTTCGCTTCGCGTTTTGTTGATCGATTGAACAAGCTCTTCGAAACATTCTTCAGGAGCCTCGAGTTTGTAAAGCTCGTCAACGTCGGCGTAAAGCTCTTTTAAATTTTCCCTTTTCAGCTGAAGCTGTTGATTCACCTCAATCAATTCCGCTTCAAGCTTCGGCCCCAAGTCGGTAACCCCTTTGGCCAGTCCTTTTTTCTTTTCAGCAATGGTTTGCGCCTGAACCACGGTGCAAAAAGCCATGATGAATAACATGAACATTTTAATTTTCATTGTAATGAGCCTTAATTTCAGTTTCGTTTCCATTGCCCACCATTCTGTCGGTAACTTTGGGCAAAGTGATTACCGTAATCGTTGATTGAGGAACATCGAGCTCAACTTGCTTCATATCGGTCCTTGAGGCGTTGAAAAGCGTTCCGACCAGCACCTGCCTGTCTCCCTGATTCTCCACCCCGTCAAAGACAAACAAAGGGCCTTGAAGTTTTCTTTGAACATAAGCATCGATTTCATCGACGGTGTCGAGTTTCTCCCATCCATTTTCCGTTTTGACAAGCCAATCCTTGGGGACGAGCGTCATTCTTTCTTTGTCCACTTCAAAAATATATTGGGAACGGGTTCTTGCTGATATAAATTTGAAGTTTTGCTTGAGCTTTTCTGGCAGCCACCGTTCGCTGTTTTTCAGCAGGTTCAATGCCACTTTGTTCGAGCCGTCCGGATTCCAGAGTTCAAATGTCAAAAGACGCTCGGCCACTTTTTTTAATTGCATCAGAGGCTTCCCAAAGGTATCGGCTCCCGGTTTGGCCTCCATCCATCTGGTTTCATCCCAGATAAGAACATCTCCTTCTTCCAGAAAAACCGAATAGGTCCCCTCATTTTCTCCAAAATCTATGCGCTGTTTCTTCCCTTCCTCGCTGTACTCCTCGCCGCCGTGTCTCTCGAAGAACTTGTCCGAGCCATACCACTTGGCTTTTTGGCGGGCCAATAAAGTGCCATCGACACGGTTTGAGCCGATATTCCACGGCTTGCCGCGGTTGAATCTAGTAAATTCTTTTTGAGCCAAAGAAAACTTGGCCCTGCTTGCCGGCTCCTGAACGATTTCGTCCTCTTCGTTGACCATATAGACAGAGATATTTGCGGATTTGTCTTCGGGTTCCGATTCAATCCAAAGGGTTGTCGGACTGTTGGCGGGGCTGAACACATAGCGGGGCGGAAGCTGGGTTCTATCAAAAAGCAAATAAAGCCTTTCGCCCTCCGAAACACTGCCCTGCTCTTGATTGTTGGCCAGTCCGAAATGAACAGCATTGGAGTCGATGTTCGCGTCCGGCCGGCCGTTGGGTCCGTAATAAGTCAGTAGTTTTCTCAAATCGGGAAGCTGCATCTTGGGAGGGGCGAACTTGAGTGTGAACAAAGTGGTTCCTATAGCGTCGTATCCTGATTTTTGTGAACGGAAAGCGCTCGTTGGCAGCAGGCGAGGTTTCGGTTTTGCCTCGGAAACGGTAATAGACGCAGGCCGAGAAAAAGACATTCCCCCTGCAATTAACAAGATAAAGAGCGCCAATCCCGAAATGCCAAAGGTAAGAAGCATTAGCCACTTTTTAGGCATACTTCACAAACTCCTAATAATTAATTGATTAGTATTTTCTTGAGACTGCAAGTCCCTTATTATATATATTTACCGCAATTATAGTCGCTAAATTAAATTAAAGGCAAATGCCTCTCCAGCTCCGCTGAGTGTAGAATAAAAACATTAAGATTCAATAAATTATGTTTAGGTTCTACGAAAAATTCAAATATATGCTACTATATCCTTAGATTTAAAAAGGAGTCAACTTATGACAGAACCTAAAGAACCCGAACAAAAACCCGACGAAGAAGCCGAAGCTGAAAAAGAGGGCGAGCAGAAGAAAAAGCCCATACACGAACAAATTTCCGGACGCTTTGAAGAGTTAAAAAAACACGAGCATGTTCAAAAAGTCTATACCTTTGCCAAAACCAATACCAGAGACACCCTGGCCTATGTCGCCCTGTTCATTGGAATCATCCTGTTATTTTTTCAGGCCTTTTGGGGTGGACTGATCATCGGAGCTGTTGCCGGATTTTATTTCGCCGACACAGTCATCCACTGGCTTCGCAATTTTAACGAGTATCTCGAAACGGAAGGCGTTGTAAAAGTGATTATACTAACAGGCGTTGCCATCGGGTTTTTCATAGGAGCGCCGGCGTATTGTCTAGGCGCTGTCGCAGCAATTGGAATCAAGTTTCTCCTTTTCGGTGAAGCGAAACCCTGAGACCCTGCTTGCCTATAATGCCCAGAATCGAGTAATTTATGATTCTATGGCAGAAATCAAGACTAAAAAAGGGCTCGACATTCCCATTATAGGCAAGCCTGAAGGACCAGTCCAACGGCTTGAGGCGAATGGACGCGACGTCAAACCCAAGCTAGTTTCTCTAAATTTCGACCCTTTCTACGAAAGCAAGCCCCGCCTGCTGAGAAAAGCGGGCGAAGTTGTCAAAATCGGAGAGCCGATCATTGAAGACAAAGGATGCGAAGGACGCCTTTTCGTCTCGCCCGCCGCAGGAGTCATCAAGGAAGTCCGCCGGGGTTTAAAAAGACGCCTTCTCGATGTTGTTATTGAAGTCTCCGAGCGCGAGGAGAACCACGAGTTTAATCCCCTTGACGTCGATTCGACAAACCGCGAACAAATCCTCCTGAGGATGAAAGAGGGGGGGCTTTTCCCCCATATTCGCCAGCGCCCATTCGATATCACAGCAGATACAGCCAAAACTCCCCGATGCATATTTGTGAACGCCTCTGCTTCGACCCCTTTTGCCCCGCCGGCGGAAATGCATATTGCCGGACGCGAAGAAGATTTTCAAACCGGACTTTTTGCTTTGGCAAAACTCACCGAAGGACCTGTTCACCTGGTCTATCCATCGGGATCGGACTGCAAAGCTTTCACTGATGCCCAGGGAGTCGAAAAACACACAACCGAAGGTCCTCATCCCATTGGCAATTCCTCGGTTCACATTCATTTTATCTCACCGATCAATCATTTCGAAGATGTCGTCTGGACACTCACCGCCTATGACGCCGTCTGCATCGGCCATCTCCTGCGCACTGGAAAATATCTGAATGAGCGGGTTGTCAGCATCGCCGGTCCGGGAATTTTGCCGGAGAAAACCGGCTATTTTAAAGTGAGAACAGGCTCGCCTGTGGAAAATCTCATCGCCGGAAGAGTGCATAAAGGACGCATGCGGTTTGTATCAGGAAATATTTATACGGGAACAAAAGTCGAAACCGACGGTTTCCTTGGCTTTTATGATTTCGAGTTTTGCGCCATCCCTGTTAGCGTTTCCCGTGAGTTTCTCCACTTTTTCCGTCTGGGAATTGATAAATATACCGCTAGCAAAACCTACATTTCGGGATACCTTGACAACACAAACCGCGAGTACGACTTCACAACCAGCCTTCACGGCGAACACCGGGCGTTTATCATTGCCAAGCCCTATGACAATGTCATGCCGATGAATATTCCCACTATGCACCTTGTCAAATCGGTCATGGCCGAAGATTTCGATCTTGCCGAGCAGTACGGCCTTCTTGAGGTAGCCCCCGAAGATTTCGGCCCGGCTACATTCGTCTGCCCCTCCAAGATGGAAATGGTCGAAATTATCCGAGACGGCCTTCGAAGCTACGCCGCTGAAGTCTTAGAATAATGTAATCATTTACCAAGATGTACAGGATCGCAGAATGCTTACAATCAATTTTTAATAAGTGTTTTTCATAAAATTTTAACGCGGAGGCGCGGGGGCGCAGGGTTTTGGAGGCTGTTTTTAGTTTCATTCCTCTCTCCGCATCCCTGCGACCCCGCGCCTCCGCGTTGAAATTTTTCAAATAATAAATTCACAGCAATGGCTGAATGCTTACCTTTTTCAGTAGGCATTCTGAAATTAGTTTGTTATGCTTGATGAGTTATTTTTAGAGTTCTCATGAAGCTTGTCCAATCATTACTACTTATTTACCTGTTTGTTGGCTGCGCCTATCTTTCGGCCAATGAAGAGCTCTTGCGGGACCTGATGATCGTCGACTGGGTCAACCGACAGCTTGAATACCGTTATCCCACAACCTACAACAACACTCTTCAGGGAGGGTATATCAACATGCCCTCGGCATTGATGGGGGAGGAAGGGGAAATCGGACTGGGTTTTTCCAAAGTACCTCCGTACAGAAACTGGAATGCCCGGGCCCAGATCTTTGAAAATCTCGAGGTGACTGCCAACTACCGCGTATTCTGCGGCATTTTGGATCCTGTTTTCGGACATATGGGCTTTGGAGAATTTTCCGACAAAGGAGCGAATATAAAACTGGCTCTGATACGCCCTGAAGACTCCGATTATATTCTCCCCGGAATTTCAATTGGGTGGGACGATTTTCTGGGTACCAGGGCATTCGAGTCGCAATATATCGTCGCTACCCAGGTTCTTCCCGAGTTCAATGCCGAAATCAGCGTCGGCTACGGCAGCGGCCGCATCAAGCAGTGGTTCGGAGGATTGCTCTGGTATCCTTTTGGCCGGTCGTGGTGCTCGCCCTTCCGAAACCTGTCCCTGACAATCGAATATGACGCCATAGACTATAAAAATCCCGAAAGAGAGCCTCACCCCGACGGCCGCAATCAAAAATCCAAAGTCAACTACGGATTCAAATACCGTTTGTGGAACACGTTCGATCTCATGGCCAGCTATGTCCGCGGAGAAGAATATTCGTTTGCACTTTCGACCTACTATAATTTTGGAAAGACTCAAGGGTTTTTGCCGAAAATTGACGATCCCCTGCCATACAACGCTCCGAAGAATACGCAACGCATCGGCTGGCTGAGGCCGGAAGAAGTTGCGGTGCAAGACTTCGTTTACGCCTTCGGAGAACAGGGCTTTGAGCTATTGGGGGCTTATCTGACAATGGATGAGTGCTGCCGGAGAGTCCTCAGATTAAACATTTATAACTGCCGTTATCTTCTTGAAAGTCAGGTGAGATGCCGCATCAACCACATTCTCGGAAACCTGACCCCCTCGAATATCGACAAAGTCGTCGTCGTTCTCGAAGCTGAAGGGTTTCCCGTTCAGGAATATCATTACCACAACTGTTTTCTTCAAATGTACGCAGGGCGCTGCATCGGGAACTCGGAACTCGACCTGATCAGTCCAGTGCAGGAAGTGCAAAATCCCGACACATGCTCGACGCAGCAGATTTTTAAACAGCAGAGGTCCCTCTTTTGTTTCACACTGCTGCCAAAAGCCCACACCTTTTTCGGCAGCACAACAGGAAAATTCAAATACACCCTCGGCCTTAGCGCCGGAATTTGCGGCTATCTCCCTTATGACATTTATTATCAGTTCCAAGTAGGATGGATCGGCATTACCAAACTGGAAGACATGATCGGGGTCGATAGGCTCAACCCTTCGCAGCTCATCAATGTCCACACAGACCTCGTCTGTTATTTTCAACAAAAAGGAATCACTTTCGACCAGCTGTATCTGCAAAAAAACGTCAACTTATCCCACGGTTGGTTTGGACAACTGTCGCTCGGTTACTTTGAGCAAAACTACATTGGCGCCGCTGTCGAAGTTCTCTACTATCCTGTAAACAGCTGTTTTGCCGCCGGTTTTGAAGCCGCCCTCCTGAAAAAAAGGACGACGACAGGACTCGGCTTTACGAATACCATCCGCAAGTTTGACGGCTTTGTACCGACATATGTTCCCTTTACAGGCCTGCAATACTTTGTCGATCTCTACTATGATATGCAGGACTGGCAGACGAGGTTTAAGATGAGTATCGGCCGCTTCCTGGCCCGCGATGTCGGCATCCGCTGCGAATGCACCCGCTATTTCTCAAATGGCCTGGAACTCTTCGGCTGGTATACCAGGACCAACGGCCACGACATGGTCAATGGGGAGATCTATTTCGACAAGGGGATCGGCATCAGCATGCCGCTTGATTTCTTCTATACCTACTGCTGCCGCAAGCGTTGGAATTATTCGATATCGGCCTGGCTTCGCGACGTCGGCTACCGCGCCTCTACCGGCCGCCGCCTCTACGAAACCATCTACAACCAAAGATTCTGGTAGGACAGCGCAACAGCAATTCCGGTAAAAATTCAACGAGGAGTTACTAAGACCCTTGAGCCTCAGACTGATTGCTACCCAATGGTGTCAAATTAAATAAATATTTATCATTTTCTTTATCTCAAGAAATTTTTGTAAATAAAAGGACAATCTGACACTATCACGGCTATGCCGAGTGCCAAAAAAATCCTAATCTTTGTCCATCACCTCTATGAAGAGCTGGAGCTTCATTATCCTCGCCTTCGTTTAATCGAAGAAGGCTTTGAGGTTCATATCGCTGGTCCTGAATCCAATACGGAATATGAAGGCAAGCACGGCTACCCCTGCAAGTCGGAAGTGGCAATACAAAATATGTCCTCCGATGACTTTCAAGGCCTCGTCATACCGGGAGGATACGCTCCGGACAAACTGAGGGCGATGCCGAAAGCCCTCGACCTGACCCGCAAATTCGATGAACAGGGCAAACTCGTTGCCTTTATCTGCCACGCCGGCTGGGTTCCGGCATCAGCGGGAATCTTGAAAGGGCGGAAGTGCACCTCTTACCACACGATTAAAGACGATATCATCAACTCGGGAGCCGACTGGTCGGACGAACCTGTCGTGGTGGATAAAAACCTAGTCTCAAGCCGAATGCCCAAAGACTTGCCGGTGTTTTGCAAAAGCATCCTAGATATATTAAGATGATTCGTCCCAGTCATCTTTTTCCGTCAAAATACTCAGCCGCTGATAAGTCCCTAAAGCGATGACAAGAAAACTTGTCGCAAATAAAAGTACTGCGGGATAGAGAAACAGTCCTATATATTCTGTTCCCGATTCGAAAATGAAACTTGCCAGAATATAAATGCCAGTACCGACTCTTTTGGATATTTTAAGCAGCCACTCTTGGTCTTCCATTTTTTAGACTTACCGCAACTCTGCGATTAATGCATCTTACTGCCATTTGGAACCTTCTTGCCAGGGCCTAAAAGGATAATATTTTCCTCCTCATCGCTCAAGCCTAAAACAAGAATTTCGGAAAGAGCAGAGCCAACTTTCTTTGGCGGAACATTCACAACAGCAATGACTTGTCTTCCTACAAGGTCGTCGACACCATAATGTTTGGTAATCTGAGCCGAAGATTTTTTGACTCCAAGGTCCCCACCAAAATCTACTTTTAATTTATAAGCGGGCCGTCTAGCGCTCTGTCACCTTTAAATTTACGGTAGATTTATCGAGATTTTTATTCCTGGCGAAGCGCGGAGATCGAAGCAAACTTAGTAAAGTTAGCGAGATCGAGCTTGAAAGCCAGGGATAAAAAGATCGATGAAGATGCCGTAAATTTAAGGGTGACAGAGCGCTAGTGTCCAGTCCCAAAAGTTTTTTCGACACAAATATCGACTTTCGTGAAATCATCGTAGGTAATCATGGTGCAATCTCCACTGTTTTGGTAAGATGAGGATAAATCAAATCTGAAAAAATGTCAGGACTTAAAAAAATCGTCATCAAACTGGGAACCAGCACCTTAACGAAGGGAACGCTGAATTTGTCGCGCCCTGCA
Organism: Waddliaceae bacterium; assembly: GCA_963783885.1. Classification (GTDB taxonomy): domain Bacteria; phylum Chlamydiota; class Chlamydiia; order Chlamydiales; family SLFE01; genus SLFE01. The sequence continues at coordinate 24,140 of CAWAPJ010000025.1, read as the reverse complement.
ATGCTCGAGGCGGCAAGACAAGTGGCCAAGCTGCATGCCGAAGGAGTCGAAGTCGTCCTGGTCACATCGGGCGCTTTGGCAGCCGGAAGGGAAGTCATTCCCGAATACAGGCAGGATAAATCGGTCCCTTCCAAACAAATGCTTTGCTCGATAGGACAGGTGCGCTTGATGGAAATCTGGACCGAGCTGTTCGGACTCCACGATATCCATGTAGGGCAGATTCTGCTTACCAGAAGCGATTTTACAAGCAGAGAGGCCTACCTTAACATCCGTGACACGCTGCATGCCATGCTTGACCACAACATCCTCCCCATTGTCAATGAAAATGACACCGTCGCCAACAAGAAAAGCCTTGTCGGAGACAATGACAATCTCGGCGCGCATATCGCCAACATGATTGCAGCCGACCTCTTCGTGATTCTGACCGATCAAAAAGGACTCTACGACAAAGACCCCAGATTCAATCCCGACGCAAAAATGATCCCGCTTGTCAAAACGATCAACGATCAAGTTGTCGAAGCGGCAAAAAACACGTCGACAAAGCTAGGCACGGGAGGAATGGCGACCAAAATCGAAGCTGCTCAGCTTGCCTCCCACAGCGGCACTCCGACAGAGATCACTTCCATGGATCTTCCCGATGTCCTCCTCAAACTCGCCAAAGGGGAAATGGCCGGCACAAGGTTCGCCGCGACAGAGTCTCCCCGCGAAAGCCGCAAGCGGTGGCTTTTGTCAGAAAAACCCCAGGGAAAAGTTTTTGTCGATCAAGGAGCCGCAAACAAACTCAAGACCGGCGGAGCCAGCCTTCTTCCTATCGGCATCACAGAGACACAAGGAAAATTCGATCGGGGAGCGCTCATACAAATCAGAACAGAAGAAGAGCTTATGGGAGTCGGGATTTCCAACTATTCCCATGACGAAATCGATAAAATCAAACGGACCCATTCTGAGAAAATCGAAGAAATTTTAGGGTATACGTTTGGACCAGAAGTGGTTCATCGCGATAATATGGTTATCTTATGAATGAAATCGGACAAAAGGCAAAAAAAGCCTCTAAACTCCTATCGAGAGCCGCAACTTCTCAAAAGAACGAGGCGCTTATCGCTTTGAGCTCGCATATCGATGCCGAAAAGGATCTGATTTTATCCGAAAATCAAAAAGATATCGACGAAGGGAAAAAAAGCGGTCTGAGTGCTGCGATGATCGACAGACTCTCTCTACAGGGGAGGCTCTCGGGAATTTGCGCCGACGCCCGGCGGGTAGCGTCTCTTAGCGACCCGATTGGGGAACGCTTCGATCAGCAAGAACTGGAAAACGGCCTCGCAATCGCCAAACAAAGAGTTTCTATTGGCACTCTAGGAGTCATTTATGAGTCGCGTCCCAATGTGACAATCGACGTCTCCTCGCTTGCCATTAAGACAGGCAACTGCGCCATTTTGCGCGGCGGTTCGGAAACCATTAGGACAAACAAAGCTTTGGTGAGCGTTGTGGGAAAAGCTTTAAAGGAAGCGGGTCTGCCTCCCGAAGCGATTCAGTTTATTGCGAGTCCCGACAGATCCCTGGTTAAAGAACTTTTGCACCTGCATGAATTTGTCGATATGATCATTCCGCGCGGCGGGGCCAAACTTCATCAATTTTGCCGGGAAAACAGCCGAATTCCTGTCATTACCGGCGGAATTGGCATCTGCCACCTCTATGTCGAACAGTCGGCCGATCTTAAGCGATCTCTTGAAGTCATCTACAATGCCAAAACCCAGCGTCCCACCGTGTGCAACTCTTTAGACACCCTGCTTGTACACAAAGATATTGCTCCGGCATTAGTTCCGATGGCTTTGAAACGGCTAAAAGAAGGCAATGTCTCCTTCCGGTTCGATGAGGCTTCATGGAATCTTATCAATGAGGAGCAGAAATCATGGGGACAAAAGGCCAAAGAGCAAGATTGGGACACGGAATGGCTCGATCTTATCTTAGGGATCAGAGTTGTCGAAAATATTGAGGCTGCCATCGACCACATCACCACCTTCAGCACCGGCCATAGCGATGGAATATTAACGCAAAATAGAAAAAAAGCTCAGCATTTTGTGCATGAAGTCGACTCAGCGGCCGTTTATGTCAACGCCTCGACAAGATTTACCGATGGCAGCCAGTTCGGAATGGGTGCTGAAGTAGCGATCAGCACGCAAAAACTGCACGCGCGCGGACCTATGGGATTAAAAGAGCTGACAAGTTATAAATGGGTGGTTGAAGGCAACTACCACGTGAGGAAATAATATGAAGTTTTGCATTATCGGATGCGGCGCCATGGGCGGCAGCATGGCCAAAAAACTAGCCGAAGATCATCAGGTGAATCTCTTTGATCGCTATGCTGAAAAAGTGGAAAAACTGGCCGGTGAGATCAAGGCAAAAGGCTTTCAAAATATGCAGCAAGCCATTTCCGGCTGCGATTTTGTCATTGTTTCCGTAAAACCCATAGACATCGAAGAAGCCGCCAGTCAAATGAGTGATCACCTGACGCAAGAGCAAATTGTTATCAGCGTTGCCGGCGGCGTCCCGCTCGCTCAGCTTGAAAAACTCTTCGGACAGGTTCTTACCGTCCGGGCCATGCCCAACATTGCCTGCGCCTTTGGGAAGGGTGTTATCGGACTCGTCAAAACCGAAAACCTCACAGATGCAATACGCGAAAAGGTTCAAAAATCCCTCTCACCACTTGGATTTATCCACTGGATTGACGAAGACCAGATCTCCGGCCTCACGGCCCTTGCGGGATGCGGCCCCGCGTTTGCTTTTGCAATTATCGAGTCGATGATCGACGCCGGCATTGCGATGGGACTGACCGCCGGTCTTTCTAAACAGCTTGCCCTGGAAATGTGGGAAGGATCGCTAACACTTATGAAAGAGTCGGGAAAAAGTCCAAGCGATCTCAAGTGGCAGGTCACCTCTCCCGGAGGCACCACCATCGCCGGCATCCTCGAGTTGGAAGACTCTTCAGTCCGCGCCGGCATCATCAACACGATCCTCGCCGCCTACGAAAAGGCCGCCGGAGAAGGATAAAAAACCGACCGTCGAAAAAGTAAGACGCCTCTTAGAAGATTTACTCTCTCTGAATTGGAAAAAACTGCCATGCCCTTTTTCCTTCTCTCACGTTCATTGAGATAAAAGTGTTTAAGAATTCTTCCGATGACAGCGCGATCCTTAGGTGATTCTCGATTTCTTTTGAGTGTGTCATAATCTTCTCTTAGCTCTTTTACGGCATTCCTGACTAAAAAACCTGAAAAACCTTGGAATTTCATTTTAGTCTTTTCGAGAGCTTCTTTAATATCTTGGATTGTTAAGTCTTCTTTCGTATTCTGTAGTGCATAACATAAGGCGGTGAGAATTTGGACCACGCCTTTCGACGCCTTATAGACACAATTGCCGCATTTTTGCTTTTTCTTTTTAAAATTCTTCCCTTTTTCTTCTTTGGTAAGAGCTTTAATTTTCTCTAGCAATTTCCCAAACTTCTTCTCTGTTAGATCATGTCTTCGGATCAATGATTTAAGGAGATTAGGTGTGATGTCTTTTTCCAGTTTGTTAATTTGCATGAAGGGGTTGTTTGAATTCCAATAAATCAAAATACTGTGAATAAAAACAAAGGCCGCTCCATGCCACGGGTGGCCTCCGATAATAGAAATGGGCAGGTCATCTTCTCCTGAATTAATCTTTGCAGCCAAATCAGCAAAATCTATTTCCACCGCCCGATGATGACTCAATGTTTCATAATACTTCTCTAAAATCCACTTTCTTTCATTATCAGTATACAGAGCAGAAACATCGGCATTAAAAAATTTTAATAAATCAGCCCAAATCCAAGGGAGGAGGAGATCTTCACACATCCCTTCTAAATCGTATTCGGACCCATCAACAGTAAATTTACCCGCCATGTGGGAGATATGCCCGCCATAATATTTCCACTTGGCGATTTTAAGCCAATCTGCTTCAATATTTTGGCGATTTTCAGAATTTAAGAGATCGGGATTTTTCAAAACCCATTCACTGACCTTTTCACGAAATTCCAAGGTCCCCTGGGTTTCCCCTATTGTGCCATATTCTTCTTTATCTTTGCCCCCTTCACATGAAAATCCTTTGGTAGAGGCAATTTCCAGATAAGCTTTTTTTACGGAATTATTTATATTCATAAATAGATATTAACTATTAATTTTCAAAAAGATTATAGTTGATTTATTTTAAGAAAAAATAAAGAACTGATTATTATTAAATTAATTTATATATATTATAAGTGGGATTGTCGATATATAACTTGAGTTCCTCAAGCATATTGATAAAAATAGCTTGAACATCTAGTTTTGTGGCGGATTCATTGACAAGGGATTCCAAACTTTTGGAATAGAGGTAGGTCGCCCCTATCTCTTTCCATCCAAGGTTCCTTCTATATAAGTAAATAATTCTTTTGGCCCTGACATCTTGTTCGCAATGAGTCTGAACCTTGATACCACCGTAGCCCAGTTTTTGTGCATAAAGATTTGCTTCCTGAACGGCTTTTTGAAAAGTGTTCCGATAAATATCGCCCGTATCTTGAATCATAATCCCTACTCTTTTAAAGGTTTTCGAAAATTGTAAAGAGCAATTAATTTACTGTCAATAAGTGAAATTACAAAACCGGCAAAATAAAAGGGAAGGACGTATTGCCAAAAACCTGTTTGCTGTAAGAAGGCTTCCCCTCCATAGATGATCCCGGCTAAAACTGCAATCATCGCACAGGCATAAATGCCGCTTTTGGGAAACAGGCCGCAAGGTCTCAAAAAAAGACCAAATCCCATGGCAATGAAGCAAAGACGAATTGACAGGGTGCTTTGGCTTAAGAGAAAAAACAGAGGGGGAATGATTTGAGAATGGATTCGGGAAAGCCTTTTTTCCAAAGGTTGATAACAGAGAATAAAACAGGTTATAAGCACTCCTCCTACCAGCCAGCCAAACATCAAGTCGGTGGGGAAATGCACGCCCAGCCAAAGGCGTGAAAACGACAGCCAAAAGAAAACATTGACCCCCGCAATCCACCCCCATTTATTGCAGAACAAGTAAACGATCAAACCAAAGGCTATTGCGGCTGTTTGCGCAGCGCCGCTTGGAAATCCAAAACTATCCAATGAAACCAGCCCCATAGAAGGGTCAATATGGCTGGGACGCAGGCTTTGAAAAATATCCTTGAGAAAATAACTGACAAAAACATTGAGGAGAACAAGATAAAATATTCTGATGCCCCACCTTCTGTCCACTGCAAAGTAAATGAAAGGAACCAAAAGCAGCCAAAGCTCTTCAGTATCCAAATAGTTGAGAAAAATAAAAACGGGATTGAGATAATCGCTGCGAAGAGAGTGCAAGGCGTAAAGAAAAGAAAATTCCCAGTTCATGTCAGACCTTGGAAAATCCCCCTTTCCGCAAGTTCTTGATAAAGATGCCTGAATTCCCTTTTTTTACAGATTAGAAGTGTATCCAGTGATTGGGAAATCATATCGTATCGGTCTCTAACAGCCTTTCCAAACCGGACTCGATTTTGCAAATAGTCGATAAGCTTGGGCCAAATATTTTTTTGGCGGGAAAAATAATCAATCTCTTCCTCTGTTTGTTGGATCAATTGTTTTGCTGCAGATATTGCCTTCTCTTTATTTCGAAGACGAAGATGTTTGAGACACTGATTGAGGTAAATGTGAGTATGGGGAACGTCGCTTTCAGGCAAAATATCTCGGGCTTTTTCGATCTCATCGACGGCTTTGTAATAATGCCCTTCATCGGCCAAAGATGATGCCCTGATTAAGCAGCTTGCGGCTTTTTCCAGTTTTACAGCCCGAGTTTGAGTATTTCCGCATTTTCTGCAAATAGCGCCGATAAGAACCCCGGCCCCTCCAAGCAAGACAAAAGAGATATTTAAGAATCCCGTGCCGAAACAAATGAACATGCCTCCAGATAAAATACAGAAATCGGCAATGTACTTGAGTGCCTGCTGAACAATGTCGGCAATTTTTTGCAAAAGGCTGTGTTTGCCAAGCTCTTTAAGCTTATTTTTTATATGCACACTTGGGAAGGATTCATAATATTTATAATTTGGGATTGACAACATCTTCTACAATCTTCCGCGATTTTTGGTATTCTTCTTCGTTTGGAGGACTTCCCGCATAGACAACCCGCTCGATTTCATCGAAGAGATGCCGCAAATTCTCGTGCCCCTCCTGATTCACAGTTTTAAGCTCGGAAAGGTTAAATAACAACTCCTCTTTTGTCTGATAAACCGCAGGGATTTGATATTTGTTTTGCATATACTTTCGCACAACATGGCCCAGTTGGAGGTAGCGGTCGCTCCAGCTCTGAATCTCCTCTAGCCGGCCCAACTCCTGCTCAGATATTTCTTCGGGTTTTGGCGGTTTGGAAAAAAGCCCTTTTATCAGATTGATTAGCAGTTTTTGAAAAACAAAAATGAGAATAAGAGCGATTCCCGTCGAAAAAAAAAGCACGGCTTGTATGAGGGGAAACCGATGCTCGTCAAGAAGGCGGTGGTTTCGAGTGATTTCTTTTTTGAAAGCCTGCGGACCGTCCATCCACCGGCTTTGAATCTCCGGATCAATCTTCATGACCGGCTCTTTGTAAAACATTAAAGGGGGATCTGGCTGATCGGCGAAAACAAGCAAAGGCAAAAAAAGCAAAAGGCAAAAAAACCTCATCGTCTCATTTTCTCCCTTTTCTTGAAAAATCGGCGAATGGCCGACGCGTAAGGTTTGTCAGTCTCGAATTCAACGAATTGAATACCCAGCCGATTCACTTGTTGTTTGAGTGCCTCCTGTTTTTTCGCAACTTCTTCACTGAATCTCTTTTGCACGTCATCATCGCCGGTGTCGAGCGCCCGAAGCTCTCCGGTTTCCAAATCGCGCAAGGTTACAAGGGGAAATTGAGGGAAGGTTCTCTCCAAGGGATCTTTGACGCCAAGTAAAATCAGATCGTGATGCTTGGCGTTCACTTTAAGCTCTTGAGTGTAATTGGACTCACAAAAAAAATCGGAAACCAAAAAGCAAACAGCCATCCGGCTTTGCACTTTTCCAAGGAAGCGGAGAGCCGAAGCGATATCGGTTTTTCGATGCCTGGGCTTGTAAACCATGATATCGCGGATTACCCTTAAAACATGCCTTTTTCCTTTTCTCGGCGGCAGGTAGTGTTCAACTTCATCCGAAAACAGGATGAGGCCCACCTTATCCTGATTTTTGATGGCGGAAAACGCGAGAGTTGCGGAAATCTCAGCGATCAGCTCGCTCTTGAGACGATCCTTCGACCCGAATCTCGAAGAAGCCGATATATCGACGAGCAGCATGACGGTGAGCTCCCGCTCTTCCCGAAATGTTTTGACATAAGGGTGATTCATGCGGGCAGTCACATTCCAGTCGATCGTCCGAATATCGTCTCCGGGAACATACTCGCGCACTTCCTCGAATTCGATACCGTTACCTTTGAATGCGGAACGATAGGCGCCGCCCAATAGCTCTTCGACAAGGCGCGTCGTGGTAATTTCAATTTGCTGAATCCTGGCAAAGATTTCTTTTGTCGCTCTTTCCATCTCAAGGAACTTGCAGTGTGGAAAAAATTCTCTCCAAAATATCATCCGGAGTGATCCCTTCGGCTTCCGCTTCATAGGAACGCCTTAAGCGGTGGCGGAGAATATCGGGCCCGATATTTTTGATATCCTGAGGTGTGACGTAGCCCCTGCCTTCCAAAAAGGCGCTTGCCTTGCCGGCAATTTGCAAGGACAAGCTGGCCCTTGGAGACGCTCCGAATTGCAAAAGCCCTTCGATGTCTATCCCATACTCTTTAGGGTTCCGCGTCGCAAAAACCAGGTCCAAAATATAGCCCACAACTTTGTCGTCGATGTAAATTTTGTCAACCAGCTTCCTCGCTTCAAGAATATCGTCGCCATTGATTATAGGTCCGGCAACCGGAAGGCCGGAGATCTTGCCCATCCTGGCCATGATCTCTTTTTCTTCTTCTTTTGAAGGGTAGTCGATCAGCACCTTGAGCATAAACCGGTCGGTCTGAGCTTCGGGAAGAATATATGTCCCTTCCTGTTCAATGGGATTTTGCGTGGCCATAACCAAAAAAGGGTTTCCCGTCTCATACCTTTTACCCCCTATGGTCACTTGCCGCTCCTGCATCACTTCGAGAAGTGCCGATTGAACTTTAGGCGGGGCGCGGTTGATCTCATCGGCCAGCAGAATGTTAGTGAATATAGGGCCTTTTTTGACGGTAAATTTATTTTCAGACTGATTGTAGATCGTCGTTCCCGTCAGATCGGCAGGGAGCAGGTCGGGTGTAAACTGAATCCGTTTAAAATCGCACGAGACGACTTTGGAGAGGGTATTCACCGCCATGGTTTTCGCAAGCCCTGGAACCCCCTCGACAAGCAAATGCCCGTCGGCAAGAAGACTCACAAACATACTCCTGACAAGATGGGACTGGCCCACTATAACCTTGTGGACCTCTTGCTCCGCCTCCTGAAACTTGGGGACGGCTTTGGATACCGATTCGGTAATCGCCTTCGTATCGACACTCATACTTAAACTTCATAGCAGAGTCGGGATCATTCTGGCAACTTAAACGTGAAAGTCGTTCCTTCACCCACTTTCGACTTCACGGAGATCATACCGAAATGTTTTTCGATAATGGTTTTGACGATAGAAAGACCGAGACCCGATCCCCCCATTTTACGTGAATGGGCTTTATCCACTGTGTAGAATCTCTGGAATAAAAATTCGATATCGGATTCGGGAATCCCGATCCCCTTATCTGAGACAGACAGCGTGAAATAGCCCCCTTTCCGGCCGAGAGTCACAGTAATTTCCGCTGGACCATCGGAGTACTTCGCCGCGTTATTGAGAAGGTTGTTGAGAGCCAGCTCCATAAGATACTGGTCGCAGACGATAAACGGCCCTTCCTCAAACTTATTAACAACATCGACAGTTGCGTCTTTAAAAACTGTTAGAAGAGTTTCGCGGCAATTCATCACCAGATCATACATATTGACCTCTCCCAGCCTTGACGTCGGGAGATTCTCGATATCTGAGAGAATCAAAAGATCTTGTATCACGTTGTTCATCCTATCGGCATTTTTCACGATTTTACCGGTGATGTCCTTGAGTTTTTCCACAGGCATACCGGGCATATCGTGCAAAGTTTCCGCAAAGCCCATAATGATTGTAATAGGGGTTTTAAGTTCGTGCGAAGCGTTGGCAACAAAATCTTTTCTCATTTGCATCATTTTATGGTAAGTCGTTTTATCCTGAAGGACTAGAACCATGCCATGCTTGTCTTTGATCGGCACGGCAATAAGGTCTAAGAAACGGGCATTGGCTCCTTCTCCGAGCTGCACCGAGTGAACCTTAGGTTCTTCATCTGTCTGACATTCCAAAAGAAGCTCATCGCACACCGGCTGATCGGCAATTTTCAGATTCGCTCCCATAAGCTTATCCCGTTCCAAGCCCAAAAGATCTAAAGCCATATGGTTCACATATGTCACGTTCAAATCATTATCGACTGCCACAACCCCTTCGACAAGAGACTCAAGAATCGCCCCTTTTTCATTCTTTTCCTCAACCAGGCGGGCAATATGCCGCTGGATCCTCGTTGAAAGTGAATTCAAAGTATGAGCCAGCCGGCCAAACTCATCTTTGGGATTTGTCGTGTGGATCACAATTTCAGGAATGGTCGCGGTCAGTCCCTGTTCATAAGGCTTGATGGCGCTGATGATCTGTTCAATCGGCCTTGTCAGCCGATGAATGGCATACCATGTCAGAAGGGAAAAGAGAAGCAATCCCAAAAAGGCCAGCATTAAAAATCCGGCCTGAAAGTCATCGAGCAGATTTTCAACATACTGAAAGGGAAAAGCGGTCCTTAAGACAAAGGTTTTGCCGTGAAAATCGAAAGCTTTGGCGTAGTAGGCAAACTTTTGTCCCAGAATATCCGAATATTCCTCATGATATCCCGTTCCTTTTTCAAAAGCTTCTTGCACCTCGGGATGGTGGATGACGAACTGCTGGTTGAATTCCGGGCCGAGTACGCGTTTCGTGTGCGAATCGTATAAAACCTTGTGCTCGTTGGTGATGATTCCTACCCTGAAAAAAATCAATGGCTTCTGCCCCTTCAAATAGCGGACAAGGGCCTCTTCGTTCGGCGCCTTATGGATCTTTTGGACAAGCTCGGTGGCCTGGTCATCCATTGACTGTACGATAATCCGCTTCACTAGGGCGTCGGCAAAAGGGATCATCAGCAGCATAAACACTGAAAAAAGGACAAAATAGCTTAAAAAAATCTTTTTTCTTAGGGTCAAATTGAACATATTACCTATATTTAACGTAAGCATTCGGCAATCTACGTTCCCGGATAACTTGCGGGGGCTTTGGTCTGTTTCGTTGCCCTGCTTCGACAACCCTTGGAAAGGTTGCCTGTATCAGGCGCCTCGCAGTCCTTCGCCCGCGATGCGCTCTCAGGAACATTTATCACCGAACACTTACTATTTAACACTATATCGTAAATATTATACATAATTAAAGTTTTTTTTAAAAGTAAATATTTATAAAATCCTAACAATATTTAATTAATATCGTCTATCAACTTACAGGAGTCGGACATGATTCATAATAATGTAAAGAGAAACCATTTTCACTGGGGATTGCATTTAATGACTCTCCCCATTTCATCCTATTTGACTCAAGGGGCGGGAAAGGTGTGCGGATTTGAAACTTTGAGACATGGCACCACCTTTCCGCGCTATTTCAGCATTTTAAGACAGGGAGCGGATCCAAAAAGAGGAGGGCAAGGTTCATCTAAAATCAAAGAAAGTTATGTGGAAAATTCCAAAAACTACTTTCATGTTTTTAAAGACTGTGAAGCAAGAGCCTTCAACAGCAAACTTGCAGGTCAGCTCTTCAAGCAGACTATGCCTCGACTCCACGCTGTATTGACTGGAACCTACGAAGTAAAAAAGCAAAGAGTCATCACCAAAGTCACCCTAAAAGTGTTTTGGGGTTTGGCCAATTTCTTTTGCCCGACAGTCCGTTTTATGTACAGACACCAAGAAATTCCAAATATTTTTAAAAATGATTATGATTATGGCTCTGCTGCATACAAAACAAAACATCCTCTCTCCAACAATAGGATCGGACTAGGGGGTCTTTTGAAACAGGTTAAAGTCAAGGATATTAAGCGAGAGGTTCAAAAACGGCCCTTACGTGTCCTGACCGGAATCGTTGAAATGCTCGCGGGAACTCTTCTCACAGGATGCGGCCTGGGTATCATATTATAGCTTTTTTTCCTATAAAGTGGCATAGTTTACCTGTAAGTGTTCGGTGGAGGCAACCCCTACAGGGGTTGTCGAAGCAGGGCAACAAAGCAGACCAAAGCCCCTGCAAGTTATCCGGGAACGCATATCGCCGAATGCTTACATTTACCTCGACATGCCGGAAAAACTGTTAAACTTATTCAAGCAAAAGCCAAAGCTCGCCATTCTGATGTCGGGAGCAGGTAGCAATGCCCGAGTCCTTTTGGAAAACCGAAGGCGGTATCTCAACCTGAACTTTGCCGCGATCGTCACGGACAACCCAAACAGCAGCGCCGAAACTCTGGCAGCAGAGTTCGGACTGCTTTGGAAGTGTTTCCCCGGGGCGTACAAAGGAAAGGAAAACCGACAAAAGCGTTTTGAGGAGATTGCCGCCTATTTAGAAAAGCTCAAAATCGACGCGCTCATCTACAGCGGCTTTATGAAAATATCTCCAGTATTTTTCGTTGAAAAATTCCCCGGCCTCAACATCCATCCCGCTGACCTGACCATCAAGGACAATCAGGGCATACCTCGTTACAAAGGAATCAATGCGGTGCAATTGGCTATCGAGAATGGAGAAAAAACGGTTGCCAGCACTGTTCATATTGTCGATAGAAATGTCGACTGCGGCGCCCCGATTGCAATTTCTGCCCCCCTCCATCTTTCTCACTTTCCCGGACTTTCTCATGAGGAAATCCATGAAAAACTTAAAATAAAATTTGAGCATACTCTTTTTCCTGCTGCCCTGGAAATGCTCAGCAAAGGAAACATCAGACTCTCCGATCTTCCGGTCGTTATCGTTGATAATAAAGAGTATTTTTTGATATAACTTTTCAAAAATTATGACTGTTAATTCCGTATTTAATCCCAAAAAAATATTTTCCTTTCCACTGCCGACCAAAACGCTTTTCCATATTTTCTCCAATTTCGACCCTTTAGATCTTGTGCCGCTCGACCTTGTGAGCAAGAATTGGCGCCTCCTCTTAAGAAATAAAGGCCTAGGCCAATCAGCCTTTGATATTTCCGACTTTTCCCGAGAAGACTGGAGAAAATTGCCCACAATTAAAAAAGTAGTGAACCATATTCTCCAATTGACTCGAGACGATAGTCAGGCAGATATTAATGAAGTAATCAATGGCAAAGCGATCAAAATTTTGCAAAAACTGATCAAACTCTGCCATCCCGACAACTTTAGGATGAATACAACTCCCTTCCAATATCCTTGGGATATGGATTTTTCACACAAGACTTTTTTATTCGGGACCTATAAGGATAGACCTGCAATTGGCCTTTGGGCATATGGTGATGAATTCCTTAAGAGAGCCTTGTATGTTCTCTTTGAGAACAAAATTGGAAGTCCCCATTGGCAACAAAGCATTACTCTTTCTAAAGATTCATCTCGTTATAATAATCTCTTTTTAACGACAAAATTTGAACATGAGAACATTTATTTACATCAGGAAAAAAACTGGAAGGATCTGTTAACTCTTATCACAACAGGGAAAAGCCATTTGACTTTCTCCTCTATAAGTTACAAAGTCACTTTGTCTTATCCCCTTGAGGCAAAGATACCAAATGAAATCATGGTCCATATCTTTTCCTTTCTTTCTCCAGGTGATCTTGCCAATGTGCAACAAGTCAATAATAGATGGAAAATTCTTGGTCAAGGGCCAGCAGTGCTCAAAATTATGGCCGCTAAATCGGAAAAAAAACCTCTTTACCTTTGGGCAGACGGTATCGTCAGACAGATGGCGTCCCCCTCCATCGTTGAATCCCTCTGGGACAAAATTCAAAAGAAATATTCACAGCAGTCCTGTAAATCTATCGATGCAGATACTCCTGATTTGATCACCCATTCCCACTTTGAAGACAAAACTTTCCTGAAAAGCGCAAAAAGTCTATTTTTTGGCTTTCGTTGCAAAAATCCCGACTCTCTTTTTTTCGTGGTGGAACAGAACAAACCCAGAAAGGTGACACTCCAAAAAATCACTTACCCGGGACCCCGGAAAAAACTTACGGAAGTAAAAGATCTTTTGATCTTGACTTACACCAATGGTATTTACAAGGTGGAATGGAAAAACAAAGAATTGTGGGACGCTTTAAAAACCCTCAAGTTTAATGACATTGGGCGGCGTAAATTTTAGTTTATGGTGTGAGCACTTTGAATTCTTTGGGGCGGTTAGTGAGGTTGCGGTGGCCCTCTTCGGTGATGATTATGGTGTCTTCGATACGAACGCCTCCTAACTTAGGAAGATAAATGCCGGGTTCGACCGTAATTGCCATTCCCGGCTGCAAAACGACAGCGCCGTATTGGGAAGCGCTGCGGATCACAGGAAGCTCATGCACCTCAAGTCCGATGCCGTGCCCTAGGCCGTGACTAAAATTTTCTCCGTAACCTCGGTCGGTAATCCAAATGCGCGCTTCCATATCAAGATCGCCTGCCCGGGTTCCCGGTTTGCATATCCTAAGAGCTGCTTCCTGAGCTCCTTTGACAATCTCATAGATCTCTTTCATTTTAGGATCGGGCTCCCCGAAGAAAACAACGCGGGTCATATCCGAATGATAATGATTGAGCGTCACTCCGATATCGATTAAAACAGGCATCCCCTTTTCGAGTTTTCGATTTGTCGGATGATAATGGGGCATGGAACTTCCGGGACCAAAGGCGATAATGGGATCAAAGGCAAAGGCCTTGGCATTGTGATTCTTCCAAAAAATGTCCAGCTCCCTGACCACATCCAGCTCGGTAACGCCTTCCTTAAGGTATTCACAAATGAAATCAAAACCTTTCGATCCAAGCTCGGCGACTTCGGCCAGACGATCCATCTCTTCGGGATTCTTCACACTGCGAAGCTGAAGGACAAAATCATCGCAAGGCATCAGCTCAAGTTCCCGCTTAAGGGATTCTTGCAAGACTCTGTCGACAATTTTCTTGAGATCAGTGTAGCGCTGATAAGAAGTTTTTTCGCTGACAAAAGCAAAGCTTTTGATGTGGGATAAATCATCGAGAAGCAAATCGTAGAGGACATCGGGATCCCAAAGAACGACATTGAGAAAATTCACCTCGGAACAGGCCTCGAAATAGCGGCCGTCAACAACCAAATGAGCTCCTCGGCTGTGTACAATCAACCGGCCTGTCGACAGCTCGATGCCGGTGAGATAATAAATGTCGATAGGCTCTTCAATCAGAATGCCGTCGATGGAGTCTTCCTCGAGGATTTCACCTAAAGCATAAAGCCGTTTCTGATAATCCATACTTTCCTCACAATAATCCGCCGATTGCCTCGGGTGTGGCCGCCGTCCAAATGTTCTTCCCCTTGGGACTTTGATCCGGCGAGGTCGTCTTCCACAAATCCTTTACGAGCATTTCCGCCTCGACTTGTCCCAAACGTGCGCGGCTTGAAACAGCTCCTTTTAGGGAAATTTTTGCCGCCAGCGCAGCCTTTTGAGCAACAGAGAGCGCTGGAAACTCCCGTAAATCCTCAAGGGATTCTCTGATCATACTCGGAATATCCTTATTTGAAAAGCTCGGAGGAATAGAATCGATAACAAAAACTTGAGGCCCGAACTCCCTGATTTCAAAACCCAGCGACTTGAGCAGGGAAAGACTCTCCCTCAAAGTCTCCGTTTCAATCTTTGTCAACTCGATATTCTGGGGAATTAAGAGCCTTTCCGAGGGGCATCCTTTCGTCTCGGTCAGCTTGTCAAACAGGACGCGGTGATGTGCGCGCCTCTGGTCGATGATGAGGAGTTCTCCTCCTTTTTCTACAAGAATATACCCCGGGAGCGTGTAAATCACACGCAGATGTTCTGTTTCCCCGGCAGTCTCGGCAAAATCGAATTCTGGATGACTCACCTCTAGAGGTACGGAGTAAGCGCTAACGGTTTCTTCAACTTTGGAAACCGGTTCAAAATTGGGGGTATAAGAAGTGAACCTTGGTGAGACGCTGACCATTTTCGCCTCTTTTTTTCTAAGAGCTTGGCTGACAGCTTCCCTAACTAAACCAACCACTGATTCTTCATCCCGCAGTCTCACTTCCCTTTTCTGGGGGTGAACATTGACATCGACATCAAAGCCGGGCATGGTCATGTGGAGGACAAAAACCGGATATCTCTGAGGAGCAATGGTCGTTCCATACCCTTCCCTGACAGCCCGGGAAATCTGAGGGGATATAACACAGCGCCTGTTGATAAACAGGTATTGTCCCAAACGGTTGTGCCGGGTTGTCGAAGGGCTGCCGACAAATCCCTCAATGTTTTCACTTTTCAGGGGGAGGCAAGATGTCAAAAAATCCCGGCTCAGCACAGAAGAGATCCTTTCCTGAAGCTGCTTGTCAAATGATCCTGCCGAGACAGAAGCCTCGAGAGCTGTCTCCCCGTCACGGATAAGCTGAAATTTCACCCCCGGATTGCCGAGCGCCATCATACTGACGATTTTAAATATCTCCGCACTGTCTCTGGCGGGGGATTTCTGAAATTTTTTGCGCACGGGAACATTAAAAAACAGGGACTTGACCTCAATAACCGTCCCTTGTGAAGCGGCGACAGGAGCGTGCTTGACAACTTTGCCTCCGTCGACAAAGACAAGGGTTCCCGAACCTCCGCCTTGGCCTGTAATCAGCGTGAGCTTGGAAATGGAGGCGATCGAAGCTATCGCCTCCCCCCGAAACCCCATGGTATTCAATTGATTTAAGTCATCGATATTGGCAATTTTCGACGTCGCGTGCCTCTTGACCGAAAGGAGCGCATCGTCTGGACTCATGCCAACGCCATTGTCAGTCACGCGAATCAATTGGCGGCCGCCCCCCTTGATTTCGACAGAGATGTCGGTTGCCCCGGCATCAAGGGAGTTTTCGACAAGCTCTTTCACAACCGATGCGGGATTCTCGACCACTTCTCCGGCGGCAATCTTATTGATGACATCGTCTTTTAAAACGCAAATCACAGATCCCATACGGCAAGGATATCCGAATTTTGAAAGAAAATAAAGCTTTGTTATTTGCTAAAAATATAACTTATTGTTTATGAGAAAGTAAAAATTAGTCCGTCAGCGCAAAAGCAATTCCCTCTTTATTCCTAACTGTTATAAAGAGGGATTGCTATCAGTGTTAATCCTCAATTACAAGATGACCCGTCTTTTTCTACATTAACCATTTCCATTTCAGCTTCAGGGCAGCTGAGTTTGATCAGATCAAGTGTGCGCTGGCAAATATTATTGTTGTATTCTTTGGTAGTCTTTTCGTTTCCAAGGACAACAAACAGAAGCGAAGTAGTGTCTTTAGTCACCTTAAATTCATCACTATCCTTGTCGCGTTTTCCCAGCCAAGCAATGGGACGAGCCATGTTTTCATCCTTCATTCCGTAAAGAATGTCCCCTTTTTTGACTTTTCTGTATTTCTTATCAAACATGGGAATTATCTTTTCCCCCCCTTCTGCGCGCCAAACATACAAGGGTTTGGACTCTTCGAGGAATTTATCTGCGTCATGCATCCCTAAACCCGAAACAGTCTCAAGAGCAACAACATTATAGGCGTCGACAATATTGTCGATGCGTTTAAATCCTCTTTGGGCAAAAGAATCGAAAAGACGTTCTCCTGCAGGCGTTTGATCAGCATATCCCATCGCGTTGAAAAGGGAGCGAAATCCCTGCACTTCGGGTTTATTGAGAAATTGATCCCTCTGAGTTGCGATTTTGCCCATTAAGGTCTCTATTTCTTCATCCAAAGCTACTGCTTTCCCCGGTTGTACAGTGACATTTTTGATTAGACAGGCAATGGGATGAAGAATGCCGAGCTTCTGTACATTTTCCGAAACAACTAATCTGAGTCCGCAGGTATTCTGTTTGATTGCCATTGTCATATTAATCTCCTTTTTTTGCTTTGTGTTTGAAAGGGCACTTCCACTCACTGTCGAGAGGTTCGCCCGAGTATTGTTTGGCTTCGGATGAAAGCCCGTGATTTTCAAGGATTGGATTGCATGAACCCTGAAGGGCAAAGTCATGTTTCCTGACGATCTCTTTAAACTTCTCAAAATCCCCTTTCTTTCTTAACAGCTCGAATTGATCGTGAGGATTAAACACCAAAGTCGGAAAGGCAAAACGACGTGCGTAGCGAGGGCTGCAGGCGTGCAGTCCAATAACAAAAAACGAACATCCTCCAAAGCTGAATGAAAATTCAGGGGACTCGGGATCTGAAGAAACTGCCGAATCCCATTCGGCATCATCAATGTCGTGAAGCACCTGGAGCTGATGCCAAAGCATTTCCGTAAATTCCAAAGATGAGCCAGGAGGCTTTTCCAAAAATGAGGCAATAAACGTATTGTAGCCGATGTTGAGATTGGGGCGTTCTTTGATAAATGCCTTTAGGGCAGAGCCAAGTTCCCTTGTCGAAGCTTGTTCACCCATTTTTTGAAAAACACCATAGCGGTAAGTTCCCTGGCTAAACGCAGTCTTCGCTCCCGAGCAAGGAAAATGTCTGCTCATGACCATCGAACGTAATTGCGAATGAATATGAAAGGCCTTTTGGGACGGCGTGCTATTTTCATTTACTGAAATCAATTTCCGATCAGCAAATTTCAAGTAGGAATCGGGACTCATTTGTTACTCCTTTAACTGCATTGCTTATCAATATTGAGAATCAAAGAAGCGGCGATGCTCCACATGATACATCCGATAAAAAAATCCAGGATTTTCCAGGCGGCCGGCTTTTCAAACAAAGGCGCGAGGAACCGCGCTCCATATGTAATGCTGAAAAACCAAATAAAAGATGTAGCTATCGCCCCAATCGCAAAATAAATGCGATCTTGAAAGCAAAATTGCGAAGAAATGGTGCCAAGCAGAACAACAGTATCCAAATACACATTAGGGTTCAACAATGAAACTGCGGCAAGGGTCAGCAATGTCTGATTAAAAGAAGGTTTTACCATCGGATTATCTTGACTGACTTGCAGTCCCTCAGAGCTCAAAGAGGATTTAAATGCCCTAAAACCATACCAAAAAAGATAAGCAGCCCCACCCCATGCGGCAATGTAGAGCGCCACTCGATTCATCGAAATGAGATCCCCAACGCCACCTACGCCTATAGAAATCAAAATTGCATCAACAACAGAGCAAAAAAGCGCAGTTGTAAAAACATAATTTTTAAGAATGCCTTGTTTGAGAACGTAGGCATTCTGAGCGCCAATCGCAATTAGCAGGCCTGCGCTTGTGCTGCTCCCTTCAATTAATGCTAAGTTTTCCATAAACTAAATACCTAAAATCTTGTATAATTTAGAAAAAAACATAGAGGAACTATATCAAAGTCTCTTCTTTTTATGAAAGTATGAAAATTGCACATGGAAAAATACCCGCCAGTGTATCATAAGGGTATGGTCACCAAAGAAATAGCAACTAAAATTGTGCAAAAATTGGTCGATGAAGGGCATACGGCCTATTTTGCGGGGGGCTGCGTCCGCGATTTTTTGCTCGGGCACCCCTCAGACGATATCGATATTGCCACTGACGCAGAGCCTGAAACGATTGTCGGGCTGTTTCCGAAAACTGTCACTGTCGGCATTGCCTTCGGCGTTGTCATCATTCATGAAAAAGGCCGCGCTTTCGAAATCGCCACATTCAGAAAGGATATCGGCTATGAAAATGGGCGCTCACCGACGGCCGTCGAACCTTCCACTCCCGAAGAAGATGCCAAAAGGCGCGATTTTACCATCAACGGCATGTTTTACGATCCGCTGAATGAGAGGATTTTAGATTTTGTCGGCGGAAAGGAAGATTTAAGTCGGGGGATGATCCGTACAATCGGCGATCCGTACGAACGTTTTTTTGAAGACCGTTTAAGAATGGTCCGGGCTGTCCGTTTCGCATGCCGCTTCGGCTTCCACATCGACCCGGAAACTGAAAACGCAATAGTCGCCAATGCCGAATCCCTATTTCCTGCCGTTTCAATTGAAAGGATTTGGCAGGAATTTAATAAAATGGCTGCTTATCCTTCGTTTGACTGGGCGCTTGTCGAAATGCACCGGCTTGGGCTTTTGAGCATAATCTTTCCCTGGCTTCAAAATGTTCACTTAAACGAAATCAAAGAACGAACTGCATCTTTTCGCAAAATGCCCGAAAAAGCTCCGACAATCGCCTATCTCCTCCAGCTCTTTCCCGATATCAATCGAGAAGAGGTCGAAGATTTATGCCGCAAATTGAAAACAAGCAAACGGGATCTTAGATTCGCTCAATTCCTCTATGATATTGAACATTTGGAAAAGCCCGACGCCTATGACTGGAGCCATGTTTACGCCCACCCGGATTCCGACCTTTGCCTAAAAATCCTGGCAGCAAAACAAGAAAAGCCCGATTCCTTTCTCAAAGAGCATCGGATGCGAAAGCAGGGGCTTCTTCCCCACATCAACAGAATCATAGAAAAGACTCCTGTCGTCGCCTCAAAAGACCTGATGCAGGAAGGAATAAAACCGGGCAAGCGCATGGGAGAACTTCTAAAGCTTGCCGAAAGGGTCGCTATCGATGAAAAGCTCCACACCACAAAGGAGGTCATCGACAGCCTCAAAAAGACAAATCTCTGGAATCTGGCGCATGATTAAAAACCGCTTGGTCAAACATATTGTCAAACTTCAAGACAAACGTCCATACCGCTACGAGCACCGGGAAGTGGTCGTTGAGGGAATCAAAATCATCCGCGAGATGGAAACTGTCAAAACACTCCTCGCTGTCGATAAGGCTCTCATTCCGAAATCCCTTGAGGCAGATGAAATTTTTCTTGTTACCGAAACTGTCATGAAGAAAATTTCCCGCACAAAAAATCCCGAAGGAATTTTAGCCATTGCGGAAATGCCGCCGGAATCTTCATTGGAAACGAAAAGTAAAATTCTGGTTCTCGACGGGATCAACGACCCCGGAAATCTTGGAACCCTGCTCCGTACATCTCTTGCCTTCGGATGGGAGGGAATTTATCTGCTGGCGAGCTGCTGCGACCCCTTCAACGAAAAGGCCCTTCGAGCCGCCAAAGGAGCGACATTCAGACTCCCTTATACCCTGGGAAAGCTCGATGACTTCACCGCTTTTTGCAAAAAAAACGATTTCCAGATCCTGATCGCAGACCTTGCCGGAGTCCCTCCCGAAAAAGTGAAACCCTCTGAAAAACGGCTGCTCATACTTGGAAGCGAAGCAAAAGGGGTTTCCGAGGAATTAACCACCCTCGGACAGCCGGTCTCTCTTCCCATGTCGAAAACCATGGAATCCTTGAATGTTGCTGTGGCAGGTGGTATCCTGATGTATATTTTATGAAGAAAAAGAAGAAAAAAATCGATGCCGGCCATCTCGAGGAAGAGTTTTACCGCAAGGACAAAAAAACTTCCAAACAGCAGAGAAAACGAGCCGAGGCCAAAGACCGCTCCAAGTATAAAAAAACCGATTTTGAAAAATTCCAGGAGGATCTTTCCAAAGAAATCCTCTCTAAGCTCGACAGGGAAAAGCTTAAGCGGGGTCGCGTGATCTCCATCAAATCCGAAGGGATTATCGTTGACGAAAAGGGAAAGCAGTATCTTTGCCAGCTCCGGGGACTCTTAAAAAAGACAAAAACCCAATATAAAAACCTTGTGACTGTCGGCGACTTCGTCCTTTTCGAACCCACCCATGAAAAAGAGGGGTTTATCCACTACGTTCAGCCCCGAAAATCCACTCTTTCCAGAGCCGAAACCATCTCCCACAAAAAACAGCAGCTCATCGCCGCCAATATCGACCAGGTTCTTATTACAGCCTCCGTTGTCAATCCCCCTTTGAAACCGCCTCTTGTCGACCGCTATATTATCGCCGCGGAAAAAGGGAACATGGCGCCGATCGTCGTCGTCAACAAAATCGATTTGCTCGGGGGCGATGGAGAAAAAGAGCTGCTCGAAGATTTTTTGGAAGCCCACAAAAAAGCCGAAATTCCGGTCATCGCCGTCAGCGCGGATACCGGAGAAGGGATGGAGGACCTCAAACAGGTTATGAAGGACAAAGCTTCGGTTTTTTCCGGACAGTCGGGGGTTGGTAAATCATCGCTTATTAACCGGCTGACAGGACTTGACCTTGAAATTGGCGATGTTGTGCAGCGTACCCGCAAAGGGGCTCATACGACAACTTACGCCACCCTCATCCCCCTTGAATTCGGCGGCTTTGTCATCGACACGCCCGGCATCAAAAGCTTTGGGGTCTGGGATCTCGAAAAAGAGGAGCTTCCCTTTTACTTCAAAGAGTTTCAACCCTACCTGCCCGAATGCGGCTTTCCCAACTGCACCCACATACACGAACCCGGCTGCGCCGTCATCGAAGCAGTTGAAAAGGGCAAGCTCTCCGCCCTTCGCTACGACTCCTACCTCGCCCTTGCCGAACAAATCGACGAAGAACACAAAAGGCGTTGAAAACTTTCCTTCTCCACAGGGAAACAAACATTCAATTATTTCCTTGGAAGTCATGTCTTTTGACATGAATGACGAAGAAGATGAAAAAAATAATTATTTTCTAGAGATGTCTCACAGCGGATTAGGGTCATAATCTGCGGTTTGAGTTCTACTGAATACTTACATCTTCAAGAGAGGGGCTGAAAAAGAATTTTTTAGCCAGATTGTAGATCCCCAAAAGAATGAGAAGAGGGCAGCTGATTTCCAGGATAGGTGTTGTGACAACCATCAGGCCGTCAAAGGTGATCAGAGAAAGGAAATAGGTAAGTCCGACTCCCGATAATACCGAAAGGTTCGACTTGCCTCGCTTCACGTAATTTTCCTTGATAAAGTCGGCAAATACCGAAAGCATGGCAACAGATGTCGTGATGCAGGCAAGGAAGACCAGCCCGACAGGAATCAGGCTGAGTTTGGGGCCCAAAAACTGCATGGAAATGAAGGGAAGAAGCTGATCTTTCGCAAGAGGAGCGAGAAGGGCGGCGTTTCGAGAAGCCATAAAAATCAAGGCGGCATAAACGAAGGCCAAAACCGACATGCCGATAAACCCGGAAAGAAGAGCCTTTTTCATTGTTTTGACCACAGATTTTTTTTCCGCCTGGATCACACTGATAATGGATATCGAAAAGAAGAAAGAGGCGATCAGATCCATGGTCTCATAACCATGGGCAAGTCCAATGTGAAAGACATTCAAAGCGGTCCGGTCTGCAGGGGCCGGCGCTTCCGCTGTCATCATCCCAAAGATCCATAAAACCGCCAGGCAAATCAAAAGGGCAGGTGTGAGGAAATAGCCGAGAACCTCGATCATTCTGTTTTTGCGGACAATAGAAAAGTAGACTAAAGCCGAATACAAAATGCCGAAAAACCAAAGGGGCAGGATGGGAAAAGCCGCGTTGAAAGACTCATAGGCGACCCGTATGCACCTTGGAGCCGCGCCGAAGGGAATCCAGACCATCATCAAAATCGAAACAAAAATCAAAGCGTTCCGCTTACCGATCGTAGAAAAGAATTTCTTTGTATCCCCTTGATAGGCCACCATAGCCACAACCCCGAAAAGGGGGCCGATCACACCCGATAGAATAAATCCGATTGTTACGATAGGCCATTTATCCCCGGCATATTGACCGAGAAATAAAGGAAAGACTAGATTTCCCGATCCGAAAAACATCGAGAAAAACGCAAGTCCTATTGTAAAGGGAGAAAATGTTTTTGCTTTTGACATGTGATTTAACCTCTTTTGTTGTTGTTTAAGAATGAGCCTGCCGCTAGAGGCAACAACAACATCGATTGGTAAAAAGGTTTGGCATAGTTAAATCACACCTTGAATTGTACAACTAATTCGTATAAACCTCATATTAACAGTTATAACACTATTTTTCAATGTAAAAGATGATTTTACTACTGGTTTATCTCGGCATCGGGGCTCTGGCGGGTCTTTTTGCGGGCCTTTTAGGAGTTGGCGGGGGGCTCGTGGTCGTCCCTCTCCTCTCCACGACCTTCTATTATATGGGATTTCCCTCCGGCAGCCTCATGCATTTCGCCATCGGTTCCTCTCTAGCCTCAATGGTGACGACAACTCTTTTTTCTACCTGGGCCCACTACCGCAACGGGGTTGTCGTCATCCCTGTCCTTAGACTGATGGCAGGGGGGATTATCGTCGGCTCTATTTTAGGCGGCATCGTAGCGGGATTTTTTCAATCAAAAGTTCTGAGCATTTCTGTGGGCATTTTCGCCCTCCTGATCTCTTTGCAAATATTTTTTAACATCGAGTGGCAATCCCGAGCAGAAAAACCCAACGATCAGGTGACACGGGCATTTTCTCTCATAATCGGCACACTCTCATCTCTTTTGGGTATCGGAGCCGGGTCTATGGGAGTTCCATTTCTGATCTCCTATCGAAAACTGTCGATCTACCAAGCGGTGGGAATTTGCGCTGCCCTTTCATTCATCGTCTCGCTAGTTGGAACCTTAACATTTTACTTTACAGGGACTTATCAAACTGGCGATCCAGAATGGACAAGCGGCTATATTTACTGGCCGGCAGTGCTGGGCATTAACCTCTCAAGCCCCTTTTTTTCGTGGGGAGCAGCTCAAGTCGCCTATCTCTTGCCGATTCAAGCCCTTAAAAAGATCTTTGCGGCCTTCCTTTTCGTAGTCGGCATACGGATGCTGTTTTTTTAGTGCTTATTGCATAAAAATGGAAAAATAAGATAAGATACCAGTAAAATTCGGAGACAGAGTATGGATTTGAATGGAATTTTCCGGTATGCAGAAAACAAAATGCAAAGATTTCTCAATTATTTTCCCGTCGTAGCCATTATCGGCGCCCGCCAAGTTGGCAAAACAACCCTCA
>CAWAPJ010000024.1:0-10885 GCA_963783885.1 Waddliaceae bacterium | reverse complement strand
TCGAGGTGTCGATGGGATAGCTGTGAAGCCCAGAATCTCTTGCTCAGCGGGAGTCAAGCCCTCTTTTTTCACCTTGAAGGATGTCAGTTTTTCACCGATTTTCGCTTGAATCGTGATATGGCGGTCATTAGTGTCTATGATGATATTCGTGAGGTTTGAGAGCGAAACATTTGGATAATTTTTCTTCAGGTTATCGAAAATAGGCTTGATGAGCTGCTGCCGGTATTAGTCATAAATAGGGACTACAGTGATGCCCCGTATGCGAAATTCTTCAATAGGGACCTCTAATTTACTATAGTTAGAAGATTGGAATGAATTATTTTCTAATTCCATATGATTACAATAATTAATATTTTAGATATTATTATTATAATTAAATTTTTATTTTACAGCAATATCAATTTTGGAGGGCTTTTTTACCGCGCTGCAGCATAATCTGGCGGGTATAAATTTCTTTTAGCTCAGATTCGACTTTTTCCAGTGTTTCTTTCCACTTCTTTGAATGTGGGAAATCAACAAGGGGGGAACGGCGTTTAGAGCAAAAGAGCGCATTGAAGAGCATCAACTTTTTCAGGATACTGGGAGGTCAGGAGTTCTATGCCGGAGAAAAAGGTTTGTTCAATGCTGTCGTTTTGGGATGAGGTGATTGAGAGCGATTTAAATAGCTCGAAAGGGGTATATAGCATGAGGGGAAAGTTGTCTTTTTCATTTTTGATCATTTCACTTAGATCGGTATAATCGGGATTTGTGAGAAAGGAGTAATAATCTCGCCATTTCTGTAAAATTGATGGAATTTTGTCAGGGTTGCAATTTTGAGATATGGAAAAAAGTATCGAGTAGTAAATTTTATAAAAAAAGACGGGCATCTTAGCCAATTCGACTAGTTGGGACGAACTTTCATCGTTTTCCACCTGTAGATGTCTAACTTTTATTTGGACTAACTTTGTCAATACCGAGATTAAATCATCATAGAAAGAAGGTGAATCTATCTGGTGGATTAACAGCAACCGATTCAATTCGTTTAAGAATAAGTAAAGATCGATATGGCGTGGTAATTGGCAAAGTATACGAACCTTAATTTGATTCAAAACATGGCGCTTCAATTGAGGATTCAAGCGCAGCATGCACGACAGATTCCTTGTTAGGAAAAACATGGCGTGGGCAAATGATTGAGCCGTTTTTCCTTCTAGAAATTTTAATACTATCTTTTGTAGAATGGAGTGGTTCTCTTCATTATCCTCTTCAACTTTCGATGTCGCAAGAATTTTGATGAACGTGCTTTCTGGGATAATTTCTAGGAATGTTCGAGCGGTTTCATTAGCGAAATTTATATCACTGCTGCTGTAAAGAATTTTGATAAGGCAAGCTTCCATACTTGGCTTTAAGTCAGTCTTTATATCCAGTGCCTTATATCCTTCAATTAATAAAGGTGTAAGCTTTTTTACAAGATTGCTGTCAATGAATACTGAATTAAAGTATTTAGCTGTATGATAGTAGATAAAGGGGTAGTCTTTTGTCTTTGCACCTTCATAAAATTTATGAATCAGACAGCCGTATATATCAGAAATCAGCGGACAAAAAGTTTTTCCTTTGACAATGAAATCAGAGCAGGCTTCCAGCATTCGACCAAAAATGAGATAAAGATTTTCTACTTTAGATTGACCGGCCATAGACTGAATAGATGTAATGATATCGTTCACAATGCGGTTTCTACTTTCTCTTTCGGAATAGTCATGAAAGATGATATTTAGCTTGAGACATGTTTGTTCATAGTGTTCGATGTTATTTTCTTTCAGTTTTTCTTTATGATGCCCAAACAAGTAAAGAGCTCTGGCGATGCCCCATGGCGTCCCTTGGCTGACTAAAGAAACGATAAGATCTGAAATCAGGGATGTATCATTTTCTGGATTTCTCTCGAAGTATTTTGACTCAAAATGAATCAGATAATCGGCTTTTATCAGTTGAGAAGGTGGTTCTTTTTTATCAATTTTGTTTAGGAGCAATTCGAAAAAGTTGGAGGCCATTTCCTGGGCTTTACAAGGAATTTGATTGGAAAAAATGCGTTCTAAAAATTGTTCGGCTATATCCAGGGTATCCGAAGTTATTTCCTGTCCATGACTCAGATAAGCAGAAAAATACTTGATGACGCCTTTGATTGGATTTTTCATTCCTTTGACTTTCATTAAGAAGCCGAATCCGGAGTTGTCTAACAGGGCTTTCATTAGCTTAAGAGTGTTTTTAAAGTAGAAGCTATGGCAATGAGCTTCCTGATCAGTTATTCGCTGAAAGAATGTATTGAATCCTCGGGTTTTACCTTCAAGGCAAAAGTAGCCAACCAGATAGGGGATAATCAATGAATGAATTTCCTCAAAGAGTTCGAAAGCGCAATTTAAGCTTAAGCATTCAATATAATAATCCCCAAGAAGTTTGACATTTTCTGCAATACTAAAAATTTCAGTATGGATCAATTTTCTGTGGCACTCAATTTCCAGCGCATGTCTATTGCCCAGCCAATTTTTAATCTTCTGATGCTGGGCTATGTTTGAGGCGTAAAAAATCGCGTTTTCCGACTTTGTGCTCAGAATAAGATGAAAAAAGGTACGAAAAGAGGCAGTATCTTTGCCAAAGGCGCGGTAAAAGTGTTCAAACCTGGCGATCTCTAGAAATTCTTTGAGTAAAGAAGGAGTGGGATTATTTTTAATAGCTTCTACCAGCGATTTGGCAATAGCCGGAAGTTTATGAAGAAATTTTTTATTGGTGAAGGGGATTTGCTGGACCAAATAATCAAAAAGGGCAATCATTTCTTTGAGCGCAAGTTCGTTAAGATTATATCCTGGTTGACAAAATTTGAGGTAAAATGCGCAGGAATTGAGTACTGTGACTATATCAAGATCTTCTTTATTAACACCACCTATTAGCAAAGTGAACATAAATTCTGCTGTTGGATTTTCCGGACTCATAAATGGAGATAATGCGATCGAATTTATGCCGATGGAAACCATTCCGAGCCATGTTTTATCTTGATTGCTACGCGTTCTTAAAAGCTCGGAAAAAACATTCACCCCTTTAGTAAAATATTCTTGAAGTTGGAGATCTAAAAGTGCAAAACAATATAATTCTTTTATCGCTTTTGAATTGTTCAACTGTACATACCGTTCAATCAGGTCTTCATTTTCTGCAAAGCTATCGCAAATGATTTTCAAAACATCTTGAGATTTTTGTGGTGTCGAATAGATTGATGTTAAAATCTTTGCATAGGCATTTAAGACATAGGATGGAGAAATGGGCGAATCGGGTTTTAAACGCTTACGCATTTTTGAAAAAAGCTGTATCATCACAACGACATCTTTTTTTGGGGCGGAGTCCAAGCAGTGGCACAGATAAATGAACGCATCTCCGTATCTAAAGGGAGGTTTATTTTTATTTCTCTCTAAAACTTTGATAAAGCAATTCCAGCACTCTTTCTTAACTTTTGAATTTTCGCTATTCGCCGCTTGAAAGGATAAGTATATCCAAACAAAATCCCTGGTTTCATGTGTTTCACGAACAATTTTAATCAATGTAAGTAATTCTTTATCATCGAGCCTAATGTTTAATTTCTGTTCGCTCTTATATTGACATAATTGAGTCAATACATCCTTATAAAAGGATTGAAATTGGGAATTGATAAAAAGATCTTTTTGAGAGATGAAAAAATGAGCAATGCCAAAGCTGTGTTTGAGATCGAGTATGTGATCTAATGAACATGCCGATTGAATCGCATTGCTCCATGTGGTTGCATATTGAGGATTCCGCTTCAGCATTGGGAGTATTTGTTTTGTCAATGAAAAAAAACGTATATCATAGTTTTTAATCAATGAGTCACAAAATTCCAGGATAAGACATAAGGATGATTCAGATAAATCTTTAGAATTTTGGAGATAAATGTCCAGGCATTTATAAGCGAAAGAAACGTCTGATAAACGATTGTAATCGGTAAATGTGATGGCCAGTTCGGGAATTAAATTAAATTTTTTGACATGGTAAGAGCTTATGAGATTCTTAAATAAACAATTTGCTGCCTCCATATTTGTTTCTTTTGCCTTGTCAATGCACTCAAGACAGAACTCCGCGACAACTGGAGTGCGCAAATTTAGCGCCTCTTGCTTGCTTAGATTTGAAAAGTATGTGAGTCCTGTTGCAAATGCGTTTTGTTTTTTCATGATTTCGGCAATAGAGGCATGCAGCGTTTGATCGGGAAGGTAGTCGTCATTTTCCATTAATAAGGATATGAGTGTTTTTTCCGCGTCATCGCTGAGTTTGTTCGCAGAATTAAAGATAAACTGAAGGAGTCTATTTGTGTTATCCGAAGGTGTTTGAGCCAGCTGCTTTGAGAAGAGTGACATTTGGAGCTTGTGAATCTGTTCATTGCTAAATCCGGCAAAATACCCTTTGCTTTGAGAGTAGAGCCAAAGATCAACTGCCTGCTTTGGCTGCTCGGACTTTAAATAATACCGGGTAAGAGACAGGCAGCGATCGGCAAGATACTTCCTGTCCGAAGTTGAGTGGGCCTGCATCACATCGAGAATCTTAACTATGCGGCTGCCGCATAAAATCTTAATCGAATTTTTCACAAGAGGATTTAGCAGTCGGAAAAAACCTTTGATTTTTTCGGCGGTATCGACAGAAGATCCGGCAATGTAGGCAGAAAAGACATCTAAGCCAAGCTCAATTTGTTGTTGTTCCAATAAATATTTGGCCATATCCCAAATTGTGTCGAGAGACTTTTTTTGTGGAGAGGGTCCTTTTTCTAAAGAACGGACAATGAGCTTTTTAATTTGGGAGGCAAAGATAATTTTATCTTTTTTGAAAAGTTTTTGAGCCAGCGAGAGTTCAATCGGAATTTTGCCATCTTCATGAAATAGAAAGGGAATATGTTTAAGATTTAACCAGCAAAGTCCTTCTCTGAGATTGATTGTAATAATAGCTTTCGACTCTTTGCCAAGTTTGATTTTCACTTCCAGGCCAAATTCATTGAGGTAGTTAAAACAGAGGGCGGCATAGACAGATGGAAAGGGGAGGGCATTTTTGCCGCACATGCATTGAAAAAATGGTGCCAGATCGGAATTTCTCCAAATTTTTTGGGTATTTTCGACAATTTTTGAGAGTTTGGCGTTTGTAAAACAGTTACTTTTATAAAAGGACTGAAGGGAGTGGAATAATACGGCGGCCCCTCCGTTTTTAGATCCATTAAGGTGATTTTTATGGTCTTCTATTAACTTTTGGGCAATTTTCTCGGGCGTCTCATTTACTTTTATAAACTCTTCGAGCATTCGATATATTTTTTGGGGATCACCATATCGATGTCCTCTTGCGGCCCGGCGCCAGGCTTTGAGGATGTCGCCGTCTTCAACGGCTGTTTCGTCCGACGGCAAAATGAGCCCTTGCATGATATGAAAAATGGCCATCCAGCCATTGCCGAGGTTGCTTTCAGGCCTAATATCTTCACCGGTCTGACCGCGGAAAAGAGAAAAAAGATCCAGTTTCAATGAACCGCTGGTCAGAATTCCATCGGATCTTTTGAGAGACTTGATGTTGATGATTTCTATATTTTGCAGGGAGACAACGGCAAACCCATTGGGACGGGTTGTAAATTTATCAAAAATATTTGAACATCGGATGATATCTAAGGGACATTTATCCAGGTGAGTGACTTTATATTTATTTTTTTTTAAGATCGATGCTAGCTTTTTTTTATCGTTTTTAAAGTCGTTGAGATTGGCCAGACAGGCCAGGACGCAATCTTGAGCGCGATTCAGAGATATATAGGGACCTTTGAAATAATTTCTAAAGTCTGTATCGGGAGCGCCTTTGAGCAATTCTTCAAGAAATTGTAATGTTTCTTTCCCTAGAACTGTCTTGACATCGAGATGAAGTCCGAACAAAAATTCATAAGCTGTCTCCAGGGCTCTTATCCAGTAGCTGACACCTAATATTTCAATCAGTTTGCTTCCGCAAAGAATGAGGGAGGAAAGGCCTATTTCTTCATCCAGGGCTTTTTCAATGTCTTCAGGCGTTGCTGTAAGTCTCACTCCATTTTCCGGATCGTCATAGCAGATCTTTTGCTTAAGAGTTTCATAGGCTGCTTTTTTTTCTTCTTCAGTTAGGGAAGGAAGGGGGCAGGACAAGAGCTGCTCATTGGGATTTCCCTCGCTGTCAACCAGACAAAACGCTCTGAGTTTTTCCTGTATTTCTTTAAACTTGTCTTCAAAAAAATGTTTTTCCTGTTTTTGAAACCGGATGAACGGTTGTGATCGGCTTGAGATATTCATGCCGCTAGATTATAGACTAAAACTTGGTTATTCCTCAACGGGAACTGTTTTTTCAAGAACTTCTTTAGTGCAGTAGACCGGCGCGGTATTCATCAGGGCCATAATAATAGAGTCGCTTGGCCTAGCGTCGATTTCCACAATGTGCCGGATATCGCCGTCCATTTGTTCTAAAAACAGGCGGGCAAAATAGATGGTATCCTGAATATCGTATATGACAACTTGAATCACTTTGATATCGAAAGAGATAAAAATTGAATTGAAAAGATCGTGGGTTAGGGGACGAGGCTTTTCGGAACCGGTTAAAAATAGCTGCAGGGTGCGCCCTGTGCTCGGATCTGTGTATATGGCAAATTTTTTCTCCTCGGTTCCGAGGATAATAACAGTGTAGGCTCTTGTCTGCATGACCTTGTCGAAAGACAAAAGGACCAGCTCTGACAACATATCGGAATGTCCCTCAAGCATATTTTCCCTCTACTAGCGAATATTTATTTTACCTTGGTTGTTTCCTATAATGACTCGAGTTGCCAGATTAAAGAAAAATCCCGTTTCTAAAATTCCGGGTATGTTGCGTAAAATCATATCTTGCTTTTCAGGGTTATCGATGGGCTTGTTAAAGTGAATATCAATAATATAATTTTCGTTATCGGTAATATAGAGGTCTCCTGACTCATTTTTTCTGAGTGCGGCATTGAAGCCCTGGTTTTCTAATTTTTTTTGCGTTGCCTTATGGCCGAATTTTGCCACTTCCAGCGGGAGCGGAAAACTCCCCAACTGGTCGACAACTTTGGTCTCATCGACGATAACGATCATTTCACTGCTGGACGAGGCGACAATCTTTTCTCGCAAATGAGCGCCTCCGCCTCCTTTGATCATACGGTTTTGAGCGTCGATCTGATCGGCGCCGTCGACGGTGATATCGATTTTGTCGACATCGTCGATGTCGACAACGTCGATGCCGCCTTCTTTTGCCTGATTTGCCGAATGTTTCGAGCTTGAAACCGCGCGGATCTTCAACCCATGCCTCACTCTGTCAATCAATCCCTGAATAAAAAAAGCCGCTGTCGAGCCGGTTCCAAGGCCCACAATCATTCCGTCCTGAATGAATTTCACCGCTTCTTTTCCTGCAGCTTCTTTTGCTGCGGCATTGGATTTTTGATTGGTAAAAGGCATAATTTTTGTTATAGTGTGTTTCAACCTCATATTGGCGAGATTAATGATTACTTTACAAGAGATTTGTCGGCATTTGGACGAGCTTCTCAAAATCGGGGAATTTAAAGATTACTGTCCCAATGGCCTGCAAATAGAAGGCTGTCATCGGGTTAGTAAAATCGGCACGGCTGTTTCCGCAAACCTTGAAACCATCGAAGCCGCTGTCTCTTCGGAAGTCGACTGCCTCATTGTCCATCACGGGATTTTTTGGGAAAAAGATTCTCCGAGGATCGCTGGGGCTAAAAAGAAAAAAATTGAGCTTTTGCTGAGAAACGGCATCTCTCTTCTGGCCTATCATCTCCCTTTGGATGCTCATGGCGAGCTTGGCAATAATTGGCTCGCTGCTAAAGAATTAGGGTGGAAATCATTAAAGCCGTTCGGAATGATAGGCGATGTGTTCATAGGTGTGCAGGGAGTAGTCGATAATACAAGCCGAGAAGAATTTCAAAAAGCACTGGAGGCCTATTACGGCCACCCCGCCCATACGGCGCTCGGCGGACCCGAAACCGTGAGGCGGGCCGCTCTCGTTTCGGGAGGCGCCTATCGAAGCATGCTCGAAGCTGCCAAAGAGCAAATCGATGTCTTTATCACAGGAAACTTTGATGAACCCGCATGGGCATGGGCCTTCGAAGAAAAAATCAATTTTATGGCTTTAGGACACAACGCTACCGAAAAAATTGGACCAAGAGCTCTGGCCGGCCACCTGGCGGAAAAATTTTCGTTGCCGGCTGAGTTTATCGATATCTTCAATCCTTTCTAACCCTTCCGCTTAAATTTTGCCGTTTTTTTTCTACAGGGGATTGGCACCAGCGATCCACCCAGATTCCAAGGGGAGTGTGTTTTGGTTTTATCCTATAGGGATTTAATTGGTTAGGTGTTTTATCGGTAAATTTTAAATGTGATGAAATTCTTTGGTCAATTTTTTTCATCACAACCTCCTCAATTAGAGTATGTATTTCTTATTTATTCTTACCACAGTCGAAAATTAACGTATATTAGCTGAGTAAATGACTTGCGATCAGTCGGATAATGATTTATCCTTAGATTATGTGGACTAGGACTAAGATTATTTGCACTATGGGTCCCGCTGTAGCGACTCCTGAAAAAATTCGGGAGCTGATCCGGGCGGGAATGGATGTTGCGCGCTTAAACTTTAGCCACGGCGGGTATGAACAGCATGGCCGAGTTATTGAGATGCTGAAAGAAGCGCGCGATGAACTCGAAGTTCCCCTTGCAATCATGCTCGATACAAAAGGTCCCGAAGTCAGGCTTGGGACTTTAAAAGATGAAGCCTTTCACCTGCCTGCCGGCCACCGCTGGCTTTTAATTGCCGATGAGATTGAAGGCGACCTTGAGCGAGTCTCCGTTGTTCCAAGCGATGTTCTGGACTATTTTGAAGTGGGAATGACCGTGCTCTTTGACAATGGCTACATCTCTTCAAAAGTTATCGATAAAACAAAAGAAGGGGTTCTGGTTGAAATTGGCAATGGAGGGGTCATCAAGTCCCGCAAGGGGATCAATGTCCCCGAGACAGACCTTAATCTCCCTGTGGTTAGCCAAAAAGATATTCAGGACATTAAATTCGGGTGTGAAATGGATGTCGATATTATTGCTGCGTCATTCATCCGTTCTGCAGAACATGTCGTTATTGTTAAAGATCTTTTGAGGCAAGAAAAGAAAAAAGATATTTGGGTGGTCGCCAAAATTGAAAATCGAAGAGGCGTCGATAATTTGGACAGCATCTTGCAGGTCGCCGACGGGATTATGGTCGCCAGGGGCGATCTGGGGGTGGAAGTTCCCTTGACGCAAGTTCCCAAGCTGCAAAAAATGATGATACGCAAGGCCTGTATGACAGGCAAGTTGGCTGTGACTGCCACGCATATGCTTGAGTCCATGATCAATAATCCTAGACCAACACGGGCTGAGACATCTGATGTGGCCAATGCGATCTACGACAGCACAAGCGCGGTGATGCTTTCGGGGGAGACGGCTGTAGGAAATTATCCTGTGGAAACGGTCAGCGTTATGAAAAGTATTGCCTATGAGGCCGAGGAAGACTTTCCCTACCAGCAGTTTTTCCAGCAGCATGCCGGTATCATCTATCACGATGTTCCCTCTTCCGTGACTCTGGCGGCCGTGAAGACAGCCTATAGTTCAGATGCTAAGGCTATTTTCACCTTTACCCAAAGCGGCAGCACTCCCAGGCTTCTATCTCGCCTGAGGCCAAAAATGCCGATTATCGCCATGACTCCCCGTAAAAAATGTTTTCATCAGATGGCGTTTATCTGGGGCGTTGTCCCGTTTTATTCTACAGATGGCAATACTGTAGAAAATGCCTTTGAGTCCCTGAGTCACTTTGCTTTAGAGCAAAATATGGTTTCCTACGGAGATCTGGTCGTTGTCACGGCAGGGCAGCCGTTTGGATTTGCCGGTACGACGAATACCATGATGGTCGAAAATATTGGTGATGTTTTAGTCAGGGGATTTGGAGGCAGCGGCAATAGAGTGCATGGAAATATCAGCATGGTCTTATCTACAGAATCCAGAAATCCCTATCATGTCCGAGGGCAGATACTGGTTATCACCTATTGCGATGAGAGCCTGCTGCCCTTTTTGCGGAATGCCACCGGTGTCATTTTACAAAACCATGTCGATGATCATCAATCGGAAAAGCAGCTGCTAAAATATGCTAAGGAACTGGGCAAATCTGTGATAGTTCGGGCTGATGATGCCTGCCGCATTCTTCATGAAGGGCAGCTGGTGACTCTCGATCCGGAAAAATCACTTGTTTACAAAGGCGTCGTGATATAATCAGTGCCAACTAATAATTTAGTCGGCACTGAAAGTCTCGTTATTATTGCCAACGTTTTTGAATGCTTTTCCAGGCGAATGCCTGATAAACGGCCGCAAGACCAACAAGGATATAGACGATTCTGATGATAATGGGTTCTCGAAAGATCCATGTAACAAAGTTCCAATCGAAAATTCCGACTAGTCCCCAGTTAAGACCTCCGATTACCAGCAAAATCGCAGCAAGTATATCTAGAATTTTCATAACAACTAACCTCCACGATAAGAGAGCAATAGAAATGCTCTAACCCTCTTATATTAAAATATGAATTATTTGAGGTTAATTTTATTAACAAATTAATTATTAATAACTTATATTATACTTTAAGAGGTATAAAACCATTAGTCCTGCCATCTTGGGAGCATCGTCTATTGTAAATTGGCTTACAATGTAGTCGGCGGCAAAATCGGGAATAGGCGGGGTATTGTATCCATTTAGCTTGATTAACGCATTCAGACCGACCTCGCTTGTTTTCCGAATTGAGGATTCTCGCAGAATATAAAGAAGAGGCTGA
>CAWAPJ010000023.1:0-19043 GCA_963783885.1 Waddliaceae bacterium | reverse complement strand
TGTTTCCCACTATTGGCAAATGGTCCGCGGTAAAAGGAATCTCTACCTGCGGCCCGGCCGTCGATCCCCGATAGGCCCCGAAAGAATCGTTGGCGACCTGCGTCAGCCCCAAAAACTCAATCTCTTTCCCAATGATCCAATGAGAACTGAAATCCAATTCCTTATCCAGCCAAGGCTCGGCGATCAAAGGGCGGCCCCTGCTCCACTCTTTTTCACAAAACGGAAGGAGCCTCTCTAAGGGAAGTGAATCGTCCACGATCACCTTTCCTTTTCCCGAAAATCCGAAGCAGGTTTTTAAAACTCCCTTGCCTGTCAATTCCTTCAGCCACGCTCTCAAAGCCTCTTTATTTTCAATTAACCGGGAACCTTCAAAACCGGGCAATTGATTGAAACTAAACAGCTTGCTGTTAACCTCTCGGACAACTTCCCACGCAGGCATGTCATAAGAAAGTCCCTTTTCTTTTGCCCACCCGGCAACTCCGAGGCTCATTCCCCACGATTTGACCGACTCGCATGCAACCTCTTCATCAAAAGACACGACATTCTTGGAAAAATCGGGAAGGCCGATAGAGCAAAGGTGTTCAAAGTAATCGGGAAGAAGCTGTCCTTTCACCACGATCCCGTCGGCAGGTCCGGCAAAAAGAAAAGGAAGGCATTGAAGCTGAACTGAAATGGGATGGTGAAACGAAAAGGGACTCATCGGTTTATCCCGCATCAATTCCAATTCAAATTCCGTATTCGCAATGTATAATCGGGAAAATCGTTTCATCAAAAAAACTCGTTGTGTCAAAATAGATGATTATGAAGGTTCGCACCGGAATTGGTCAAGACAGTCATCGGTTTCTCCCCCCCGACTCCTCGAAACCCTGCGTTATCGCCGGTTTGATTTTCGACGACATCCCCGGCTTCCATGCAAACTCGGATGGCGATGTCGTTTTTCATGCCATTTGCAATGCGATCTCCAGCTTGACAGGCGTCCTCGTTTTGGGGGGCATTGCCGACGACCTGTGCATCAACGGAGGAATCACCGACAGTTCCGCTTATGTGAAAGAAGCCCTCAAAATACTGGATGGCCAGAAAATCACCCATGTTTCCATTGCCCTGGAAGCAAAAAAACCGATTTTTTTAAAAAGGATTCAGGAAATGCGGGAAAGCGTCGCCAAAGTTTTAGGCATTGAAGTCTCTCAAGTGGGGATCACGGCCACGTCGGGGGAAGGCCTCACCGAAGTCGGCCTTGGCGCCGGGGTAAGCTGCACCGCCATCATCACCACCTACGAGTAAACTAATAAACATCCCTTAAGTAGCGGCCCTCTTTCCGAAGGGATAAGATGTAATCTTTTGCCCCCTGCTCAGTGAGTCCGCCCTGCTGCCGCACGATATCATGGAGGGTCTTGTCGACATCTTTGGCCATCCGCTTGGCGTCTCCGCAAACATAAACGATTGCGCCTGCCTGAAGCCATTTGTAGAAGTCTTCGGCATTTTCAGCCATCCTGTCCTGAACATAAATTTTTTGGCCCTGGTCGCGGGAAAACGCCAGATCGAGCCTGAGCTTTTGCTGCCGGACAAGCTCGAGCCAGAAATCTTTGTAGTAAAAATCCTGGTCGGAGTGCCTCGCCCCGAAAAAGAGCCAGTTGGCTCCCGAGGCGCTATCCGCTATGCGATCCTGCATGAAGCCGCGGAAGGGGGCGACGCCTGTTCCCGGCCCAATCATAATGATTGGGGTCGATGGTTCTTCGGGCAGGGTGAACCCCCGGTGTTTGTGGATATAAATCGGAACACGCGTCCTTTCCGCCTGCACCAGATTGCAAAGGTAGTGGGTGCAGACGCCATGCTTTTGATGCCCCTCGTAATCGTATTCGACTAATGCAACGGTTAAATGGACTTCCCGGCCATGCTGTTTTTGAGAAGAGGCGATCGAATAGAAGCGGGGAAGCAAGGGCTGAAGGCAGTCGCAAACGTCCTGCAGGGACATATGCTCGTGGAAATGCTCCTCGAGAAACCGCCACAAGGGACGTTCAATGAAATGCTTGAGCCTGTCTCGGTTTTCTTTTTCCAAAAGCGACATGAGGAAAAGCTTGTTTTCTTCAACGGGATGGCCCGATGCCGCTTGCATGATGAGCTTCCGATTAACATCGGCAATGTTTCTTCGATAATGCAAAAAATCGTAAAGGGAAAGCGTCTCCTCTGTTCTGCTGTCATAAACCGATTCGTCGCCAGAAGCTTTCAAAACTTTTAAGGTTTTAACAACCTGATCGGGATCGTGGCAGGGATAGACCGCCAGGCAATCGCCCACCTCATAAGAGATCCCCGAATCTTCAAGATCGATGACGACATGCTGGGTCTTCTTCTCGGAGACTCCTCCGCAAAGTAAAATTTTTTCTTTAACAGTTGCTAAATAGGGGCGGTTTTTATCATACATGATGAAATCATTATACCCTTTTTTGAAAAAAATGAAAACTTGTCTTTTATAATCTTTTATGTTAAAATTTCTTTTTCATTAATAGAGGAATTACTATGTCTGATAAACATGAATCCATTCTCCGCTCGTCAATTAGAGCTTTTTTATCCGCTTTCTGCAAAGGAATCGGATTTGTCGTCGTCCTGATCCCC
The DNA here is from genome assembly GCA_963783885.1 of Waddliaceae bacterium. Taxonomy (GTDB): domain Bacteria; phylum Chlamydiota; class Chlamydiia; order Chlamydiales; family SLFE01; genus SLFE01. Next base: position 16,433 of record CAWAPJ010000023.1, on the reverse strand, counting down.
ATTATATTAATTATAGGAGGGGTCGCCTCGTTTAAAGACAATATGCCCGAAAGGACCTTCGATGAAGCCGTCCTTCCCGATGCCAATGGCAAAAGGGAGTTCCTTGCAACGGGAAAGCCCAAAATTTTACAAATCGATATCCAGGGTTTGATCGGATCGGACAAACTCAACACCCGGGTCATTGAGGAAATGCTTCTTGAATCCAGGGAAGGGGGCTTTGAAAACGGACCGGTCAAAGGAATTTTCCTAAGCATCAACACGCCGGGAGGAACGGTTTTCGATTCCGACGGCATTTACAGAGCCCTGAAATCCTATAAAGAAAAATATCAAGTTCCTATCTACGCTTACGTCGACGGCATCTGCGCCTCAGGCGGAATGTACATCGCCTCGGCAGCCGATAAGGTTTATTCAAGCGATGTAAGCCTGGTAGGAAGTGTGGGAGTTCTTCTGTCCACTTTCATGAACTTCAACGATGCCCTCGATAAGATCGGAGTGAAAACCATGACCATATCCGCAGGGAAAGGGAAGGATGCCCTGAACCCGCTGAGACCGTGGAATGAAAATGAATCGGAAAACTTGAAACTGCTCGTCGATAATTACTACAACCAGTTCGTCGACCTGGTGGCAAAAAACCGTCCCAACATCTCAAAAGACAAGCTGGTCAATGAATACGGAGCCCGGGTCTTCCCCGCTCATATCGCAAAAGAGTACGGTTATATCGATCAGACAGGGGCCCGCAGGGAAGCCGTTTTAGCCGCCCTTACAGAGGAAGCCGGCATCGCAGAAAATTATCAAGTCATCCGCTTGGAAAAAGAGAATTGGTTCGAAAACCTGTTTCATGTACAATCACCGTTGTTCACCGGAAAAATCGAGCACAAGATCAATCTGGGTTTTGAGCTCCCTCCGGAATTTAGCAACAAGTTTTTGTACCTTTACCAACCCGGACTATGAAAGATCTCTATATCATTGATGCCTCGGGCTTCATTTATCGATCTTATTACGCTATTCAAAATATGACCAATGCCGAAGGGAAGTCGACAAATGCTCTCTTCGGCTTTATCCGTTCCCTTTTAAAGATACTCAAAGACTTTGATCCCGAACATGTCGTCGCTGTCTTCGATGGCCCCTACAGCTGGCAATCCCGCCTTGACATCTACCCTGACTATAAGGCCAACCGACGCGAGCAGCCTCCCGATCTTTTTCATCAAATGGATTGGGCCAGAGAATATTGCAAGCTGGCGGGCATCCCTTTTCTGGATGTCGAAGGAGTCGAAGCCGACGATACAATGGCCAGCGTCGCTCTCTGGGGGGCAAAGAAAGGAGCCAAAGTCTTTATGTTCTCCTCCGACAAGGATCTCTGCCAGTTTGTTTCCGACAAAATTTTCATGATTCATACCCACAAAAATAATAAAATTATCGGCCCGGACGAAGTCGAGGAGTCTTTCGGCATCCCTCCCCGCATGATCAGGGACTATCTCGCGATCGTCGGCGACGCATCCGACAACGTTCCGGGAATACCGGGTTTCGGCCCGAAAACAGCGGCGGCATTATTGAACCGATACGGATCGCTAAAGAATATACTGAAACATATAAATGATTTTTCGGGAAAAAAGCGGGAAGCTCTGGAAGAAAACGCTGATCAAACGGAAATGAGCCTTCAGCTCGTCACTATTGATACCGATATCGACTTTCCCCGAAATCCCGGATTTTTTTCTCCCGCGAAACCTGAAGTTGAAAAGCTTAAACAGTTTTTTCTGCACAAAAACTTCCGGACATTTTTGAAAGAACTGGAAGAAGATTACGCTCCCGAAGAGACCGAGGAGCTCGACTATAAAACCGTAGACGACCTAGAATCCCTGAAGCAGCTTGTCAAAACGCTTAGCAAAGCCAAAGAAATTTCTTTCGACACTGAGACCACATCTCTAAACCCCATGGAAGCTGAGCTTGTAGGCGTCGGATTTTGCATGGAAAAGGGCAAAGCTTATTACGTTCCCTATAATGAGCCGCTGGTTCTAGAAATCTTAAAACCCCTTTTTGAAAATTCAAAGATTGGTTTTTTCAGCCACAATGTCAAATACGACTACCACATTCTCATGAACTACGGAATCGAAATCGCCAATCTTTGTTTCGACACCCTTTTGGGGTCCTATGTTCTCGCCGCCCAGCAGCGGCAGCACTCTCTTGATGTCTTATCCCTTGAGAGATTCGGCAAAGTCAAGACCCCGATTACCGATCTCATCGGCAAGGGGAAAAAACAGATCAGCATGAAAGATGTTCCGATCGAAAAAGTCTCGGACTATTGCTCAGAAGATGTCGACTACACTTTCAGGCTTAAAAAACAGCTTCAGGAAGAGCTGGAAGAGCGAAATCTCTCCCATATCCTTTTTGAAATCGAACTTCCTCTGACAAGGGTTCTTGCCAAAATGGAGAGGAGAGGCATGTATCTCGACATCCCTTACCTGCAAAAACTCTCAAAAGAAGTTCAAAGACGCATTTCGGCCTCAGAGTTGGAAATTTTCGCAATGGCCGGTGAAGAATTCAATCTCAACTCGCCCAAGCAGCTGAGCCATATTTTATTTGAGAAGCTTGAAATACCCCCGCTGAAAAAAACAACAACCGGTTTTTCGACAAACGCCGAAGTGCTCGAAACTCTTCGGAGCGATTATCCCATTGTCGAGCATATCCTCGATTACCGCCAGCTCGAGAAGCTCAGATCGACTTATATCGACACTCTTCCCCTTCAGGTAAACCCTAAAACCCATCGCATTCATTGCAACTTCAATCAGTCCGTCGCCGCGACGGGGCGCCTCAGCAGCCAGGATCCCAATCTGCAAAATATTCCTGCAAGATCTGAACTGGGAAGAAAAATCCGGGCCGCGTTCAAACCTGAAAAATCCGGCTGGAGTTATCTTTCGGCCGATTATTCGCAAATCGAGCTCAGACTTGTCGCCCACCTGAGCGGCGACCCCGAAATGGTCAAAGCGTTCCAAAACAACGAGGATATCCACAAATTTACCGCTTCCCAAATTTTTGACGTTCCCCTGGACCGGGTCACCTCTGAAATGCGCTTTCGGGCCAAAGCGGTCAATTTCGGCATCATTTACGGCCAGGGAGAGCACGGCCTTTCCAAACAACTTGGCATCAAAAGGAAAGAAGCGAAAGAGTTCATCGCAAAATACTTTGAGAGATATGCCCATGTCAGGAAATTCGTCGATGACTGCATCAAAAAAAGCCGCAAATCAAAAAAAGCGGTGACTATGACCGGCAGGGAAAGGGCAATCCCTGAAATTTCCAGCAAAAATCAAATGATACGCTCTCAGGCCGAGCGGCTTGCAGTCAATACCCCTCTTCAGGGAACAGCTGCCGACCTGATTAAACTGGCAATGCTTAAAATCGACAGCCTATTCGCTGAAAAAGGATACCCCCAGCTTATGATATCCCAAATTCACGATGAATTATTATTTGAAATTCCCGACAGCCTCATCGATGAGGCCACTCCTATCATTAAAAATGCGATGGAAGGGGTGTGGGAGCTGAGTATTCCTTTAATCGTAGATATCGAAGTTGGCAAAAATTGGGAGCAATGTTAAAATTAAAGAAGACAGCAATAACAGGCGGTTTAGCCTCAGGCAAGTCATCAGTAACCGAAATCTTTAAAAAATTAGGCGCTTATGTAGTCAGCGCCGATGAGATTGTTCATTGGCATCTTTCTAATAACCCGGAATTAATCAAAAAGATAGAAGAAGCACTTGGTTCTGATGTTGTGATTGAAGGCCGTATCGACCGAAAAGCTGTTGCAAAAAAAGTATTCAACAATTCCGATTTATTAAAATCGCTTGAAAAATTGATCCATCCGGTAGTTAAAAAAGAGATTGATGAACAGTTTCAACAGGCCGCAAAGCAAAAAGAAGCGCCGTTATTTATCGCCGAAATCCCGGTTCTTTACGAAGCCGAAGGGTGGGAATCCGGTTTCGATGCGGTCATTGTCGTCGACGCTCCTGAAGAGCTTCGCCGCAAACGTTATGCCGGAGATGATTTCAATCAAAGAATTTCGCATCAAATTCCACTGGAGGAAAAAGTTAAAAATGCCGATTTTGTCATTTTGAATGATCAAAATATCGACCATTTAGAAAAACAAGTTGAAAACATTTATCAAATATTAACGTCACAATAGATGGAATTGCAAAAGCAATTCCCTCAATAAACCATTCTTACCAACCGATGAAGGAGTCTTATTTTCTATGACTTCAGAAAATAACCAAAAGAGGGCAGTCGCTGCCGAACTATCAGAGGAACGTACACCCCCAAAAACGCAAACCTCGGACAAGCAAGAGATCATCAAGGTCTCCGAAATCCAACGGATGAATATCGACCAGCTCAATCAATTAGCCAAAAAGCTGGGCCTCAAGCATCTCGGATCCCTAACCAAATCCCAAATGGTTTTTGAAATCGTCAAAAACCTGTCAATGGATCCGAAGGAGCTCCTCGTGGGAGAAGGAGTTTTGGAAATCCTGCCCGACGGATTTGGCTTTCTGCGATCAACTAACTACAATTATCTCCCTTCCGCCGAAGACATTTATGTCTCTCCGGCGCAAATCCGGCGCTTCGACCTGAAAAAAGGGGATACTGTGACCGGAACGATCCGGCCTCCTAAAGAAAAGGAAAAATATTTCGCCCTGCTAAAAGTCGACGCCATCAACGGCGTCCCTCCCGAAAAAGCCCGGGAGCGAATTCTGTTCGAGAACTTAACTCCGCTCTATCCGGAAGAACGTCTTGTTCTCGAAACCACAAAAGACGTTCTGACCACAAGAGTCATCGACCTGATCGCTCCGATCGGAAAAGGGCAGCGAGGGCTGATTGTCGCTCCTCCGAGGTCCGGTAAAACCATACTGCTCCAGCATATGGCGAGGGCCATCGCCCAGAATCATACCGAAATTAACCTTCTAGTCCTGCTGATTGATGAAAGACCCGAAGAAGTGACCGATATGCAGCGGATCGTCAAAGGGGAGGTGATCTCCTCCACATTCGACGAACCCCCGGAAAGGCACGTCCAGGTTGCCGAAATGTGTTTGGAAAAAGCCCGGCGGCTGGTCGAACATGGCGAGGATGTCGTCATCCTGCTCGACAATATTACCAGGCTCGCCCGAGCCTACAACACCGTCCAGCCCCATTCCGGTAAAATCCTGACAGGCGGCGTGGACGCAAACGCCCTCCATAAACCGAAGAGATTCTTTGGATCGGCTCGTAATGTCGAAGACGGAGGCTCCCTCACGATCTTAGCTACCGCCCTGATCGAAACCGGCTCCCGCATGGACGAGGTGATCTTTGAAGAGTTCAAGGGTACAGGCAATATGGAGCTTGTTCTGACGAGGATGCTTGCCGAGCGGCGCATATGGCCTGCTATCGATATCCGTCTGAGCGGAACCCGCAAGGAGGAGCTTCTCTATCATGAGGACGAGCTCGAAAGAATATACATTCTTCGCAAACTGTTTGCCGACTTAACACCGATCGACGCCATGAATCTTTTGCTCAGCCGCTTGAAAAAGAGCTCAAACATTGAGTTTTTGCTCTCGCTCAAAGAGTAAAAGAGGAGAACCCGAATAGCGAGGCGGCGCCCCCTGAGTGGATAATCAGTTTGGTGCCGCTTAACTTAGGAATCAGTTTTCTCGCTTCATAAAACAGTTTTCCCGAATAAATCGGGTCGACCAAAAAACCCTCTTTTTGCGCTATCGTTTGAATTTCGCTCAAAAGGGTTTGGTTTGTCGACCCGAATGATTTCGCATTTGTCGGATAATAAAGCTGATAATTCTTTGGGAAGGGGCACATAGTTGCAAACATTTTCTGGAACTCGGAATGAAATGACCGCAGCTTTTCGAAAAATTCCTTTTCGCTGCCAGCGACAAGTAAAACATGAATTTTTGTTTCCCTGCTTAAAAAGGCAAGCCCCAAAATCAAAGCGATGGCCATCAATCCCGTTCCCGCATCAACAAAAATATGATCGAATTCAATATCCTCTTTGGCGATATCCAGAGGCAAGGTGAGGGCTCCCGGAAGCGAGGGGGCAACAGAGCCGCCTTCGGGCAAAACAAAAGTTTCCGGACCTGCCGCGTTTCGAGCAATTTCTAAAGCCCTGCCCCAATCTCTTCTGTCAATAACCCTTATTTTTGAATCGGAAGTCATCAGCCTCATCAGGGACCCGTTGATTCCGCTACCATAGCCGCCTCGTAAAAAAAGACGATAAGAAATTCCGTTTTCAATCAAAAGCTGTATGATTCCGGCAGCGTGGTTGGAATTGGGGCCGGCTATAATAAAAATTTCCCGATACTGCCTCAACTCGGGAATAAGAGACCGGTATTTCCTAATCTTGGACCCTGAAATCCCGAAACCCAGCTCATCATCGCGCTTGACATAAGCATCTATAGTGTTTAGCCGATGAACACGGGATGAAACCGGGTAGTTTTCTTGAGGCTTACCGGTGACTAAAGATTGTAACTTATTAATCATAGCGGTATTATTATACATCAAACCGGGAGAAATGACCATGAAAAGCCTTTTATCCGTCTGTCTTCTTTTGTTAACGGGAACCTTTTTATTTGCCGAAGACACCCCTCCTTGTGAAGCCAATATTGTGACTGCTGTTCTTTGCGGCTTACCCGACGCAGATTTGGAAGAAGAGCCTTATACCGCTTTACTCCTTGATAACGGCACGGTCTGGCGAATCGTCAAAGGAAAGTATACAGCTGCAGAGGCATTTCCCCGCGAAGGAGATACCGTGAAATGCACAAACGGAGCCACTTTCTACAACCTAACAAGCAGCGCAATCTTTTTTGCTTCTCCCATGGGGTACGCAACAAAACAGGCGCTGAATCTCGAAAAAATACATAAGCATCATTTGATAGGCACGCTTCAATATTTTCTGTCAGAACTCATCGAGTCGGAAGACGAGCTTTTCACACTATTCGATCCTGACATTGATCTTGTATTGTACCTTCTAAACAATGACCTTTATTATACCATTTCACCCGCCCCCGATTCGTACGAGGAATGGCAGCAAGGAGAGGAGATTCTCCTCGTGAGATACGACAATAAGGAATCCGACCAGCAGTTCTGCGAGGAAGCGCTCATCAACTTTGACCGCCGTGAAATTCGCGAGGTGGATTCAAAAGAGTATTTATCCGGAACTTTGAAACAGGTAAATGACGAAGCGCTGACAATGACTCTCAACCAATTGGAAGGAGACTGGAGCATCGATCCATCTCAATCTGCAGCACTTCAGGGCTGGTCTCCGGGAGACGAAGTCAGAATCATACAGGAATCGCATCTGTTTACAGACCTGTCCGAACTAGATGAATCTTTCATCTGGCTCATCACGATGGTTTTTGGAGAAGAAGCTGTTCAGGCTATCCAGGGGTGGGAAATTACCATCGCCATCGCTATCAATCTCGAAACCGAGTCTACTCTCTTTTGCTGGAAATGGCAGTAGTTCTCTTAGCCAACGTAATGTGTCAATTACAAGTTGAGCAAGTTCCTGCGAACTTGGGAAAGAAAACATCATGCTCGCTCCCGATTAAAAAAAACAATGGGCAAGAGCACAATATTTTTCTGATTAAATTTATGCCGCTTTATATGTGTGAATAATTTCATTTAAGAGAGTGTCAAGCCCTTCCCCTGTGAGGGCGGAAATTTTAAGCGCCGCATGGGGAAAATTTTTGATATGGCAGGCAGATTCGTCATCGTCAATTTTGTTCAGGACAACGAGAATCGGTTTTTTTAAGATGCCGGGATTGTAGGAATTGATTTCATTTTTGAGCACTTCAAAGTCATCGGCAGGGTTTCTTCCGTCGATACCTGATGCGTCGAGAATGAAGATCAACAGTTTTGTCCGTTCGATATGTCGAAGAAATTCCATTCCAAGGCCGCGATTGTCACTGGCGCCGGAAATGATGCCGGGTATGTCGGCGATAAAAATCTTGTCATAGCCTGCAGTAATATAACCGATATTCGGGCGGAGCGTTGTGAATGGGTAGGGAGCAGCTTTAGCCTTTACACGCGTCAAGGCAGTCATTAATGTCGATTTCCCGGCATTGGGAAATCCGACAAGGCCGACATCGGCAATCAATTTAAGTTCAAGCTCGATGGTCATTGCCTCGCCGGGCTTTCCGGGAGTCGCGTAATTCGGCGCGCGGTTGGTGGGGCTTTTGAAGCTCTCGTTCCCCCTGCCCCCGCGGCCTCCTTTGCAGAGAAGAATTTTCTCGCCATCTTCAATCAAATCATCGATTAACTGTCCGGTTTCGCTGTTTTTAACAAGCGTTCCGGGAGGAACTTTTAAAACCAGGTCTTTCCCGCCTCTTCCCTGCCTTTGATTCGGCCCTCCTGAAACGCCATTTTCCGCACGCAAATGGCGTCGGTTCCGATACCAGTCCAAAGTAGAATATTGAGCGTCTGCCTGAAGATAGACACACCCGCCTCTGCCCCCGTTGCCCCCTGTCGGGCCTCCTTTGGGCAGATACTTTTCCCGCCGCCAGGCGACAATACCATTGCCCCCTTTTCCGGCTTCCAAGTGAATTTTAACTTTATCCGTAAACATAATAAAAAAACCCAGAGTATCCCTCTGGGCTCATAAAAATTATTTGATCAATGGGCGATCAATTAAGCTTCGACCGAGACGACAGTCTTATTCGATTTGCGGAATCGGACGATGCCGTCGGTTAGGGCAAAAAGAGTGTCATCCTTGCCTCGCTTAACATTTGTGCCGGGATGCCACTTCGTTCCTCTTTGGCGTACGATGATGCTTCCGGCTTTCACCAATTGACCCGAACCCGCTTTGATTCCCAATCTTTGAGAATGGGAGTCTCTCCCGTTTCGTGTCGATCCCTGACCTTTCTTATGTGCCATTACTCCTCTTCCTTCTTCTGCTTCTTCTTACTGGAAATATCCGTGATTTGAACTCTTGTATAATGCTGACGGTGGCCGAAATGGAGGCGGTACCCCTTGCGGCGTTTGTACTTCATGGCATTGACCTTTGGGCCGGCAGAATCGCCAACCAACTCGCCTTTAACGACATAGTCGCTCAGTGTCGGTTCGCCAATCGCTGTTTTTTTACCGTCATGAACAAGGAGAACATCAAACTCAACAGCCGCTCCTTCCTCTTCTCCCAAAAGCTCAACGTCGATGATATCGCCTTTTTCCACTCTATACTGTTTACCACCGGTTTTGATTATGGCATACATGATTGTCTCCTAAATTTTACTAGCTGTAGAAGTAGAATACCTGAAATTACCCTTTGAAATCAAATAAAAAATCCCCTTAGATGGATGAAAAAGGGCATTTTCGCCATGATGAACACTCTTTTAATCCGAGATTCGCTTGAACCGGAAGAATTAACCCAGCTTTTTAAGGAATTTCCCCAGTTCTCCATCCAGTCCATCGATATAGAAAAACCACTCCATGAGCTGGGAGTGGAAGCTTGCAGCCAAATCGAGATTCTCTATGGATGCAAACTTTCGCAAGAGGAACTCAATCTGGTTTCACAGTTGCACTGGATTCATTGTCCGTCCCCTTACCTCGACAATCTCTGCCTCAATGCTATAAAAACGTTAGGAAATATTTTAATCTCGACGACCAAAGAGGAAAATCTCATCCAAATTGGAGAGTTTGCCATCAGTGCTGCCCTGGCTTTTTCAAAAAAATTATTTAGCTGGGTAAACGAATCCAGAGATCCTAAGCATCTTGACTTAACAGGGCTACGAAAAGGAATGTGGAAAGTCAATGACAAGATTTTTCTTCAAATCGGACTGGGAAGGATTGGAACCGAAATTGTCAAAAGAGCTAACTTAGAAGGGTTTAAAGTTTGGGGTATACAAGAGCTCGCCTCATTCCATCCCGATTGCGAAAAATGCTTTTCCTTGGAGCAGCTTGTCGATGTTCTCCCCGAAGCCGACATTGTCTCACTGGCCATGCCGCGAGGAAGAAAGGGACCCTCCTGGTTTAATAAAGAAAAAATAAATCTGATGAAGAACGATTCGGTTCTTTTAGTATTCGGAGACGGATCTGTCATCAATCTCAATGATCTTTCCGAGACGGAAAAAACGGGAAAGTTCAGAGGAGTTTTACTCGACTGCCACTTTTCTCCTCCTGTTTCGCTGGATTGCCCCTTATGGAAACGCCCCAATGTCATTTTCACCAACGAGTCGAGCATCTACCCCATAACCCGGGAGCATCAAAGCTTCAATACATTTGTCTACAACTTAAGACAATATCTCCACGGTAATTTCAACGATATGAAAAATCTTGTTAAAACAGATTAACAGTTTCGCAGGGGGCTCCGTTATACTCTTCGCAACGGTAAATGAGCATTACCTTGCGGGGCTTTCCATACATATGGAGAAGAGGTACCATGCCAGCATATCCGACGGTTTTAAAATATGGCTTAAGAATGTCTTCGAATTCAACAACCGCTTCATTTTCAGTCCGGTTTCTTATGGGGTACTCTTCTAAAACGACGAAAAATCCTGAACGTCCCAACTGCTGGTCCGCAAGAGACGGCCAGTAGGTGAATTGATTTTGCCTTCTTTGCTTCAAATTAAAAAAGTAGGCCCTTTTTTGCCTAGGGGCATAAAAGCTCAAAAGGGATGTTCCCTGATAGCTATCGCTAAACAAAAAATCTTTTTCCGGGTCATAGCCTGCCCTAATCAGTCCCGAACCAATGCCGCTCCACCCTAAGCATTCATTGAGGCGGTTAAACTTTTGAGGAATGGGACGGGAGGGAAAAGCTCCCTTGATCTGGACTGCTGAAAGGGAGAAAACAGCGGCGACCATTAAAAGCGAGAAGGCAAGACCTCCGCGAATCCAGCGCCTGCCATGAGGCAAGTAGTCAATTAGGGTCCAACATAAAAAGACGATAGCCATTGGATAGACAAAAACGCACCAGTTCCCCTGCATTTTTTGAAAAAGGGAAAAACCCTGATAAACGGCCAATATGAAAAAAGTGGCGTACCCGAAAAATCGGACCGCAGGAGGAATTAAATGCTTTCGCCTAAAGAGAATAGCAAAAGCAACGAGGAGCAATATAAATAAAATCGGTGAGAGAAGGGCTGCCTGAGCGCCAAAAAAGTCGAAAAAGTTTCCCTGAAGCAAAGGCCCTCCTGTTTTGGGGCTGTGCCCCCCTCTCATCGTCGACCAGACATGCTGAAAAGTCGGCCATCCGCGCGTGGCGTTCCAAATCAAAGGAGGGAGCAGGCCAAGAAGCGAAACAAGCAGTCCTTCAACAATAGACCTCTTGCGAAATGCGGTGGTAGAAATCATCCCAAAAAAAACCAGAACCCAAATCAAATAAATCGGCCACTTGAAAAGAGCCCCCATGGCTATGAACAACCCTATGAGGAGATAGTTGGGCGTTTCGTTTTCCTTCAGCGCTTTTGCCAGCGGAATGCAGGCAAGAGTCCAAAAAAGGACGAGGCCGACATCGGTCGTTGCATAGTAGGAAGCGAAAAATCCCATTGGAGTTAAAGCACTTACAACTCCCGCCCAAAAGGCTCCCCGCTTCGTGAGGCCTGAGGCCAATGCAAGTGCATACACCGACAAAGAAATGAATATCGATAAGAAAACAGCGCCGATTCTCACTCCTAAAACAGTATTTCCAAAAATCTTCGTTCCCAGCCAGATCTCAAGGGCAATACCGGGAGGCTTGCTGTAGTAGCCCCAGTCAAGGCTCTGGCTCCATGTCCAGTATTGGGCTTCATCGGGAGCCAGATCAAAGCCCCCAAATTGAATAACTGAGGCCATAATCGCGGCTTTTATCAGAAGGATTCCCAGGAGAAGCCAAAAGGATCTGTTTCGGAAACTCGGCATAGTTACTTCGTTTATCATATCATAAGTTTGTCACATAAATAAAGAAATGATATGGGTCAGATATAAATACAATATTACTTTTTAGATTTGAAATTTACATTGAAACGGACCGGTGGGGGTTCGTATGTTAACAATGGAGCGTCGAGGGCAGCTTCCCGAAGAGCTGCAGCTCGATTTGAAGAAAAAAACTCTTCCGCATCTTTTGGAAGATGCCGCATTGCATTTCCCGGGCGAAATCGCGATATCCACCCCGCACACCTCGATTTCTTTTCAAAGCCTCAATGATAAAGCAACCCTTCTCGCCAGACATATAATTGCAAAAGGCATTCAGCATCAATCGCGTATAGCTGTTTTTGCCAACCCGGGACCGGATATGGTCATCGCTATGTTCGGGATCTGGAAAGCAGGGGGCGTATATGTTCCGATTGATCCTCTGATGCAAAAACAAACCATCTCGAAAATTCTCACACAAACGAAGCCGAACCTTCTGCTCTCGAGCATAAGTCCAGTTCCGGGATATCTGCAAGATGAGGTCCCCTCTTTTTCCCTTCAGCAGCTTTTAGCCGCTCCGCTTTCGGATGACATCCCTCCACTGGAAATAGCTGCCACGCCGCAAAACGCCGCCTATACCGTTCTCTCAGAGGAAAATGAAATCGAACTGAATCACATGGGAGTGGTCAATTTAGTCTTTTGGTATCGGAGCAGGCACTCCTTCTCGAGCAAAGATACCGCCGCGCTTCTGGCCAGGCCCTGCTCAGACCTTTCGATTGTCGAGACAACTGCCGCACTTTGCAACGGAGCTTGTGTAAAATTTCCTCTAGGCGACACTCTGGGCAATGCCAAATCCCTGATGAACTGGATCGAACAGGAAAGGATCTCCCTCATTTATCTTCAGGTTCCCCTAACGGAAACCCTTCTGCAGCAAGCTTGGCCGAAAGAGACCAGTTTAAGGATCATGTTCACCGGCGGAGACCAGCTAAAGAAACATCCCCAAAAACCCCTTCCCTTCACGCTGATCAACAACTACGGCCCTGCGGAAAATACCATTATCTCGACAGAGTATGCCGTCAACTGCGACGAAGAGTCCCTGGTCATCCCTATCGGGCAGCCGATTTCCAACGTAAAGGCTTATGTCCTGGATAAGACAATGCAAGAAGTTTCGCACGGATCCGCCGGACAGCTCTGCCTTGGCGGAATAGGACTTGCAAGAGGGTATATCCATGACAATGAGATGAACCAAAAACGGTTCATCGTCCACACCCAGCTGGGAAAAAGGCCCGAAAGGCTCTTTTTAACCGGAGATTTGGTCAGAAAACGAAATGACGGTAAGCTTGAATATTTAGGTAAAATTGATGAGCAGGAAGCCCTAGGAGATGACAAAATCGGAATTTCGGCTGTTGAAAGCATCCTGAATTCCCATCCCGCCATCCACCACGCCGTGGTGAAACTGGTTGAACTCAGCGGCGAGCAGGTTCTAGTGGCCTATTGGGTTCAGGCTGAAGGGATCCATGCATCCAAGCAGGACCTTAAAAGAACGCTCAAAAAAAGGCTGCCGCCGCATATGGTGCCCAAAAGGTTTATTCAATTGAATCAAATTCCCACCGGCGCCAGCGGCAAAATATGCTACCGGCAGCTTCCCGTACAACAACTCGAAGAAGAGGGTGCCGAAGAAGACGACATTCCGCATAATCCTATAGAAAAACAATTGCAGGCGATCTTTAAGGAAGAGATGAACTTAAGTTCCGCAGGAGTCTGCAAAACCCTTTTCGATCTCAAAGCCTCCTCGGCTCAGGTCAAACGGCTGCTTCTTAGGATTAATCAACATTTCGGGAAAAGTTATTCTCTGGCGCACCTGCTTAAGCATGATTCTATTGGAAAAATGGCAGAACTTATCATCACGCCCCCTTGCCAGGAGCCTAATCAGGAGCTGATTGAACTTCAAAAAAATGGCTCCTCGCCTCCGCTTTTTTGCGTTCACGGATTTGAAGGGGACATCTATCCTTATTATCTCCTCTCGAAATTTTTGGGAAATGACTATCCGGTTTTTGTCTTGCCCGCAGAAGAGGATGACGACTCGGTAGAAAAAATGGCCGAGGATTACGCCGCTAAAATCCTTAAGGCCCGCCCCTCGGGAAAACTCAATCTTTTGGGCTTTTCCATCGGCAGCTATGTTGCATTTGAAATGGCAAGGATTTTCAAAGAAAAAAACAAAGGCATTGCTTTTGTCGGCATTATCGACACTTATGCTCCCCACTTTCCCCAAAAGCATGCTTTGCTAAAACGTCTGCAAATCAATGCTTCCCAATTTTTTGCACTTACAACTCAGGAAAAAAAGGATTTCCTGATTACAAGATGGCAGCAGCTTGAGCAAAAAACGACCAATATCTTCCGCATCAAAAACGACAATGAAGGCGAAATCATCACCAAATCCCTCAAAGCCATTTTCCAAAAAGCTATGACAGCCTACTCGCCGGCATCGTGCGAAATTCCCTTAACCGTTATCATTGCCCAAGACGAGACCGATCAATACCGCTCTGATCCCTCATTGGGCTGGAAAGACTACACCATCAACCTGAAAATAGAAAAAGCTCCCGGAACCTCGAAGGAGATTCTCGAAATTCCGGGCATTAAGCAACTGGCGCAAATCATAAAAAAACAAATCGATGATTCATCCTCTCACTCTTGACAACAGGGATATAATTAGAGAGTATTTTAACCGATACCCGCCCCTTTTTTCCGAATGCACTTTCAGCAACCTTTTTATGTGGAGCCAAGACCGCCCGACATATTTTTGTAAAATCAGCGATACACTGGCCATTCTGATCGAAGAAAGCAATGAAATGATCCTGTTCGGCCCGCCGGCAGGCCCTCTGCCCCTCGAAGAGGTCCTGGACCGCCTCCCGGTAAATAAAGCTGTCAGAACGACCCTCCCGACAAATGCCCTCGACTGGAAATTTTCAACAAGTCCGAATGACGCCGATTATGTTTACAAAGTGTCGGACTTAAGAGATCTGCCGGACCATAAATATCAAAAAAAGCGGCAGCTTGTCCACGGATGCCTGGACCGCTACGAGTGCCGCTATGAACCTATCGACTCCTCTAACCGGCAAGAGTGTTTTGCTTTTATGAAAAAATTGCAACTCGAACCGAAACACCGCCGAGCCACCGAAAGGCTCTTCGAATACTATGATCGTTTTGATATCTTTGGCGGGGCTATTCGGATTGAAGGAAAAATCCAGGGATACATGATTGCCAAAAAACTCAACCCCCAGACAGCCGTCGGCCACGCGGAAAATACCAGCCACGACTTTCACGGCCTCTCGGAACTGATGATCCACTGGTTCGCCAAACACGCCCTTGGCGGCTTTACCTACTTCAACCTCGAACAAGACCTCGGCATCCCCGGCCTCCGGGAAGCCAAAAACAGATTCCACCCCGACCACATGATCGTCAAATGGAATGGAGTGAAAATCCAAAAACCGGGTTTTGGGTCAACTTCTTGACTTATGCTTCTTTTTCGGCGGTTCAGAAGATCAATCTTCAAATAACAGTCCATCTCCAAGTCTCGCATCAGGAGTCAGCACCTTTGCTTTTTTGGGAAAATTGAACGCATAAGGCTGCCTTACCTCAGTTTTCCCCATCCCCACTTTATCATTGGCTAGTTCTTTTTCAGACCCTTTTGTAAGCCAACCACACCGCGACATCTAGATGGCCATTTTGAGCGGCTATCCAAAAAGGAGTGGTGCCATTTTTATTGGCTCGGTCAATCTCAGCACCTTTTTCAGCCAACCACTTCACGACATCTAGATGGCCTTGGTTTGCGGCTATCAAAAGAGGAGTTATGCCACCATTGTCGGCTTGGTCAATCTCAGCACCTTTTTCAGCCAGCCATTTTAAGATATGAAGGTGGCCTTTCAGCGCGGCTATCCGAAAAGGAGAGGTGCCATTTTTATTGGCTCGGTCAATCTCAGCACCTTAATCTTATCAATCAATAGATCTTGGCATATATTCATGAAATCAGGTAACTTCATGTGAATTTCATCCGAGATCAGTTTTTCATATACTTCTGCTCGCAGGTTAATGTCTTTAATGGCCATGATTTCATCTTTGGCAGTTTGAAGTCTGTTGTCACAAACAAAAGAGAAAAATTTGCCGCAACGGATCAAATCATTGACTTTTGAAACAGAATCCTGCTCTTTGCCGGATTCATTGATTGAAAAATCTTTAAACTGTTCACGATAGGCCCTGTCGCGATAGTTGGAAAAGATGCCAGTCTTAAGTTCTGATACGACCAAAACGAGCTCAGCCTGTTTTTTAAGGCTTTCGGGCTGTACCTATAGTTCCTGAGATCTATTAATGTTTTGTGAAATTTTATTCATAATAAATTGATATCATATAGTTTATTTACTTAAAAGTTAAATATTTACTAAATTTTATTGAATACATTGTTTACAAATAATTTTAGCAAGTTTGAAAAAATCGCGAATCATCCGCATCACCGACTTCGGACTCCAAATCAGCGATGTTGTTCAGCGAATCCGAAAAGGGGCTCATACTATCACTTCGCCACCCTGATTCCCTTA
>CAWAPJ010000022.1:0-47496 GCA_963783885.1 Waddliaceae bacterium | reverse complement strand
GGCCGAAAAACCACAAAATCATCTATAAGCCCGGGACCAACCTTCTTAAAAAAAAGCTCCTCCTTGCCGACGGAACAATTGCCGCAAGAGAATTTTACGACTATGACGATTATGGAATCATGATCCAAAGAATTGTCGACAACGGCACCTCTCCAGATCGCAAAAATATGCTCGGCACCACGCAAAGACTCATCACAAGGGTGACTCCCAAATATTCAACTCCCTGCTTCGGCCTCCCTGAAGAAGTTGTCGAAAGTTATTGGGATCCGGAATCAGAACAGGAAATCCAGCTCAGAAGATGTGTCAACACCTACACAAAAGAAGGGTGGCTTGCCAGCAAGGAGATTTACGACAGCCAAGATCAATATTGCTACACCCTATACAAAGAATACAATAAATATGGACAAGTGAATTTTGAGACCAACCCCCTCGGATATTCCGTCAGAAGAAACTATGATTTGAACGGAAACATGATCAGGGAAATCGGTCCGCGGCCGGATTGCAAAAAAGAATATACCTATGATTACTCAAACCGCCTCATCCGCGTCGATGAATATGACGAAAACAAAGTCTGTTTCTCCAATTCGTTTTCTTATAATTATCTAAGCCACAAAATTAGCGAGGTAAACGGATTCGGCCATGAAGTCAAACATGAATATGACCGCTTTGGAAGAGAGACAAAAATAATTTTTCCTCAAACGCTTCAGCCTAGTGGGCAATTCATCAGCACAACCGCTTCCAAAGAATACGATCCTTTAGACAATGTCATCTCCATGACAGACAGCGAGGGTAGAACGACAAAATCGCAGTTTACCTGCCACAAAAAACCCTATCACATCTCTTATCCCGACGGACAGAAAGTCGTTTCTCTACAATCTCGACGGAAACCTCGTTAAAGAAGTTTCCAGAACAGGCCTGATCACCTTTCATGAATACAACGCCCTCGGCCAAGAAGTGGAAACCCGGCTGGAATCACCAACCGGCGAGCTTCTTCAAAAGACTGTCAATGTTTATGAAGGCAACCTCCTGATGTCGACAATCGATCCCGCAGGAAATATCACGGAGTTTACCTATGACGGCGCCGGCAGAAAAATAGCCGTGAAACAAGGCGAGCGCCTAATAACCTATGAGTACGATACCCTCGGCCGTGAATCCATCACCCGGCAATGGATCGACAACGACAATTACATCGCCCAAGTGAAAATCTACGATTTCTGCGACCAGATCATCGAAGAATATACCGAAGATTCATCCGGCAATATCACCAACCATGTTCAAACACTTTATGACGAGATGGGCAATAAAATCTCAGTCATGGTCCATACCGACGACGGAATTGCCGTTACCCAAACGGAATATGACGCCCGTAAAAACCCCACAAAAATAATCGATCCTCTTGGGAATATCACACACATCCATTACGACTATGACTTTTTCAATGAATTCGGCCAGAGGGTCCTTCAGAAAACCACTATCGATCCCAAGGGCATTCAATCCATCGAAACTCATGACGCTCTCGGCAGAGTCGTCAGCATAGAAAAAAAAGATCCCTATGGCGAGCTGCTCTATAAAGTCGACCAAGTCTTTGACAATATCGGCAATGTGGTCAAAACCACTCAAACGGTCATCACTCCCGGAAAAGACGACCGCACGATCACCAATCTTATGGAATACAACAGCGACAATCAGCTCACCTGTCTCATTGAAGCTTCAGGCTCCATCGATCAAAAAATCACCCGTTATGAATACACCCCTTTTGGCGAGAAAGAAAAAGTGGTCAAACCAAACGGCATACAGCTCAGATATACTTATAACCAACTTGGTCTTGTTGAAAAGCTCGAATCGCTCAATGCTCCCGAAGAAAGTGCCATCTGCTATGAATATACCTACGACTGCCTCAAAAACCTCATAGCCATTGCTGACCGCATCCATCACTTTGTTACAGAAAAGCGCTATAACGACCATTCGGAAATGATTTTTGAAAAACTCGGCAACGGCCTTGAAGTTTCCTACGAGAAGGATAACCTTGGTAGAACAGTTAAAGCCAACTTCCCCCGCCAAAGGGCCGTCGCGTACCAATATGCCGGAGAGCATCTCGAGCAGGTTATCTTCAACAATCCCCACGAGGAATATTCCGCAAACTACCGATACGATATGAGAGGGAAGCTGAGAAGCATCGATCAGATTGGCCTTGCGGGCCAAGTCGCCATCGAATACGATCTGCTCGGCCGTGAAATCTCCCGCACGTCCAAATACTGGTCTCAAAACAACATTGCCTATGACGAAACAGGGAACCTCGTTTCCCGAGACACCGCCGACTACTGGGGCCATGAGCGCTGTGATTACTCCTATGATAAGCTCAACCAGCTTGCCTCTGAAGAGGGACTCGCGTCCCATTCCTATACCCACGATTCCATCAATAATCGCGTTGCCTATGACGGCGAGGAGATCGCCATCAATGACTTAAACCAGGTTCTCACCGCAAACGGCAAAACCTACACCTACGACCTGGCAGGCAATCTCATTGCTGATACCGAAGCTTCTTATTCATACGACGCCCTTGACCGCCTCACCACAGTCATCAAAAACGAAGAAAAGTACCGCTACATCTACGATTCGCAAAACAGGCGGATCGCCAAGCAGAAATATTGCAAGACAACTTCAGGTTGGAGTCTTGAATCGACAACAAAATTCCTTTATCAGGGCAGTTGCGAAGTAGGCAGTCTTGAAGGCGATACGTTTACTTCTTTCCGCGCCCTTGGGGTCGGCCTCGGCGCAGAAATCGGAGCGGCTTTCGCTCTGGAGATCGAAGGAGTTGTTTATGCCCCCACTCACGATCAATCGGGAAGTGTCATTGCTCTAGTTGACGCCCAAACAGGCGATCTCGTTCACGCCGCCAGATACAGCGCATTTGGACAAGTAGAAAAATCTCAGGGATTCTCCCCTCCCTATCAGTTTTCCAGCAAGAGATACGACCCCGAAACAGGGTGGATTTATTTTGGCAGGCGCTACTACGACCCCTCCCTCGGCCGCTGGACCACCTGTGATCCCAAAGGCTACTCCGACGGGTTCAACCTCTATGCGTATGTTCATAATAATCCGCTTACTCACTTTGATGAGTATGGTCTCTTTGACGGGTACTGGGATTCAACTCCTGAGGAAATTGCCATGTATGATCCTCAAGCCCAATATCAGGGAATAAGAGATGCGGCAGTTTATACCTTTACCGGTGCTCGCGATTTCTTTTTTGGCTGCACTTATGAATTAGGCGCCAGCATTCACAGTGAGTTTTGGGGGGATCCGAACGACCCAAATAGAGTGATTCCCATATCTCAAAGAAGCTGGACGAATATTGGACTTCTCATCGGGGGTACCGCATTGGAGCTATCCCCAGCTAAAGTCCTTGGGCTTGGCGGTCGGGCCGTTAAATGGTTGGGAAAATCTGCCATGAAAGTTCATTATGCGAAAAAAGCTGCTGAAGTTGGAGAAAGATTTTTTCATAGAATCTTTCAATCGACCAAAAATATGATTAATGGGAATATTATACCTAAATCACATAAGATTAAAGCAATTGCTGCTGAAGGCTTATCATACCGGGTGCCATTCAGAATTAATGAAGGAATGGTACAACTTAATAAAGCTGATGCGGTGATTCGGGAAACATTTATGCGTAATGGAAACTTTACAAGTAAATATGTCTTGTCGGCAGAAGAGGCGTTAGAAGCTGGTATGAAATATCTTGGTTCTAGTTATAGACAAATTGGCAACCCTACACGTGGAGTATTTCGAAGTGTTGATAATTTGAGGCAGTTTAGGATTGACTATGGGTCTTTAAATGGCACTCATTGTCCTTGGAAACCTCATTTTCACTTAGAAACTTTTGATTTGGGAGCTAAGAAACCATTAGTAAACAACCATATATTTTTTTATGAATGAAGATATAATAAAGTTAAATATTACAGGTACTATTCGTAAAGGTGAATCAAAAGATTGGTTTCTTCGTGTACAAGAAGATTTTGGATCATCAGATAGTTATTTGATTCTCATATTTAATCACAAAGATATAAATAAAGCTTCGGAAGTCTATGACTATTGGGCTGAAGATTTTTCTACTGTAGAGCAAATATTTAAAGAATCAAATTGGCAAATAGACTGGACTAAAGGGGTCGAGCTCTAACATATCAGGAAAATGGACCGAGAAGCTCTTTATAACGGCTTCTTTGTCATGGAAATATCTGAGAAGTAAAATGGCCCTAAAAAAAGCTTGTCACAAACTTCAGTCGTCCTTAGCGCACTTTATTTTTGCTAATAGAGAACTTATCTATATAAGGGACAATTTTGTTTGGCAAATTTTTAAAAAAAAATACCCTGCACCGATTGTAAGAAACAAAACTGAATGGGATCAAATGTTTGAAGCTATTGTTCTCTCTGTTTTAGTCAATCACATCGAAATTATGCGACAAGCTTTATACGAACACATTAACTACATTGGAGAAAAAGATGTCCCACAAAAATTACATAACTTGGGTAAATTTTTGTTCGACCTACGCAACGCATTGTCTCACACAAAAGGTGCTTTAATTCCTCGATGGTCCGAAAAGCCAAAAACAAATGGTTTATTTTCCATTGATATACCTGTTCAAAAGGAAGAAGCAGGACTTTCTTTTGATTTTAAATCAAAAGCTAGTGTTGGATTTCAGGCAAATGTTAAACCTGGTAAAACAATAAAAATAACTTCATCTACGATTGATAAATTGGTAATTTTAAGTTATCATGTTCTTTTCATCCTTAAAAAACAAAAAAGAAATACACTAATAAAATACTTAGATAGAATTCAAACGACTTCATCTAAAGAAGACTTTTTTTAAGTATAATCATTCAAGGGTATTTGTAAAATGGCCGTAAAGCGGTTTTTGTGACATCGTTAAAGGGGCCGTAACCTGCATTGTGCATAACTGGCCCTATTGCCTTCCGAGAAGTTCATCGCTTAAACATAGCAAATAAGTATGCACAATGCACAACAGGCTCCATCACCTCCTATACCCACGATTCCATCAATAACCGCGTTGCCTATGACGGCGAGGAGATCGCCATCAATGACTTAAACCAGGTTCTCACCGCAAACGGCAAAACCTACACCTACGACCTGGCAGGCAATCTCATTGCTGATACCGAAGCTTCTTATTCATACGACGCCCTTGACCGCCTCACCACAGTCATCAAAAACGAAGAAAAGTACCGCTATGTATACGACTCGCAAAATAGGCGGATCGCCAAACATAAATACCGCAATACCCCCGAGGGATGGACACTTTCTGCAACAACTCAATTTATTTACCAAGGCGACTGTGAGGTTGGCAGTGTTGAAGACGATACGCTTACCTCCTTCCGAGCTCTTGGAGTCGGCCTCGGCGCAGAAATCGGCGCCGCCATCGCTTTGGAAATCGAAGGAGTTGTCTATGCTCCCACCCACGACCAATCGGGAAGCACAGCGGCTTTAGTCAACGCCAAAACAGGCGTCATCGTTTTCTCAGCCCGATACAGCGCTTTTGGTCAAATCGAAAAATCTCAGGGATTCTCCCCTCCCTATCAGTTTTCCAGCAAGAGATACGACCCCGAAACAGACTGGATTTATTTCGGCAGGCGCTACTACGACCCCTCCCTCGGTCGCTGGACCACCTGCGACCCCAAAGGCTACTCCGACGGGTTCAACCTCTATGCGTATGTTCATAATAATCCGCTTACTCACTTTGATGAGTATGGTCTCTTTGACGGGTACTGGGATTCAACTCCTGAGGAAATTGCCATGTATGATCCTCAAGCCCAATATCAGGGAATAAGAGATGCGGCAGTTTATACCTTTACCGGTGCTCGCGATTTCTTTTTTGGCTGCACTTATGAATTAGGCGCCAGCATTCACAGTGAGTTTTGGGGGGATCCGAACGACCCAAATAGAGTGATTCCCATATCTCAAAGAAGCTGGACGAATATTGGACTTCTCATCGGGGGTACCGCATTGGAGCTATCCCCAGCTAAAGTCCTTGGGCTTGGCGGTCGGGCCGTTAAATGGTTGGGAAAATCTGCCATGAAAGTTCATTATGCGAAAAAAGCTGCTGAAGTTGGAGAAAGATTTTTTCATAGAATCTTTCAATCGACCAAAAATATGATTAATGGGAATATTATACCTAAATCACATAAGATTAAAGCAATTGCTGCTGAAGGCTTATCATACCGGGTGCCATTCAGAATTAATGAAGGAATGGTACAACTTAATAAAGCTGATGCGGTGATTCGGGAAACATTTATGCGTAATGGAAACTTTACAAGTAAATATGTCTTGTCGGCAGAAGAGGCGTTAGAAGCTGGTATGAAATATCTTGGTTCTGGATATAAAGAACTTGGAAATCCTGCACGCGGCGTATTCAGAAGTATGGATGGACTTCGGCAGTTTCGGATTGATAATGGTTCACTAATGGGAAATCATAGACCTTTCTATTCACATATACATTATGAACGGTTTGAAATTGGAAGTAAATATGGAACAGCGAACAATCATGTGAGATTTTATGAATAGTGATGATGTTAAAGTAAATAAATTAGGTAAAATTTTACAAGGAAAGCATAAAAATTGGTACATCTTCGTTAAGGACGACTTTGAAGAATCAGGTGGTTTTTTGATTTTATTATCTAAAGATGCCGATATTGATCGCCCAGGAGAAGGCTACGATAGTTGGGCTGAAGATTTTTCTACAGTTAAGAAAATTTTTCAAGAATGTGATTGGCAAGTAGACTGGATGTGAATAAAAGGGCCGCGCGAAGGAGTCGCGCCGTGCTTTGCGCATAACTTCCCCAATTACCTTCCGGGAAGTACATTGCTTAAACATAGCAAATAATTATGCACAATATACTGGTCTCAAAACAACATTGCCTATGACGAAACAGGGAACCTCGTTTCCCGAGACACCGCCGACTACTGGGGCCATGAGCGCTGTGATTACTCCTATGATAAGCTCAACCAGCTTGCCTCTGAAGAGGGACTCGCGTCCCATTCCTATACCCACGATTCCATCAATAACCGCGTTGCCTATGACGGCGAGGAGATCGCCATCAATGACTTAAACCAGGTTCTCACCGCAAACGGCAAAACCTACACCTACGACCTGGCAGGCAATCTCATTGCTGATACCGAAGCTTCTTATTCATACGACGCTCTTGACCGCCTCACCACAGTCATCAAAAACGAAGAAAAGTACCGCTATGTATATGACTCGCAAAACAGGCGGATCGCCAAGCACAAATACCGCAACACTCCTGACGGCTGGATCCTCTCTGCAACAACTCAATTTATTTACCAAGGCGACTGTGAGGTTGGCAGTGTTGAAGACGATACGCTTACCTCCTTCCGAGCTCTTGGAGTCGGCCTCGGCGCAGAAATCGGCGCCGCCATCGCTTTGGAAATCGAAGGAGTTGTCTATGCTCCCACCCACGACCAATCGGGAAGCACAGCGGCTTTAGTCAACGCCAAAACAGGCGTCATCGTTTTCTCAGCCCGATACAGCGCTTTTGGTCAAATCGAAAAATCTCAGGGATTCTCCCCTCCCTATCAGTTTTCCAGCAAGAGATACGACCCCGAAACAGACTGGATTTATTTCGGCAGGCGCTACTACGACCCCTCCCTCGGCCGCTGGACCACCTGCGACCCCAAAGGCTACTCCGACGGGTTCAACCTCTATGCGTATGTTCATAATAATCCGCTGATTTTTATTGATAAATTCGGTTTAAGTGGAAAATCTCTTCTGTGGAATTTTACGATGGGATTCGGTGGTTTTATGAGAAATAATACGGCTGCTCCATTAGGAGGGTCGTTTTACCATTCTGATAGCACAAATACCCTTCCAAAAGTGGAAGTCGATCTGGTATTTGAGAATTTCTTCCCGCCCGACCAAAGGTCATTTGTTCATGATTTAAATTACTATGGGGCCAATCTGCCGGAACCGGGCAATATGCGGATTATAACAATGAATGGCATCAACACAAAACCTCACGAACAAAGGCAATTTGGAGAGCGGATATCCGAAATGTCAGGTGGATATAATGTCCATATGGTTTATAATGCTACTCATGGTACATTCGAAGATTTAGGAGAATGTTGGGAAAATTTAACCGGTTATACAGCAACAGTACCGGAAATATTGTTGTTGGGCATGGTGAAAGATATGATCAACGAAATAGGAGATGACGCCGCGATTCTGATCTTAGGCCATAGCCACGGAGGAATAAAATTAAGAAATTTTGGATTGATGCTGGATGAAAAATATAGAAAAAATGTGATAGGCATCGGCCTTTGTCCCGCAGCATATATGTATGAAGAAACCTTTAGTGAATGTTATCATTTTGTAAGCACATTCAGGGATATAGTACCTTTAATTGACATTCCGGGAATGGTGAGATCTTGGAATACAATCGAATGGCTAAGCGCACACCCTGATGCCGCGTTGCTCGACCATAGTTGTATGAGTCCGACGTTTTTTGATCCAATAGAGGATAGAATATCTGATATCATTGATAGGAGAAGACTTTGGTAATGAAATATTATATCTTTTTCAATTTTCTAGTTTTTGCTTTTTTGTTGACTAGCTGTAATGGTCAAAATCACAATAAATCGTATTATGTTGGAAAGATTCAAAAAAAAGTTTCAAAAGAACTCAGAAAAGAATATGGATTAGAATCTTGTTGCTTTGGATCTAAAATGCTAGAAGAAATAGAAATGATTAGTATCAGTTTTATTTTGTATAGATCAATTTCTAAGGGAGAAGCAAGAAATATTCTCGTTAATAGTGTTGAAAAGGTTATAGAATATGTGAATAGCAATGAAGAAATACAACCTTATTTAGCAAATATTCCATTTGGACCTCAAAATGTGGTTATCATTATCACAATTTATGATGAAAACGGAAAGAGATTGTATCACCCTTCTCTATCAAACGCATCATCTAGCATTGGTAGAATCTTCTACAGAACAAATGATCCAGAAAGCAATTTTGGTTATAAAGATGTTACAACCGAAACATTCGATCAAGCTAAGAAGCTTATTATTGAGGGAAAGTGATAACGACTTTATGATCTAAAGATGATGAGATCATAGCATACGATTGAACGGATAAACGCACACCATGATGATGACTGGCTCGACTTTAGTTGCATGAGATTTAACATAAGCACGTATAATGCTACTCTTATATCCTTTCGTTTGAGAAAATTCTAAAGATGGAGATTGATCTATGTCACACTCAAAACTTCTTTTGGCGGCAATATTCGGACTGATGACATATCAAACCGCCGCTGCTATCGACTCTCACCAAAGTTTATGTATGAAGAAACCTTTAGTGAATGTTATCATTTTGTGAGCACATTCAGGGATATAGTACCTTTAATTGACATTCCGGGAATGGTGAGATCTTGGAATACAATCGAATGGCTAAGCGCACACCCTGATGCCGCGTTGCTCGACCATAGTTGTATGAGTCCGACGTATCAGCAAAGGTTGAAATTTACGATAGGTGATATATTTTCTAGAAGGAGATTATGGTAATGAATATTAGGTTATTTCTTCTAATAATAATACTATTTACTTTTAATTCCTCATGCTCATCTTATACATCAGACAAGGTGTTTTATGCAGGAAAAATAAGAAAGCAGGTTGCCACTAAATTAGCTAAGAAATTTTCCATGAAACCAAATTGTTTTGGTGGTAGCATGATCGATAAAATTACAATGTTAAATATAGGATTTGAGATATATAGACCTTTAACACAAGACGAAGCAAGACAGATTATTGTTGAAAGTGTAAATGAATTAGTTAATGCTGTAAATGAAAATGAACACATTCAACAATATCTAGCTAATGTCCCTTTTGGTCCTGAAAATGTAGTAATTGACATTATTATTTACGATAATGATGGAAATATTTTTTATCATCCGAATTTATCATATGTAGTTTCAAGTATAGGTACAATCTGCTATAAGTATGAAGATTCTGAGAAGAGGTTTAAAACTAAAGTTGAAAAGACAGAAACCTTTGACCATGCAAAAAAAATTGTTCAACAAGATAACAGCAATTCCCACTGAAGAACAAAAATAATGGAACTGATGGAAAATAAATATTTTAATTATATAAAATGGTGATGATTAATAAATTTTTTTTACTCATAACAATGTTATTGTTTATGACTTCTTCATGCTCTGCATATTCCTCTGATAAAACTTATTATGCTGGTAAGATCAGAAGAGAAGTGGCCAACAAGTTAGCAAAGAAATACTCAATGCAACCAAACTGCTTTGGTGGAAGCATGCTAGATAAAATTACGATGCTTAGTATCGGTTTTGAAATATATCGACCTCTTTCACAAGAGGAAGCACGTTCAATTATTGTTGATAGTGTAGAAGAATTCACAAGAGCAGTTAATAATGATCCAAATATCCAAGAATTTTTAGAAAAAAAACCATTTGGTCCTGAAAATATTGTTATTGATATCATCATATTTGATGAAGACGGCACTAAATTATATCATCCAAATTTGTCATTAGTAGTTTCAAGTATTGGAACGGTGATGTATAAAACCAATGACCCTAAAAAAGAATTTGGAAGAAAATTAATTATTACTGAGACATTCGATGAGGCTAAGCAGCTTATCGAAGAGGAGAATTAAGTAAAGAACTTGCAATTGAACTGCGGTAAAGGACCCTTTGCCTGACATCATTTCGTTCAAAATGGATTTTGATAAAGGGGCCGTACCTTGCATTGTTAAAGGGTCGCGCGAAGGAGTCGCGCCTTGCTTTGCGCATAACTTTCCCAATTGCCTTCCGGGAAGTTCATCGCTTAAACATAGCAAATAATTATGCACAAGCCACTGCACGGCCCTATCATAATCCCTGTGACTCCACGCCACCGCGTTGAAATTTTTCAAATAATAAATTCACGGGATTGACTGCAATTATTTCTTTAGAAATGAACATAAGCACGTATAATGCTACTCTTATATCCTTTCGTTTGAGAATTTTCTAAAGATGGAGATTGATCTATGAAACACTCAAAACTTCTTTTGGCGGCAATATTCGGACTGATGACATGTCAAACCGCCGCTGCTATCGACTCTCACCAAAGTTTTAGTGGATCGCACGCTGAACTCGAAGAAAGTCTGGGATTGAATCGAGACCATTCCAGAGAATCTATGGTTTATGCTAAGTTCGATGCCAGTTCAGCTTGGGTTGAAAAAAAACTGACTGACAACAAGATCTTTCCAAGAATGAGTTTGGGTTTCAGATACCGCAACCATCGCCACGGATTTGACTTCTCTATCAGAGGCCACATGCCCGAGGAATGTGAGTTTGAAACTGTGATCAGATACGAATCTTCTATGTCCACGATGTTTGATGAGTGCAAAGTGATCAAATATAAGGGTGTCAAGTACTACCTAGCAGGACAGTTGACATATCTTTATTTTACCCGACCGGATTCTCGAAGCACTTTTTACATCGGAGCGGGAGCAGGCATCGATTATCTCAACGTCGTATTTGAGAATATAAATAGAGTGTACATGGGTATAAATAAAACTAAAGCAGAGGGTGGATCTTTTAGCGGTTTGCTTCTGGCGGGCTACCAGTTCGACCTTTACAAAGCTGTGAAATCGTTTCTACAGTTTCAGATCAGCCATCCGGCCTATGATTACATTAGATTAGACGAAAACAACTTTGACTTGAAGCCAACAAACCAATGGCTGCCCATTGTAACTATGAGTGTCGGAGTCGGATTTTAACTTTGTCGTGCAACGGCACAAGCGTATATCCTATTCCCCACAAATCTAATTAGGTTTATCCGGTAAAAGACCTCAGTAACGCTGACTTTATAGACTATTGGATTCGGATCCCCAAACCATAAAATTTTTACAAGTAACTATAAGTCAACTTGTCTAACCGTTCAAAATCGCGCTAGCGGCTTCGAGGCTGGCTTTTTGGGGCCCGAGAATGTCCGCTGCTTCTTTGCAGCCTTCCAGATATGTGCGGCGAGTGTTTTCATTGCTAATGAGATTGTCCACCGATTCAATGAGTTGTTCCGGTGTAAAGGGCTCAAGGACAAATTCGGGTTGTACAGTTTTTTTCGCCAAAATGTTGACTATGCCGACATGGGAGAGGTTGAGACGGACGATGTGTTTAGCAATAAAGCGGTTGATCCTGTCGACCTGGTAGACGATAGCGGCGGGCTTGTTGAAGAGGCCAAGTTCCAGAGTCACGGTTCCCGATTTGGCGAGCGCGGCATGGCAGCTTTCCATAAGCGCATAGTTGTCATCAACAATCGAAGTGTGGTTTTCCATGTTTTCGTCGGCAAGCATTTGTTCGATAAGCGGACGGTATTGCTGCTGGGAGCACGATACGGCAACTTCCATATCGGGATATTTAGGGAGCAGGGCTTTGGCGGCGTTTAGCTGGAGGGAAAAGTTGTTTCTAATTTCGGCTTGTCTGCTGCCGGGAAAAAGGGCCAGGATTTTTTTACTTGAAGGGGTGGAAGGATTTTTTCGATACCAGTCGATGGCCTCGACTATGGGATGGCCGACATAGCGGGCGTCGAGATTTGTATGGGCATAAAGGGGTGGTTCAAAGGGAAGGATGCACAGGAGTTGGTCATAGTAATTGGCGATGACTTCAATTCGTTTTTTTCCCCAGACCCAAACCGTCGGCGATACGTATTGGACAATTTTTCCCTTGTAGCCATGCTTTCTCAAGCTTTTAGCAAGACGGAGGTTAAATCCGGGGTAGTCGATCAGGACGACTATGCCTGGTTTGCGGTCGAGAATCTGGTTGCGAAGGGTTCTCAGCTGATGGATCAATGTCGGCAGTCTTGTCAAGCAGTCTTTGAAACCCATCATTTGGAATTCTTCCATGGGGATCAGAGATTCGAAAAATGTCTTGCGCATTTTGGGCCCTCCCACGCCCCAGATGGCAGCCGAAGGATCAATGTCTCGAAGAGCGGGGATGAGCCGGCTCCCCATAAGGTCTGCGCTAGCTTCCGCTGCTAGTAAAAAGATCGATGTCATAGACTTTTTGTTTGTTGATCAAGATTAAATTTCTTATGTACGGGATCATTCCAATTGTCGGTCCGATAAAATTGACAATATCGGCCATCATGATGAAATAAACCGACGATATGGCAGCGCCGATAAGGCTGATCCACCAAAAGGATTTTCCCAAAGTGCTTTCTTGCCGTTTTTCCGAGCACCACCATTGAATCCAGAATCTGCTGGCAAAAAGGGCGGCCCCGCTCATTCCAAAAATGTGCCAGTAAGGGGGCAGCGGATTGGCAGCCATCTTTCCGAGAAATTGAGGAGTTCTTGCAAAGACAAAGCCTTCTTGGGAGCTGCATTGGAGGAGAAAACAAAACGTTGTTATTGCGATCGTTGCGATGAAAAGCAAAATGGTTGAGCGAAAAGACCATCGCTTTTTCGTCTCTTTCATCAGGTTGAGATTGCGCAAAGAGATCATGCCGTTTACGGTTTGGATCAGCAGGATACCGAATTGCAGCTGGATCATGGTATGGAGTACCATAATGCTGTTGCCAATCAGTGAGATTCTCCAAAAGGCCGGATCAACGATGCTCTTTTTTTTGATTTCGCTGTTTCCCCACTGGTAGATGAATCGCAAAAAGAAACAGAAATTGGCTAGAAAGCCGAGGGGATAGGCAACATCTCTCCACTCGGCAATCATGAGGCGTCTCTGATTTTGTATGCGAGATGTCTTTTGGCCATCCATCGGACGGCAAACATATCGGAAATCGTATTGAGGGAGCGATTAAAAAAATTGTATTTTGTCTTGCCTTTTGTTCGCTCGCGATGGTTGACGGGGACTTCTCCCACTTTAAAGCCGTGAATGAGAAATAGCGCCGGTAAAAATCGGTGCATTCCTTCATAAAGAGGAATTTCTTTTAGGCAGCTTCTGCGGTAAAGTTTGAGCGAACAGCCTGTGTCCGAGATGCCGTCTTTGCACATGCGGCTTCTGACTGTGTTGGCGATGGTGGAAATGATTTTTTTGGTCCAGGGATCTTTTCTCGCGACTCGTTGTCCGCAAATCAGATCGAAGCCGTTCATTGATGAGATCAGGAGGGGAATGTCTGCCGGGTCGTTCTGGCGGTCTCCGTCCAAAGTGATGATAAATTCGCCGCTTGCGGCTTGGAAGCCGGCGTCGAAAGCGCTCGTCTGTCCGTAGTTTCGGTCAAAAGAGAGTATCTGCAGATGAGGTCTTGTTTTTTGGAGCTCTTCCAAAAGCGGCAGCGTCTTATCTTTCGATCCGTCATCGATGCAAATCATCTCCCAAGGCTGGTCTAAACCTTCCATGACAGGCTCAATTTCGGCAACCAGTTCTTCAATGTTGCTCTCTTCGTCTTTTAGCGGGATGACCAGTGAATATTTCATGCTTTACCCCCTAGCTTTGCTGCAATCCACTCGGCTCCTTCTTTGAAGATGTGCGAGGGGGTGCCATGCCCTTTATAGCCGATCGAAGCGCTGATAATGAGTTCGGCAGGCGGAGACCGCACTCCCGCCTCGAAGGCGCTGTCGGCTAGCTGCCTGATGAACTCGCAGGCATTGGATGTTCCTACCATGACATCCCGGTTGCCTATGTAAATCCGGATATGTGTGCGGTGCAGTTCGGGTATGAGTGAAAAAATGCTCTGCTTTTCCATTATGGGGCTTTCGTGTAAATGGGAAAAGCTGGCCGACCCTTTCAACCTGGTGAGCGGGGCGAAGAGCACGGCGGAATGGATCCGCTTTTCCCGGGCGGCTAAATGGGCGGCGATCAAACTTCCTCGGGAAAGTCCCCCGACAGCTAAATTTTCAGGTGCGACAGCGCCCATTTCCATAAGTGCCAGCAGCGACTGATGAGTTTGATCGAGAAAAGGGGTGAGGAAGTCGCAATCGTTTTCGATCTCTTCGGCCCATTTGTTCATCACCTCTTTTTTATCGTAGTCGTCGTGGAAGGGGAGGCTAGTGGAAAAAACTCTTAACTGGTCGCTGGCAGCATAGACGGCAGGCTGGTTATATGGCTCGAGATTTAGGCTGTCTTGGCCGGATAAAGAGAAATAAAAAAAAGCAGGCAGAGGACCACGTTCAAGAGGGGGGCCGGCAAAATAAAAAGTCTGGCCGGTTTCCAGTTCAATTTGATCTTTGGCCACTTTTCTTTCCTCTCCGCCTGGATACATATTTGGGCTTTTTGTCGGGATGGTGGTGCTTCATTTTTTTAAACATATTTTCCCATTTGAAATAGATTTCAGCAAGCTCTTCGTCCATCAGAGCCCGAATCTTCAGAAACTTGAGCGCAAGAGGAAAATCCTTGTCATGAAGGAATTTGAACCTGGTCTTTTTTTTCTTCTCCAGAGGGGTCAGCCTGTATTGCGTTGTGATGGTATAAGTCGTTGCAGCCGACAGCTTTTTTGGAAAATGAGTGAAGCTTGAGGCCATGAATTCCCGAATCAAAGAACCGACGAGTATGGTCAGTTCGCCGAGATTCGGCATCTTTCCCGACTTCAAAAACCTCTCTTCAACTTCTTTTTGGACAAAAGGGAAAATCAGGCATCCGATTAGAAGGGGGCGTTTGAGTTTGACCTTTGGATTGCGGCGATGGATTTCATCAATGGTTTCGAGAAAATTGAAAATCTGTTTTCCATCCTCGGTTGTGAGAAACTCGTCGAGTTTCGGGATGAGAAGGGCGAGTATTTTATGTTTGGAAAGAAGCCGGATAAAATCGGCGGCATGCCCCGATTCAAGCATTCTCAGCAGCTCTTCTAAAATGCGCGCGGGAGCGCTTTTTTTGATGTCTTCACGGCAGTTTTCCAGAGCTTCAAGACATTCAGAGTCGATTTTCCAGTCAAACCGCGCCTGGAATTTCAAAAGGCGTATCATTCGGACGGGATCTTGTTTAAAGCGTGTATCCGGATTGCCGATAGAGCGTATGATGCCCTGTTTTAAGTCTTCCCAGCCGTTGACATAGTCAATAACGGTTTGGTGGTAGGGGTCGTAAAACAGGCCGTTGATGCTGAAATCTCTTCGGATCGCGTCTTCTTTCGGCGTTCCCCATTCATTGTCTCGTATAATCAGTTCGCTGTCTTCGATATTTCCGGCGCGGAAAGTGGAGACTTCAAAAACTTTTTTTCCAAACCTGATGTGGGCCAGACGGAAACGGCGGCCAATCAGCAGGCAGTTTTTCTTGAAAATCTGCTTGATTTGTTCCGGCAGCGCCGATGTGGAAATATCGAAATCTTTCGGTTTTTCATCGACTAGGATATCGCGGACGCATCCGCCGACCAGGTATGCGGTAAAACCTGAATCCCTCAGTTTGTTGACGATAAATAAAGCGTCCGGGTCGATGAGGTTGTGATTTATGCCATGATCTTCAAATAAATAAATATTCGGTTCCACGTGAGGGGCTTCTTCTCCTTACAAACCCCTTAATTTAAAGGAAATTGAGTATAAAGTCAAATGAGGGATAAGCTTAAATTTTCCTTGATTATGAGAAGGATATCGATTAATTTTAAAGAATATATGAGGCGTGGGAAAGAAAAAGTCAGAATTTTCGGAACCGATGGAGTCAGAGGAAAGGCGAACTGCTTTCCGATGACTGTTGAAGTAGCGCTGGCTCTAGGCAGAGCCGCGGGGAGGATCTTTCGCCGGCATGACGGAAGGCATAGAGTCGTGATCGGAAAGGATACCCGGCTTTCGTGCTATATGTTTGAAAACGCTCTGATCTCCGGACTCTGTTCTATGGGCGTCGATACGCTGATGCTGGGGCCCTTCCCGACGCCGGGTGTGGCGTTTATCACAAGGGCCTATCGGGCTGATGCCGGCATAGTGATTTCCGCCTCGCATAATCCCTTCTACGACAATGGGATCAAGTTCTTTTCTTCGGAGGGCTTTAAGCTTGCCGACAAAATTGAAAAGGAAATCGAAGAGATTGTTTACAAGAATCATTTCGACAGGGATCTCCCTGCGGATCAGGATATCGGCAGGAATGCCAAGGTGCGCGACGCCGATGGAAGGTATACCGAATTTGTCAAATCGACGTTCCCCAAGCACATGACCCTAAACAATATGAGGATTGTATTGGATTGCTCCAACGGTGCGGCCTATCGTATTGCTCCTCATGTATTTTGGGAGCTTGGAGCCGAAATGCATTCTTACGGGATCCAGCCCAACGGCTTGAATATCAATCTGGGCTGCGGATCTCTCCATCTGGAACTTGTGCAAAAAAGGGTCATTGACCATCACGCTCATGTGGGCATCGCCTTAGACGGCGACGGCGACCGGGTGATCTTGGTGGATGAAAAAGCTCAAATTGTCGACGGGGATGTGATTTTAGGCATCCTTGCTTTGGATCTCAAAGAAAAAGGGCTGCTCAAGAATGACCGGGTGGTGACAACAGTGATGAGCAACTTTGGCCTGATCCGTTCGTTGAAAGAAGCCGGAATCGAAGTGATTCAATCGAAAGTCGGGGACCGCTATGTGATTCAGGAGATGCGGGGTAACGATGCTATTTTAGGGGGCGAGCAGAGCGGGCACATCATCTGCCTCGAGCACAACACCACGGGCGACGCTTTGATTGCCGCTCTTCAAGTTTTGAGCATCATGATCGAAAGGGATATGCCGCTTTCAGAGTTGAAGCAGCAGGTCAAATTGCATCCTCAGTGTCTGATAAATGTCGAGATCTCCTCCAAGCCTCCTTTGGAAAAATTGAAAGATGTGCAGCGGGAAATCGCGCGTGTGGAAAAAGAACTCGAAGGCAATGGAAGGGTCCTGGTCCGGTATTCGGGGACGGAAAATATTTGCCGCGTTATGGTGGAGGGACCTGTCGCTAAGACTGTTGAAAAACACGCGGCAAGCATTGCTCATAGCATCGAGAAATCAATAGGAAAACCATAATGTGTGGAATCTTTGGTTACGTTGGTCCCAGAAATGCTGTCGACATTACGTTGGCAGGGGTTAAGCGGCTTGAGTATCGTGGGTACGATTCCTCGGGGATTGCGGGAATTCATGATGGGAAGCTTCTTTATTGCAAACAAGCGGGCAAGATTTCCGAAATGGAAAAGGAAGTCCGCAAAAGCAGCATGACGCTCGATATCGCGATCGCTCAAACCCGCTGGGCCACGCATGGAAAGCCTTCCAAAGAAAACGCCCATCCCCATCTGGACGCCAACGGGTCATTGGCTCTTGTTCACAATGGAATTATCGAAAATCATTCCAGCCTGCGGGATATGCTGAAGAAGAAAGGGGTGGTTTTCGTATCCGAAACCGACACCGAAGTGATCGCTCATTTGATCGCCGATTTTTATTCAGGCGACATTTTGCAGGCCGTTCAAAGGGCGCTTCCTCTTCTCAAAGGGTCTTACGCTATTGCACTGATCCATAAAGACCACCCCGATCAAATTATCGGCATCGGGCATCAGTCGCCTCTTGCGATAGGCATCGGAAACGGAGAGATGTTTGTCGCCTCGGACATTCATGCCTTTGGAGGAGGTGCGCACAAAGTCGTTTTTTTGGAAAACAGCGAAGTAGCTGTCGTTAAACAAGACGGCTACAAAATTTACGATTCATCTTCGAACCAGATTTCAAAAGAGACAAAGGAGTTGATCGGAGCCGCTGAAGAAGTGTCGCGGGGAAACTTTGAACACTATACCCTTAAAGAAATTTTCGAACAGCCTCAGGCCCTTCGGTCGGCTCTTGCGGGCAGATGTATCGAAGACTATGGGACCGCGCAGTTTGATTCCCTTAACATCGACATGTCGAAACTTCTTTCTGTTGAGCGTATCATCATTTTGGCCTGCGGCACCTCCTATTACGCAGGCTTTATTGGCGAATATATGCTCGAAGAAATTGCCCGCATCCCCACCCAAGTGGAAATCTCATCGGAATACCGGTATAAAAATCCTATTGTTCCAAGCGGCACACTTGTCATCGCTATTAGCCAGTCGGGGGAGACGGCAGATACTCTCGCAGCCTTTCGGGAATTGAAAGCCAAAGGAGCCACAGTTCTGGCCATTTGCAATGTTCACGACTCTTCCATTGCCCGAGAGGCCGACAGCTGCCTCTATCTCAGGGCTGGAGTGGAAATCGGCGTCTGTTCAACCAAGGCATTTACAAGCCAGGTTGCTGTAATTTCCCTCTTTACCCTCATGCTTGCCAGAATGCGGAATATGACAAAGGAGAAAGGGCGGGAGTTTCTCAAGCATTTGAAAAAAATTCCCGATCAGGTCGAAGCTGTTCTCAAGAAATCCGAACACATCCATCAAATTGCCAAAAAATACCAAAACTTCAACAACTTTTTCTTTTTAGGGAGGCGTTATATGCTCCCCGGAGCTTTGGAAGGGGCGTTGAAACTCAAAGAAATCGCCTATGTCAACGCCAACGGCTATCCCGCCGGCGAGATGAAGCACGGCCCCATCGCCCTCATCAATCCCGACTGCCCCACAACGGCCCTTTGCAATGACAAATTCACGCTGGAAAAAATGCTCAGCAATCTAATGGAAGTGAGAGCCAGAAGCGGTCCGGTTATCGCCATTTGCGAAGAAGGTATGGAAGGAATTGAAGAAGTGGCTGACGACATCATTGCTGTTCCTCGAACAATTGACGAACTGGCCGTCATCCCGGCGGCAGTCGCCTGCCAGCTCTTCGCCTATTATTCCGCTCTTGAGCGCGGCTGCGAAATCGACCAGCCCCGCAACCTCGCCAAATCCGTCACTGTGGAATAGCCTATGTGGAGCAGGGCAGTCAGAAAAACGAAAAAAACAAAAGTCCATCCCCAAAAATAAAAAGCTTTCGGAAACAGAATCATCAGGGTAAAGAAAATAAATGCTTCGGCTCTTTCTATGAGTCCGGGATTGTAGTAGAAACTTTTCTGGCCTGTTTTTTCAGAGACAATGCCGCAGACCAAAAAGGAGGTAACGCAGACGAGTATGCTCCCCAGCATCATCAGGCACACAAAAGCTCTATTAGGATCGATTAGGAAAAGGGCCAGGACGACGGAAAACTCAACGATGCGGTCGGAGACAATATCGAGTATCGTTCCAAAAGGGGTCGTTCGATTAGATAGCCTGGCCAAACTCCCATCGACAACGTCGGCAAGGCCCGAGAGCCAAAGCATGCCGACTGCCGCAAGGGGGAGCCTAAAAAGCATGAAGGGTATCACTGCGATGCCTAAGGCGAGACTGAAAAGGGTGATTAAAGTAGGCGCCGCTTTTGTTCTGCCTACGAGTTTTGCGAGGGGATGAAAAAATAGAGGTTCCATCCGCGGTCTTAAGTAATGCTCAAGCATTATTATTCCTTTTACGTATCATTTTGACGACTACAGGTATTAACACAAGAATCGCCAGTCCTGCAAGGGCTATCTTCACATCGTTGTTGAAGACATTGTTTAGAGAAAATTCTTTTTTCCCTTCGAATACAGCGCCCAGTCCCGCGCCGAATTGCGTGAAAACAAAAGCTGCCGGAGCAATGCCTAGAGCCGTCGTCCAGACAAAAGTCCAAAACCGCACTCCGAATAAAGCGGGCGCCAGATTGACAAGCCAAAAGGGGAATACGGGAACAAAGCGGAGAAAAAGCAAATAGCTGGCGGCGTTTTCGTTAAAGCCATCTTTCATTTTTGAAAATGTTTCGGAATATTCTTGGATCAGTAAATCTCTTAAAGCGGTTTTTGCCGCCAGGAATAAAATGCAGGCCCCGATTGTCGCGCCGAAAACAACATAGAGAGTGCTCCAGGGCTGAGCAAAGAGAAATCCCCCGATCAGGCTGATATAAATGCCGACCGGAAGCGACAAGGCAGTGGATACAATATAGGTGGCGATAAAAATCGCCGAAGCAGAAAAGTAGTGCTCTTTGACTAATATTTCGAGGGTCATGTGCCGTTCTTTGAGCATACCATAAGTAAAATAGTCGGCCGCGCCCAAAAAGTAAGCGGCAATCATCATTAAGAAAATTATGATTATGGGAAGCCAGTTGATATATTTTCTCATTTTTTTCCTGAAAATTTTTTAAGTGCGGGCAGCAGTGTTTCGCTCAGCCACATATCGGCGGCTTTTCGGATAGCGAGGCTATAGGTCGGATAGGGGTGGATGACATCGGCCAATTTGCGCAAAGGGAGCCTAGCATACATGGCTGTCTCGAGTTCGAGGAGCATTTCCCCGGCCCTTGGCCCCGCAACAGTTGCTCCGACAATTTTACTGCTCCATTTTTTTGTGATCACCTTGACAAAACCTTCCGTTCTCCCTGTCGCGGCCGCCCTGTCCAATTTCGAAAACGGAAAGTGGTAAATCGCCAGCTTGTTCTTTCCATATTTCTCCACAGCTTCTTTTTCAAGCAGTCCAAAAGCCGCAATTTCCGGATCAGTGAATGTGACCCGCGGGACATTCCAGGGTTGTTTCTCTTTTTTCCAAAGAAGCCGCGGAACGAGCAGATTGTAAAGAACTCTTCTGCCGGCATGTTCGGCCATATGAGTGAATGGAGCCTGTCCGGTGCAGTCTCCAATTGCCCAGATATGCCTTTGGCTCGTACGGCCATACCCGTCAACTTGAATTCCCTTTTTATGGCAGGCAACTCCCGCATCTTTCAGATTGAGTTTTTCAAGTGCAGGTTTCCTGCCGGCCGCCACGAGAAGATGGGTGGCTTGGCATGTCAACTCTTTATCATTGGATTTGTCGCAGTAAGTGATAATCAGGCGGCCCTCTTTCGTCGCAATTTTTTTCGGCTCATGGGACAGAAAAAGCTCAATTCCCTCTTTCCGGAACGTCTCTTCAATCACTTTTTGGCTTTCAAGCTCTTCTTTCATGAGCAATTGGGGAGCATGTTGGATGAGCGTGACCTTTGAGCCGAGCCGGGAGAAGGCCTGGGCGAGTTCGCATCCGATAGGGCCCCCGCCGAGAACGGCCAGTCTTTCAGGAACTTCGGCAAGGTTGAACACCGTTTCATTGGTCAAATAGGGGACTTCGTCGATTCCATCAATGTCTGGCTTTGCCGGATAGGAGCCCGTCGCTAAGATGATGGTCTCTCCTAAGACACGGATAGTCGCCCCACCTTCTGTCACCACATCCAGTGTCCGGGGATCGGCAAATGAGGCCAAGCCGGTCAGGGTATCCACGCCAAGCTTCGCAAGGGCTTCGGGCTCTTCTTCTTGCCGCACCCTTCGGACGATTTCTTTTGTCCTAGCCAAAGCCCCCTTTGCGTCGAAGGTACTGGCCGCTTCGATACCCATATCTTTTGCCCGGGCAAGGGCATGAGCCGTTTCGGCGGCCGCGATCGTCGCTTTGCTCGGGATGCAGCCGAAATTTGTGCAATCGCCGCCGTAATTTCCCTTTTCAATCAACAAAACTTTTTTACCCGCTCTGGCCCACCCAATTGCCGGGACCAGGCCTCCGGCGCCCGCTCCAACGACAATTAGGGGATAGTGCAGACTTTTTTTCATAAAAACACTTATACGTTATTAGCAAATAATCTGTCCAAATACTCGTGGATATGTTATAGTCAATCCTTGAAAATATTTTTGAAGGACCATATGCAGATGACCGAAAAAAAGCCAAAAAACGCGATTTCCCCTCGAAGAGAGGAAGACTATCCCGAATGGTACCAGCAGGTTGTGAAGATTTGCGACCTGGCGGAGAATTCTCCGGTCAGGGGTTCTATGATTATAAAACCCTGGGGTTTTTCAATTTGGGAAAATATTCAGGGAGGACTTGACCGTGAAATTAAACGGCTGGGACATGTCAATGCCTACTTTCCCCTCTTTATCCCTCTAAGTTTTTTGGAACGGGAAGCGTCGCATGTCGAAGGATTTGCTAAAGAGTGCGCCGTCGTGACCCATCACCGCCTCGAAGAGAGGGACGGAAAACTCGTCCCCTGCGGTGAGTTGGAAGAGCCGCTAATCGTCCGTCCGACATCCGAAACGATCATTGGAGACTGTTATTCCCGCTGGGTCGAGTCTTATCGCGACCTGCCCCTGCTCATCAATCAGTGGGCCAATGTTGTCCGGTGGGAAATGAGGCCCCGCATCTTTTTGCGGACAACAGAGTTTTTGTGGCAAGAAGGTCATACTGTCCACGCAACGAAACAGGAAGCGATGAATGAGACGCTGTCGATTTTGGAGATGTACCGCAAGTTTGTCGAAGAGAGGCTGGCCATGCCGGTGATTATCGGCGAAAAGTCTCCCGGCGAGAGATTTCCAGGCGCCGACAACACCTTCACCCTCGAGGCGATGATGCAGGACCGCAAAGCGCTTCAGGCGGGGACGTCTCATTTCCTGGGACAAAATTTTGCCAAGGCGTCCGATATTAAGTTCACTTCGAAAGAGGGGAATGTGGAATATGCCTACACCACTTCATGGGGTGTGACGACCCGGCTGATCGGCGGCATCGTGATGATGCACTCCGATGACGACGGCCTCCGCCTTCCTCCGCGCATCGCTCCCGCTCATGCAGTCATCATTCCTGTGGTTCCCTCCGAAGAACTCGAGTCAAAAGTTTTCGCCTATGCCGAGGCGCTTGCTTCATCGCTACGAGAGCTCACCTACCACGGCCAGCCGGTCATCGTCAACGTCGATAAACGGGATATTCGCGGTGGGGAAAAGAATTGGGAATGGATCAAAAAAGGCGTTCCGCTTCGTATAGAAGTTGGTCCTCGGGATATGGAAAATCAAAAGGCTATGGTTGCCAGAAGGGATCAAGACCACAAGAACAAACAAAGCATGGCTGTCGATCAAATCCCTTCTCAATTTGTCAATTGGTTAGATGAGATTCAGCAGTCTTACTTCAACCAAGCCAAAACTTACCGCGACCAGCACCTCCGCGAGGATATCGAGACGTTCGACGAGCTTAAAGAGTTCTTCACACCCAAGAATAAAGACAAGCCTGAAATCCACGGCGGATTTGTCAAAGCCAAGTGGTGCGGGGATGAGTCGACCGAGGAGAGGCTCAAAGAGCTTCAGGTAACGATCCGCTGTCTGCCCCTTGAACAGACCGGCACGCAAGGAAAGTGCATCCTGACGGGAAGGCCGGCGACACCTGACGCCATCTTTGCTAAAGCGTATTGATTATTTGCAGAAGAGGGCCCAGGGGGGAAGGCTGAGGCTTTCGAGATTTTTCTTTGATTTTTCGACATTGCGAATATTGTCGAGCTTCATTCGGAGTTGTTCGTCCAAATCCTTTTTCAGGGATTGCAAAGTTTGCCACTCGCTTTCGGAATATTGCGAAGGATCTTTAAGGGCTTCATGAATGAGGGCAGGGGTGAGTCCGAGATCGTCGAATATTTTCTTTTTCTCTCGCTCGAAGGCCTCATTCTGCCGCTCGATTTCGTTAAGCTTTTTTTTGAAATTGTCTTGTTCCAGCATAATAAAAATTATACTTAAATCCTTGATTATTTGCAATCCGCATGCAGGGTTCTCCTTAAATTCCGTGAATTTATTATTTGAAAAATTTCAACGCGGAGGAGAGGGGTCGCAGAGACGCGGAGTGAGGGATAAAAATAAAAAACAGCCTCCTCTGTAAAAATCAACATCAGATTGAATATCTTTTATTGAGGCAGACTTTTAGTCCATAGAGACCGCCAAAAGACACAGGGAGTTCAAGGAGCAACATTCCCGTTATGAATTGGACAGCACTCAATACTGTCCATTCACGCGCTGTATCAGCATCATCCTTAGACCCTGATTGCTACCTAAACTTGTTGTTAAAGTCTTTCGTTGGATTCAGATGCGTAGACTCGATTTGAAGGCAAGGGTAATCCCTTGCCGATAATCGAGGCTTAGCAGATGAATTCAATGAAAGATTTTAACGACAATAGTCTCTATGATACTTCCTTAGCCAAAAAAAGGGGGCATCATGGAAACTTACGCAACAACAGTTTATGTCATCAGCGAAGAAATCCTTCGAATTTTGGGGATTAAAGACGATCCTCAATCTCAAATGTCCAACGCAGAAGTGATAACTTTTGCTATTTTATCAGCAAAATATTTTTCTTGTAACTATAAAATGTCCAGATATTTATGTAAAAGATTACGATTATTCAGAGCTATTTTAAGCAATAGCCGGCTAAATCGCCGAATTCATAAAATTCCTTGGATTTGTTGGAACGCCATTTTCCGTTTTTTAGCTCTATTTTTTAAGCAAATAAATAAAGATCAGGGTTTTGCTATAGACAGCTTTCCAGTTTCATGTTGTCAGAAAAATAGAATCGATAAACGGAAGGTTTTTCTAGAACGAAGGTATTTAGGTTTCGCAGCTTCTAAAAAGCGTTACTTTTGCGGCATAAAAGTTCATATGATTGTGACGAGCGAAGGCAAGCCGGTTGAAGTTCTTTTCAAGCCAGGAGCAGTAAGCGATGTAAAGGTGCTCTGGGAAATGAAACTGGACATTCCACCAGATTCTAAACTTTATGCAGATGGTGCGTATAATTGCTTTGATTTAGAAGACATCTTGAAAGAAGAACAAATTACATTGCTTGCAAAACGGGGATGTAAAGCAAAGAATAGAGTCCGAACACCAATTGAAGAGAGGGAAATTAGCAGCAAGCGACAGATTGTCGAGACGACATTTAGCTGCATAACAAACCTTTTCCCCAGAACTTTTAAGTTCTGCACTGAACAAGGCTTTTTGATAAAAGTATTCTGTGCAATTCTTGCCTATAGTGTTTCGTTTTTATGCAAAGGGGAGCTCAGCTAGAGCTTACACGAGCACACCATCTACTGCCTGTAGCGCCTCGGCAAGGGATTACCCTTGCCGTCGACGCTACAGTTGTATCTGGCGCACTCGTGTAAGCTCTAGCTAAGGTTTAGGTAGCAATCAGGGTCTTAGGACTGAAAGGGTCTGTGACCACAAATGAAAGATAAATAAATGTCGCACCAAAAAAAAGACTCATAATACCTGCGGCAACGGCGGCAATTTTCATGTTAGTCGTGCAACACGATCTCGGCTCGATTTGGTTTGTAATGGGGCTCAAATCTTCAGGGTCCTTGTCCTGAATCAACTTTTGGATTTCCCCTCATTCATCGGTCTGATCATGGCTTACCTCCAAGATAAAAAAACGGAAAAATCTAGTCTAAGGCAT
Organism: Waddliaceae bacterium; assembly: GCA_963783885.1. Classification (GTDB taxonomy): domain Bacteria; phylum Chlamydiota; class Chlamydiia; order Chlamydiales; family SLFE01; genus SLFE01. The sequence goes on along the minus strand of CAWAPJ010000022.1, from coordinate 21,373 downwards.
CTTTGTTAAAAGTCAAACCTCTATGAACTTGTAAGCATTAAGATCGGGTTGAAATTATTGAGAATACTTATCTTCGGGGAGGCCGTTTTCAAGAAGGGTTTTCCAGTAATTTCCCATTTCTTCGCTTAAAAATTTGGGAACTCTCTTTAAATTGTCCCATTGATCTTCCGGCCAGTCTTTGGTGTCGATAAAAGCCAAAAAACCGGACTTGGTGAAGCTTTGGTTGGGCGGCCCGAGATCGCGTAATTTCAAGCTGGTGACAATAAAGAAGTAGTCATCGACCATATCTTGATTAAAAGTTGTTTTCCAAAGATCAAAAGTTATAGGAAAAGGCTCAATATCCATATCTTCGGCTATCAAAATATAAAACTTTTTGATCATCGTGGGATTTTTGGGTGGGTCGGTGTGTGTGGGAATCGGATAAATCCATTTTTTTGGGGTAGTAAAGGCTTCGAGATGATAATCGTCAATCAACTGCTGGATTTCATTCCGCTTTCTTACTCGGCCTGTAAATTCGATATATTCGTCCTGCATGCGGAAAGATCCCGTCCATTTGTCGGTTGAATGGCCGGTGTAATCGAGGACCATTTTCAGAACATAGCCCGGCAGTTTGGGATGTCTGGCAAAAACAACACCTCGTTTTCTCAAATCAATGTCGTAAAATCCGTCCCGTTCTAAAGAACGCAATTTCGCCGTGACTCTCTTGACTCCAAAGAGTTCATCGAGAATTTCGGCTGCCGGATGGTCTTCGGGAAGCAGGTAAGGGGCGACTTCCCGCTCCATTTCCAAGGAAGGTTCGCTTAGCCACGCATGGACCGAAAAAGCGATGAGCATGAAGGACAAAAAAAACCATTTCTTCACTTCAGGGACCTACTGTAAAAAAGCAAAATGCTTTATAAAGGAAAACTTGTTGTTAGTAGGAGTCTAGAATGAAATCGCTTTTTTTTTCAATTATCGTTCTCTTAGTATTCGGGAATCTGAAATCTCTTCCTCTCTATTATCCCTACGCTGAATGCGGTTTTTTTGCCGATGGAGCTGTTGAAGGGGTTCTGGTAGAAAATCCCGAAATAGGTTTTTACGGGCTTGTCGATTCCGATGATACGTCAGCTGTGGTTTGGGATACAAATTGTTTGACGGATCAGTGGAGCGGGGCCGTCGGATGGACGGGGCGTCCCTTCAAACGCTGCGATCCTGTCAGGGTGATGGGAACTGTATCCTATTTTAATTGCGGTTTTAAAGGGAAAAAAAACATAGATGGGAATGGCCTCATACAATTATTTGCGATTAATGGGGGAGGCATCGGTGGGACGATTCCCGAGGAACAAACCAACTATTTTCATTTTTGCAATGAAGAGATACGCGCAAACGCTCTGATTGCCACCACATACGCTTGGTGCGATGGCATTACCCTTTATCCTGCCGTTGGCTATGGCTTCATCAGTCAGAATCAGACATTTGAGAGTCAGCTTGTCAATTTCGCGCTCGCCGATTTGGATAACGGAACCATTCACGAGTCGCTAGATACCACGTATCACGGCGTCAATTTAGAGCTGGGGATTTCCAAACGGTTTTGTCAATGCTGGGTTTTCACAGCCGTCCCTTTCTTCGGTATCTACCGCGCCTGTACTGAAATTGATGGTGTTCAGAACTGGGGGCAGATTGGCTTTCCGACAATTCATCTGGATAAAAAGAGTGTATGCGAGGTCGCCTACCGAGGGGGCCTTCGCGGCGCGATCTTGTGGGAGTGGTGCGAATATCATATCGGCGCAGAGGCCTTTGTCGATTACTTAAGCTATGTTCCGGGGATTTACAATCCCCGGGAAGACAATGACGGGCCTGCCCGCATCACCAAGAAGAACTCGTTTCGCTACGGCGGGGGGCTTGTTATTGGCCGCCAATTTTAAAATTGGTATTGTGAAATTTTATGATACAAGCGCAGAATGAGCTGAATTTACTCAAAGTGGAATACGATCAATACGATCCTGATTGGAATGCGCATTCATCCCTTCTGATCTGTAAAAAGAACATCTATCAACTGCAGAATATTAAGGATCATGTTTGGTATCTCAATAAAGAGGCAAGTCCGAAATGTCTTTTGATTTTTCAAATATTTAAGTGCTTGGGGTCAAAATCTGTCAGAAAATACGAGTCTTTTAGGAGCAACTGCTTAACCCTGCAAGGGGATCTTGATAATCTCATTGAAAAAAATCGCAATCTGTTCGAGATAATGTTGCTGGAAAGGCTTCAACGCCCCGATTTGATAGAAGATCCCATGGAATTGGCAGCTGTGTTTCTCTATGGATGCAAAAGAGGGAATGGTTTGCATTCGGGTTCTCTTAGGCAAGGCTATAGTAAAATTGAAGAATGTTCCAGGGAGGGAAAGTATTCGCTTAAGGAACTCAGGGCTATTGTCCGGGCAAGTTACAAAGTATTTGATAATCCCGGCAAAGTTCTGGTTCAGGTTGGATCCGATACTTTTGAGTTTCATCGGATTCTTCTGTTAGACCAGTGCAGAGATTTTTTGAATCAAGATACGAGAATAAACCATTTCGACCTTCCGGGGGTTGATCCCAAAGTCTTCGGGTTGATCCACAGTTTTGTTGAATATAATGTACTGCCTAATTTTGATAGGGTGAAAGAAGAGGGGGTCTTGCAATTTTTATCCCTCTGTCAAACGCTCATCATGTCCAAATCGTTAGCCTGGCTTGGCATTGAATGGCTCATTGAGAACAGCTCTCTTTTGAAAATTCAAGTAAATAGGTGCGGGCTTTCGGTGACCTATCGGCGTCCTCTGACTCTCAACAATCTCAAGACGCTGGCATACATCAACCCTTTGTTCTCAATTGATTCTCTGGATATCGGAAGAACGGCCTGGCTTACGGATGACATGCTCAGCTTGATTATGAAGCTTTGTCCAAATCTTAGGATCTTGCTTTGCAATCCCATATCTAGCGTGTCAGCAAAGAGGTGGATCGACCTTTTTAATCAGCCATCATTGCAGGTTTTAAAACTCAATATCAAAGATATTATGGCAGCAGAGATTAAGATGAGCTCTCTTTACGAAGCTATCAATAAAACTGAAAATCCTCCAATTATACGGCTGGCGAATTACCATTATTTTCCAACCAAAGATCTTCTGGAAATGGCTGCGACTTTTCCTAAACTGGATTTTCTTGATTTGGAGCATAGGAAGATATCGTTTAGACAAGTTAAGAAATTGTTTAGTATCCATCCAAACCTCACCCTTTGCTATTACAATCGTTGTTTTAAAAGTTATTCTGCATTTTATGATTGCTTCAAGCCCAGATGAACCAGAGGAAAATGCTGGAGGCAATCACTGCGGCAAGTGTCAGGACAAGGCCAAGACGGGTGAAGGTGGTGAATGTCGCCACGTGGCCATGTTTTTTGAGCATGCCCATGGCGACGATGTTGGCAGAAGCGCCGATAGGTGTAATATTGCCGCCTAGGCACGAACCGATGAGAAGCGCAAACATCAGGAGTGGGAGGGGGGCGCTGATATCGGTGGCGATATTCTGCACTACAGGGATCATTGCAAGCAGATAGGGCACATTGTCAACGAAGGCGGATATCGCTACCGAAAACGCGATGATGAGCACGTAAGTCCAGAGAAGGTGTCCGGAAAGATAGGTCGATATGCCCTGTGAAAGAGCTGAGATCCACCCGGCATCGATGAGCGCTCCAACAAGGATAAAAACGCAGATCAAAAAAATTGTCGTCTCAAAGTCAAGCTGAATGATCAGGTCTTTGACGGACGTCCACCTAGGTCCGAGTTCATACCAGATGAGTCCGACAGCTGCCAGCGCCATTGACGCTGTGCCGGCAAACCAGAGAAAATCGGGATCGATCAACGACGCAAACGAAAGGAGGATGACAAGCAGAATTAGAAAGAAGGAGGGAATGAGAGAGCGCGCTTTTTCAATGGGGATGATTTCAGTTTTTTCCTTATGACGGCGCATCAGCCAGAAGGCAAACAAAAGAGCGGCAAGCGCTCCGGCCTGAACAAAAAAGAAAATGCTGATCTTTCCCTTATAGATGAAAAACTCGATGAAGTTCATTTTGAGATAACCGGCCAGGATCATGCTGGGAGGGTCGCCGATCAATGTCGCGGTTCCTTGAATATTCGAGAAAATCGCGAGAAAGATGAGGGGTTTGACAGCAGACAGCCCTATTTTTTCGCAAAGTTTCAGCGCCACTGGGGCAACGATAAGAACCACTGCGACATTTTCAACGAAGATAGACAGGGCGCTTGATAGAACCGTAATCGCAATGATCGCTCCTCTGGCCGTATTTGTCTTGTCGACAACCCATTCGGCCATCACTGCCGGCATATGGGATTGCATAAAAAGTTCGGCGAGTATCAGGGTGCCGAAAAAAAGTCCGATGACGTTCCACTGAACAAAATTCAGGGCATCCAACGGGGAAATAGCCCGTGATATAAGCAAAACTAGTGCGCCGAGCAGCGCGATCAAAGATCTTTTTTTTCCGATGAGGACAAAGAAAATATAGCAGACTATAAATGTCGCCAGTGCAATCATTGCTCTTTGTCCGGAATATAGGTCGTTTTTGCGCGGAGGAAAGCCGGGTTTTGGGCTTCGGTATATTGTAAAATAAGGTTGTTTTCGTGCCCTTCCATCAGAGCGGCGAGCCGCCTTTTGTTGTTTTTGGAGAGGGTTTTTTCTGCATAGTCGATAAATTCTTCAAAGCTTAAGGATTGAAGTCCTTCAATCCGCTTTTGAATCCAGTCAAAATCTCCGCGGTGTTTAAAGACGATTTCGGCAAGCTGCTTTCCTTTTTCTTTCAAACTTTCTGGAGGGGTTTTCAGTTTGTTGATCAAAGCTCCCTTAGTCGATTCAAACCGTTCTTTCATCTCTTCCTTATGGCGTAGCGAGCGAGCAAACACTTCGATAAAAAGCTCCAGACGTGCCAGCAAGTCGCGGGGGTCGTAGGAGTAGGATTCCAAAACGAAAAACTGGAAGAAAACTCTCTGTATCTCTTCTTCCAGGTTCCCGATTATATAGGCGGTTTGCTGTTTGGTTCTGAGTTCATCAAAAAAGGGAGTGCTCATCATTTCAGAGAGAATTCCTTGAGCTCCGTAGTTTTTGAACGAAAAATCGGGGTTTTCTATCAGAAGAATCAAGGCGTTCCCTTTTGTATTGATCGATTTTTCGAGATAATACGGCCCGGAACCCTCAGGAAGGATCCCGACTTCTTTTTCGAGCCGGTCCTTTTTTGGATAGGGAGCTGAGGATAGAGCTAGCAGATTTTCCCAGACTTTTTTCGAAGAATCGAGGTCGATATTGCCGTAAAAGACTGCTTCGATATAGGTTTTATCAAAAATGTTTTGGGAAAATTTTTTGAAACTGTCATCAGTTAAGGCTTCTGCGGCGATTTGCTTTTCGGCAAAAGATGTGAAGCGTTTATAGATGATCTCTTTGACAAGATCCAGTCCTTGCAAATAAGGGGATTTGAAGTTGTAATTGCGGTAGTGCTGCTGGAGCGCTCTTTTATATTCTTCAAACTTTTGTTCATCAAGATTGAGTTTTTTGGCGGCTGCCAGAATATCTTTTAGCAGTCGCGGAGCATTTTCGCTATACCCGTACAGGGTGATCTTGATCCCGTTATCTTCGATGTCGAGGTCATAATCGAGCCCGGCGAGCTTAGCCTCAAAGCTGTAAGGGGAAAGCGCCTTTTTGATGCTTCTGATCCAAAGATCGGCCAGCACTACCGATTCGGGCCTTCCGACATTGATGGCGGGTGTTTTGATATGTATTGTCCAGCTGATTTTGGGAACCTTGTAATAGTTGTCTGGTATGAGGTAGAGTTTGCCCTGTTCATTTTCAATGACCGTTCGGCTCTCTTTCTTTTGCAAAGCCAAATTCTTTGGGATGTAGGGATTGGGAGGAGGTATCTTAACCGTCGGATGATCTTTTGCCTCGCTCCACTCTTTCATGAGATCTTTGGGGATACTCTTAATTGCGTATTTCGTCCCCATCCACTTTTCCGTTTGGTCAAAGTGAACATGAGTGAGCAAGGGGCTTGCCAGAAGGTCCATGATCATATTTTGAGGGGTTAAATGGTCCAGAAGCTGCTGGACCAGCTGCGGATCGAACTTTTCAATAATTGTCGATTTTTCCGGGTACGTTGCCAGATTTTCCAGCCGCATTTTTTTCGACTGGCTGATGACCTCCTTATAAGAGGTATCGTTTTCGGGATAGCGGTATTTAAGAGTCTGTATGGCATTGATGTCGTCGAAAATGTAGCGGGGGACTCCCTTGTCTTTGATTGTGGCGAAAGTTTCGTAAATTTGATCGACCACATCATCGACATTCCGCACCCCTTTGTCGGTTAAATCCAAACCGAGCATGAAGATCATATTGTCCCCGTCCCATTGAGTAGCTCCGCAATCGAGTTCCAGCGCCAGCCCCTGTTTGCGCAATTCTCCGAGAAGGCTGTTTTTACCTTCCTGCCCCAATATCCAGCAGAGAAGATCCTGAGGCTTCGTTTCCAGAGACTTGGCAAATTTTGGAGGAAGTTCCCAAAGCAGCATCAGCGAACGCTTGTCTTCCAGGGGCTGGACAAAGAGCATCTTTCCCTTCAGGTCCTGCGAAAAAAGCGGGGTGGAATACTTCGGTTTCACAGTGTGCTTGTTTTTAATCGGTGAGAAATATTTGTCGACGAGGGAAGCCAGCTCATCGAGGGGAAGGGGCGAGAGAACGACAAGGCGCATCTGATTCGCGCTGTAGTGTTTATCGAACCACTCCTGAAGCTCTTTGTGGCCGACGCCTTTAAGTGATTCGGCATTGCCGAAATTGAAGCGTTTAAAAGGATGGCCGGCGTGTCCATACTTTTTATAGATCATGAGCCTTCTGGCTATATTTAGCTGGCTCTTTCCGGCAAACTCTTGCTCTACGGCGTTCACTTCTCTGCTGAGGGCTGAGGATTTGAAAAGGGGAGAGATAAAAAATTGGGAAAAGCGGTCCAGCGCCTCAGAAAAGGCGGAAGTGTCGACATCAAAGACATAAGACGTGTACTGGTCTTCAGTGAAGGCGTTGTTTTGTCCTCCATGGGTTTTGATGAACTCGGAAAAACCTGCTTCCTTAGGATATTTCTTCGTTCCCATAAAGAGCATATGCTCAAGAAAGTGGGCCAGTCCCGGGTGCGCTTTCGGATCCTGCCAGCTCCCAACATTGACAGACAAAATGGCGGCTGATTTTTTGGCGCGGGGATCGGAAATGAGATAGGCTTCTAAATCATTTTTCAGTCTGATCTTAAGAGTTTTTGCCTCGGATGAGGCAACGGGAGGCAGATGGTTTTCATCCTTAAGTATTTCATAAGACGACAGGCTGCCGAAAAAAAACAGTAAGACGATAAGCAAAAAATTCTTCATATGAATCAATTATATACATTATATTTTAATGATCTATGACGAAATGAGGTTTTTGACCAGCGACCAAATAAACTCGGCTCTATTTTGGCGTTTGATTTTTTTACCAATCTCTTCGCTTCCGGGAAAGGATTCCATGTCGATTTCCTCTCCGAAAGCCAGGTGCGCGGGGAACCGTTTGGTTTTTCGTTGTTCTCCGAGTTCCTGATCGACGCTGTTAGGGGGCGGAAGAATATTATAGGTGCTGAGCGAAAGAGGGAAAAAATGCGTTGGTCTATCTGCCTTTTTGGCCATTAGGTAAAGCATTTCAATGCTTTGAGGATCGAAAGGAGCCGCTTCGACAACCCCGTTTTTTGCTGGTCTGTCCCTCCCTCCGCTGGGGGCGACCCAAACGCACTTGCCCCCTTCGCTGAGAAGTTTGCGAAAGATCTTCATTGTTCGTTGATTATGCTTTAATTTCTCTTCTTTAAGCTCAGGAGGGGTTTCGATATGCTTCTTGGAATAAATGCAGATCAGATTGCATCCCATGCTGAAGGGGACGGCCATCGGGTCTGTCACAACGCGGTCTCCGGCAATGAAGATCATATTTTTTACGAGTTCGGGATGATTTTTCCGAAGAAGTACTGAGATGATTTGCGGATCGGGTTCAGTTTGATGGTTGGAAAATAGGATCGCGTTGCTGCCTGACGCAATCAGGTTTTCGATTGTTTCCAGATTCTTTTCTCCCCGGACAGTCGACTGCTCCAAGACTATCAAGGGTTCCATGAAATCTATACTGAACGCTTCGTAATCGATGGGTTTTGTGATTTTTTTGTGGAAAGGTTCAAAGTCATAGGGTTCATTGACTTGTTTTTCCACAAGATCGAGGTAGGTGCAAAAGACTTTTTCCTTCGAGGCCCATGACTCTTCGGACGTGTAAACAGCTGTTCGATAATTCTCATAGCACTCGCGCATAAGGGTCAGGAATCTCTCTGGGATCCGCCCCTTTAGACTCTCCAGATTTTCGTAAAATTTCTTATGCATCGATTAGTTCATTGCTTGTTGTGGAGATGAAATGATAGTCGTTTAAATGCATTTCATCGGAGACCTCCCATTCAAGGCGGGCGTTATTGTCTTCGGCAATTTTCAGAAGATGAGGCAGGTCTTCTTTGTTAAGATATTCATAAAGAACAGGGTGGAGTTGAAGTTTGATTCCGTACTGTTGATGATAGAGGATGATTTTTTTCAGAGCTCTCTCAATTTCTATCGCCACGCTTTCGTTGGACTTGATCACTCCATTGCCCTGGCAGTAGGGACAGCTGGTATAGAGCAGCTGCCTGAGTGAGCCGCGGCTTCTTTGCCGGGTCATTTCCACCAGTCCGAATTCACTCATTCCCAAAATGCGGCATTTGGCCGAATCTTCTTTCATACACTCTTTGAGTTTGTCTAAAACACGCCTTTGACTGCGGCGGAGGCGCATGTCGATAAAGTCGATCACGATTAATCCGCCGACATTTCTCAGCCGAAGCTGCCTGGCAATCTCCTCGGCCGCTTCCAGGTTGATTCTCACAAGAGACTCTTCCACATCGGTCTCTCCCGAAGAGCTGCGGCCGGAGTTGACATCAACGGTGTACATCGCCTCGGTCCTTTCGAAAAAGATATAGCCTCCATGGGGAAGCCAAATCTTTCTTCTCAAGGATTTTTCTATTTCTTTTTCGACGTTAAACCGCTCGAACATAGGGACTTTGTCTCGATAGAATTCGATCCGGAGAGGGTGTTCCCCGCGATATTTATTATAAAGAGTTTTGCACACCTGGTAGGTGTGGTAGTCGTCGATGAGCATGCGGTCGAAACGTTTATCGACAGCGGTTTCCACAGCTTTTTTGATCATGTCGGATTCTTCGAAAAGGAGGCATGGTTCGTTTGATTTCTGGAATTTTTCTATAATGGCCTGCCAGTTGGAGAGAAGCTCATGCGCCTCGTCGATCAGCATCTCTTCTGTAGCCATCCGGCTGGCAGTACGGCAGATCAGCCCCATTTTTTGGGGCATCTCGAAGGAGCGGATCAGTTTTTTCAGCCTCTCGCGCACGGCGCGGTCTTCGATCTTTCGGGAAACGCCCCGATGATTGGAGTTGGGAAGAAGAACCAGATACCGGCCGGCGATCGAAATATTGGACGTCAGGCGGGCCCCCTTCGTTCCGATCGGCTCTTTGACGACCTGGACAAGGACTGTCTGGTCTTTTTTCAGAACCTCTTCGATATCGACATCCTGATTCTCTTCGCCCTGCTGCTGAATATCATATTCCAGCTCAAAATCGAGATCGTATCTCTGCTTAAGCGTTTTCGTATTCTCAATAATGTCAGTAATATGGATAAATCCGTTTTCGCTTTCATCGATGTCGATGAAAGCCGACTGGATATTATGAAGAATATTGGTCACTTTGCCCAGGTAGATATTGCCGGTCAGGCGCCTTTTGCTTTTTCTCTCGACATTCAAATCGAACAATTGTCCGTTGAGGAGGTGGGCAAGGCGGATTTCACGGGGTTCAACATTTAAAAGTAGCTCTTTCATACAATGTGGTCCTAAATTTGGTAATCTAAATTATAGCTTATATAATAGCAGAAAACCAGTAATTTTGCCATCATAGCCTAATCGAGCCATTAATGATGTGAATGTTTTTCCTATGACCTATCAGAAAGACCCGTCTTACGCAAATCACTCCTCATTAATATTTTTTTGATATTAATTCGTCGTGATTTGCAAAATCCGAGCCATCCTGATGCCCCTCGGAAAAACATTCACATTCTAAGTAAAAAATCCTGCTGGAAAAAAAACGTTTGAGACGCTATAATTACCCTCGTTAATGTATACTGATGCTTTTAAAATTTATATTGACCGGCTTTCCCAAGGGAAAGTTCATAAAATCAAGGATGTTTTTCCATCCGATTTTATCGGAATCAATGAAAGTGAATTAAAATTTGAAAAACCGGTCGGAATCACCGGAGAGGCCTATATTGCCGAAGGAGAAGGGGAGCTTGTCCTCCATTTATCCGTCAAGACAGAGGCTCTTGTTCCCTGCTCGATCTGCAATGAGATGTCTCCGGTTGAAATAGTCCTGGATAATCTCTACGAGGTCATTCCTTTAGAGGACATCAAGGGAGCTATATTTGATTTCAGCCAAGTCGTCAGGGAAGAAATTATTCTGAAGCTTCCGACGGCCCATGAATGCTCCGGAGGAAAATGTCCGAAGCGAAAAGAGTATACAAAATATTTTAAAACAGAAGCCTCCGATATTGAAGAGGGGTATCATCCATTTGCGGATTTATAATTAAGAGGAGTCAAACCAGCTATGACAATTTGCCCGCGTAACAGACATTCCACCTCGAGAAGGAACAAAAAACGGGCCCATCAGGGACGTTCTGTCAAGAATTTTGTCGCATGCAAGAATTGCGGTGTCAGGAAGAAGTCCCATATCATCTGCCCCGAGTGCGGTTTTTATGCCGAAAGGAATCTTTTTCCCGAGGAATCCGAATAAAAGACATGCGTCTGGCACTGGATCTGATGGGGGGCGACAGACCTCCGGAAGAACTATTTGATGGAGTTGTACAAAGTATAGATGATCTGTCGCAAACGGCCTCTTTCATTGTAATTGCACCGCAAAAAATTCTGGATCAGCTGCCCAAAAAGGTTTCTGACCGTCTCCAGTTCCATATTGCAGATGAATATATCTCAATGGACGACGATCCTTTGCAATCTGCTAAAACGAAAAAAGGATCGACCCTGATCAGAGGGATTGAATTGATTAAAAACCGGCAGGCCGACGCTCTCGTCACAACCGGAAATACAGGGTCCCTCATTGCCTCTTCCGCTTTGTATCTGTCCAAATTTCCCACAATCGACCGCCCGGCTCTTTTAGCTGTTCTTCCAAGGGAAAAAAAGCCGGTTGTCGTCGTTGATGTTGGGGGCAATCTTTTCTGCAGCTCAAATAAATTAGTACAGTTTGCTTTGATGGGTGCTGCGTACCAAAGATGTGTTTTCAATAATCCTTGTCCGAATATCGGATTGCTCAATATTGGCCAAGAATCAGGAAAGGGGCCAAGAGAGCTTCAAGAGACGTATGCAAAACTTGAGAAGATTTCTCCCGAACTGGATTTTTCCTTTTTAGGCAATATCGAGGGTAGGGAAGTTTTTAAAGGGGATGTCGATGTGCTTGTTACTAATGGTTTTACAGGAAATGTATTCTTAAAGACTGCTGAAGGCGTATCGCAAGCTGCCCTCCAAACCTGCCGTCTGGCGCTCCGCCAGGCGGGCTATGAGTTTCCCGAGACAGTATATGAGACTCTCAAAAAACAGTTCTGCGATGAAAAACACCCCGGCGCTCTTGTGTGCGGCGTCGACGGTATTTTGGTCAAATGCCATGGATCTTCTACCGCATCAACGATAGCCCACAGCATCGCAGCAACTGCGACTCTTGTCGAAAAAAATATTGTGGAACAGCTCAAACGAGAATTATTTCTTTTTTCGGGTGTTCGTTTCTGACTTTTGCCGCTTTTTTGTTGTTTTCTCGGGGACTTCCTCTTCTTCATTCTCTATTTCTTCGAGTTCGTTCTCATCTGGCTCTTCACCTCGCAATTTATTGCTGAGTTTTCTCAAAGTTTCGAGCTTTTGATTGAGGTTTTCGAGGGCGCTTTCCGATTCCTCCCTGGCTGCCTGGCGGCGGTGGGCAAGAATCTCTTCTTCCGTTTCGAATTTGGACGAGAAGGAAGCGGCGCCAACGATCGACAGGTCGGGAGTGAAGAGGAACGCGCGCACTGACTGAGGGACAGTGTTGTAGATGTCGACCGAGATTTGGGGTTCAAGCTCGGTTTTTTGCGTTTGTTTCGGGGGGCGTCCTCTTTTTGGGCGGGGGTTCAGGGCTTCATTCGAGTAGTAGGTTTTTGCTTTTGTTGTTAAAATTTTCCGCGCATTTTGCACATCTTTTGGCACTTTGTCGTCAAAGAGGTGTTTTTTGAGTTTTTCGATAAGCGTGATTCCCAGATCCAGGTCTTCTTCAAAGACAAAATGGAAATTGTTGTTGCGCAGCCATTCGATAATCCGTACCCGGGATCTTTCCTGATAATATTGCTGCCACTTTTCAAGCTCGCCATGGTGGTCATAGAGAAACTCGAGAAAGTTTTCACGGGCTTCTTTGGACTGAATGATGTCCATGAGCTTCTCTTTGGTGTCGATATCGTATACTTTCTCGTGGATAAACCCTTCCATGATTTTTTTTTGTTCATAGAAGCTCAGTTTGGGAATCATGCAATACCGGTCGGAGTTGGTTGCCAGCTCCTCGAATAAGCGGCCTAGATTCTCTTCGGATTCGTCCAGATCGGCGTAAATGATAAACCCTTCCTGACGGTCGAGATAAAAGTCTCTTTCGTCATCCGACTTGGCGAAGGCCTCCATTAAACGCTGCGAGCGAAGAATCAAGGGATTTTTAGCTTCTTGCAATTTTTTTTTGGCAGACATAACCATACCTTTTTAACGATTAGTATAGATCAACATTCAGTTGTTTTCAATTAAGAACTGTCCTTTGTAGACAAGTCGGGCCGGGCCTACCATATGAATGCGCTGCTGCTTGTCAACTCTAAGCGACATAGTTTCACCATTTTTATTTTCGACTATGGCAGTTCCTTCGCGGCGGATGTAGGCAAATGCTGCTGCCGCAGCTCCCGTGCCGCAGGCCAGCGTTTCGGCTTCGACGCCTCTTTCATAAGTGCTGAAAATAAGGCGGCCGGGGGAGAGGATTTGGACAAAAGTCGCATTCGTCCCGCGGGGGGCAAAGGTTTTATGCCTTCTTAAGAAGCGTCCTTCGGCTTCAACATCTACATCAGACAAATTTTCGACAAAGACGACTGCGTGGGGAACGCCGGTATTCAAGAAGTGGAGGGCGGTTCCCTCTACAATCATATCCCAGACGATTTCAGTCGGTATTCCCAAGTCGACCGAGACCAGGTCGTTCTCATACTTAGCATTCAGCACGGATCCATGCACCTCAATGCTATAGGGCTTTTCGGGCATCCCGATCTCCAGAATGTACTTCATCAGGCAGCGAATGCCGTTTCCGCACATTTCCGCCTCGGAACCGTCGGCGTTGAAAATACGCATCCCGACATCGGCTCTTTTGGAGGATTCAAGCAGAATTACACCATCGGCACCGATGCCTATGCGCCTTGTGCATAGATTTTTGACTGCAGATGGACTAAAAGTGCTTCCATTTCGATTGTCTATCAAAATGAAATCATTGCCCATGCCGCTGTATTTGCTAAAATTGATTGTCACATCGGAATCTCTGTATATGAATTCACGATGCCGCTGATCAGGCCGAATTTTTTCGCTTCTTCGGCGCCGAACCATGTGTCTCTGTCAATCGACTCGTCAATGGTGTCATGGTCTTTGCCGGTGGCATCCATATAGACCTCGATGATCATTTCGCGTGTTTTGATCATTTCTCTCGCTTGAATCTCAAGGTCTGTCGCCTGTCCTTGAATGACGCCGCTCAGCCTTGGCTGGTGGATCATGATTCTCGAATGAGGCGTCGCAAATCGTTTGTCGGGGTCGGCGGCAAGGCTCAACACCGAGCCCATCGAAGCGGCAAGTCCTGTCACCAGAGTAATGACTGGCGAGGTGATCATTTTGATCTGGTCCCAAATCGCAAATCCCGAATCGATCGCTCCTCCCGGGCTGTTGATGATGAGCAGTATCGGCTTTCCGGGATCTTGCATTTCAAGATACCAGAGCTTGCGGATAACATCTTCGGCCGAATCTGTATTGATGTCGTCCGAGAGAAAAATGCGCCTTGCGTCCAGCAGGGACTGGTCGATCTTGTCCTGCACCTTAAAGTTATTGATCTCTTCGTCTTTTGCCATGAAATTCATCTCCTAATGTTTAACAATTAATTCTTGCTCAGGTGCCAGCTCGATCTCGGGATAAAGCGGAAAGCGGCCCAGAAGTTCGTGAATCCGATCTTTCGAGCGGCTTAGAATTTTGTCGTTAATTTCATATTGGGCTTTGCTTGGTTTTTGGGTTTTCTGAACTATTTTCGGCATGCAGTTTGTGAGAACATCATAAATGACTTCCCCGATTACATCCATTTCGGCTTTTCCCATTCCAAGAGTTGAGACCGCCGGGGTGCCGATGCGCACGCCGGAGGTGTACCAGGGGCCGTTTTTGTCGAATGGAATGGCATTGCGGTTGACTGTGATGTGCGCTTCGCGAAGAGCCTTTTCCGCCTGCCGGCCGGTGATGGCAAACTCCGAAAGGTCGAGGAGAATCAGATGGTTGTCGGTCCCACCGGTGAGCACAGGGATCCCTTGCCTGACCAGGCTTTCCGCCAAAGCTTTGGCGTTTTCCACAATCTTGCGGGCATAATTTTGAAACTCTTTGGTCTTAGCTTCTTGGAACGCTATGGCTTTGGCCGCTATAACATGGGGGAGCGGGCCGCCTAAAACAAGCGGGCAACCCTTATTTACAACATCGGCGTATTCCTGTTTGCAAAGCACCAGTCCGCCTCTCGGCCCCCTCAAGGTTTTATGGGTCGTCGAGGTTACAACATGGGCAAACGGTACCGGATTGTAGTCTCCTTGAAACACTTTTCCTGCGACAAGTCCGCTGAAGTGGGCCATGTCGACCATGAAAACCGCTCCGACCGAGTCGGCGATTTCCCGCATTTTGGCGAAGTTGATCAGTCTGGGATAGGCCGAGTATCCGGCAAGGAGGATATCGGGTTTCTCTTCTTTTGCCTGCTTGGAGAGAAGGTCGTAGTTAAGCAGCCCTGTGGCCGGGTCGATGTCGTAGCTTACCGCGCGCATCATCTTGGAGGAAATATTGTGGCGGTATCCGTGTGTCAGGTGGCCGCCGGAATTGAGCGACAGCCCCATCACCTTTTGATTCATCATCAGCTGCCTGACAGCTTCGTACTCCTCGCCGGTGAGCTCGTCGATCGATTTTTTCCCAAGCTTTTCCACTTCCCTGTTTTGCACTCTGTGGATCAGAATAGCCCAGAAAGCCACCAGATTGGCGTCTGCGCCCGAATGGGGCTGCACATAAGCATGGTCGCAATCGAATAGCTCCTTTAGAAGAGTCGCCGCCCGGTCTTCCACCGTATCGACATTATCGCATCCGGCATAAAAGCGGTGGTGGGGGTAGCCTTCCGAATACTTGTCGGTCAAAAGGTTGCCCATTGCCTGCTGGACAGCCAGCGAGGAGAAATTTTCCGAGGCGATCAGCTTTAAGTAGCTTCGCTGATCTATTAATTCCTGGACAATGGCTTCGGCGATTTCCGGGTTTGTTTGACTAATCAGGTCGAGGGAGGCAAAAAAAGCGGCAGCTCCGGGCTCGTAGGATTCACGGCCGTCAAGATAATTCTTTAAGAGATGCATATTTATGGACCCCGAGTTTGTGATTTAATTTCTATTGAAGATTATCACAACGCTCCGCTAAGGCGCAACATATTCGCTTGGCTTAGCAAAAAAATCATAAATTCGGGTATAATTGCCTTGTGGAAAGCTTTTTTTCTTGAGAACTAAGCTTTAAATGCCTAAAATATCATTATTAACTTGCAATCCATTCTTAAGGAATCAAAATGTTAGAAGTTCTCAAAAAAATTCTAGATATCCAAGAACTCGACATGAAGATGATCCGGTTGATCCGCCTTAAAAAAGAGCGTCAGAAAGAGCTGAAAAAGCTCGGGCGCATCAAAGACGATCTTCGGGGCCAGGTCGAGGGTAAGGAAGAGGAAATCATGAAGATCAAAAGCGACATCAAGCTTATGGAGCTTGAGGTCGAAGAGATCAACGAAAAGATCAAAAAACTTGAAAGCCAGCAAAATGCCATCAAAAAAGTCGATGAGTTCAATGCTCTGACCCATGAAATTTCAGGCGCCGAAAAGCAGCGCCACGCTAAGGAGCAAGTCCTGAGCGACCAATACGACAGGCTGGCTGCGGAAGAAGACGTCCTAAAGAGTCTTCAGGAGAGTTTGGACCAAACGATCGCCAACAGCAAGGAGCTTGAGGAAGAGATCTTTGAAAGCATCCGCCAGATTAACGAAGAGGGGCGGCAGATCAAAGTTGAGCGCGACGAGATGACCAAAGAGGCGGATCCGGATACTCTTAAAATATACGACAGGCTGCTTCGCAATAAGAAGAACCGTGTTGTCGTTCCGATTGAAAACCGTTGCTGCAGCGGGTGCCACATCACATTGACGGCCCAGGATGAAAACCTTGTGAGAAAAGGGGAGCGCCTCGTCTTTTGCGAGCATTGTTCCCGCATCCATTACTGGCAGGAAAGCGAAAAGCTGGAAGGAACGACTGCCGCTCCGACCAAGCGGAGAAGACGCTCTTCCAAAGCATCATCGTAAGAGCCCGCTTGCGTTAGCTCCGGCAAAACCGACTCTTGCAAGCGGCTCGTAAGAATATCTCGGGAAGGCAGGTCATCGCCGCCGCGTTTTAATTCGGCGGAGGAAAGTCTGGACTTCACAGGAGAGGATACCAGCGAAAGGCTGGGGGCCGAAAGGCTACGGAAAGTGCAACAGAAAGCAAACCGCCGCCCTTTGGGCGGACAGGCTGAAACGCCGGGTTTAAGACCCGGCCCCGGCAGGGAGACCTGCCGGCTGCGGCAAACCCTATCCGAAGCAAGGCAAATACAGGGCGCTTCACTGTTCTCCGCAGAGTCCTGAAGACAGCTGCTTGAGGATCTCGGCGACGGGGTCCCTAGACAAATGATGGCCCTCGACAGAATCCGGCTTACCGCCTTCCCTCTTTTTTGCAATTTCCTCTATTAATGTCTTTTGTAAGTCGGCAGTCTCTTCCAGGATTTGCTTCTTTTGGGTTTTTGCGGCGGCAGGATTATGAACTCTCCTGAATGACGGAATTTTTTTGCTTCCGGTCCGCGAATGCGGAAACCTGAGGGATTAGCGTCGAGTTTCTTTTGCAGCCGGCCTTCTACTTTAACTTTAAAAGGTTCTCCAGAATGTATAATATATACTTCTGGAGTTCTCTCAGGTTGCTGGTTCCAGAATTTTTGAATAAATTCCTCGCAATTTTTTTGGGTTTGATGGAGGGAGTAGCCGGCAGGACAGGTCCCTGCAAAATGTATGGATTTTTCCCAACGCTGACAAAAAGCTGTGACACCGGACATAATCGATTTCCTTTAAAATAAATTAAAAAAAATATTTACACGATTTTCATACGGTTGTCAAGGAAGTTAATCTAAAGAGTGGCTGAACGCCAATGCCGGGCTATGTCGACGCGTCTTGCAAACCAGATGCCTTCTCTTCCGCCGACATAATCAAGAAATCGCTCAAGGCCCGCTATACGCCCCGGCCTGCCGATCAATCTAGGATGGAGGCCAATCGACATCATAGCTGGGTGCTTTTCACCTTCCTTCCATAAAGTGTTAAAAGCGTCGATGCAATAAGTTGCAAAGTCATCGCTAAGGACAAAGTTGCCTCCGGCCATAAATCTCATATCGTTGGTATCGAAAGCATAGGGCAAAACGACATGTTTTTTGCCGTAGGCTTCGACGATGCGTGGAAGGTCATCATCGTAGGCATCGGAGTCATAGAGAAATCCGCCTTCTTCTAACAGCAGTCGCCTAGTATTTGGAGAGGGAGCTCCTTTGGTGTGCCAACCGAAAGGCCGTTCCCCTGAAGCATCTTTGATTATCTGTACGACTTTTGCGATAACCTGTCTCTCTTGATCCTCCTGCATACCGGCGTGAGACTCCCAACGGTAGCCGTGAGCGGCCACCTCATGTCCCCGTGCTGCTGCATCTTTTGCTAGCCAAGGGCATCGCTCTATAGCTCTTCCTGCGGCGCTTAGGGTACAGGGGATATTGTGCCGCGCAAGTGATCGCATGACACGCCAATATCCGACACGGGGACCATAGTCAAAATGTGAAGCAAGGCAGAAATTGGGAACGCCTTCGACTTTCTCAACGATTTCATAGATGCTTTCGTTGCTCTCGTCTCCATCTGCCAGCGAAAGCTCAGATCCCGCTTCTATGTTAACAACAAAAGAAATGGCAATGCGAGCGCCCCCTGGCCATTTGGGATCGGGAGGCTGGCCGCCATAACCGCGAAAATCTCTTGGATAGCCGCCGCCCATATCTCTCAGGTGGTTAATCTTCGACATGGTATCCATAACGCGTGGCCATCTCGACAATATTCTCATAGAGCTCAGGCTCTAGGTTTTCTTTGAGGTCCTGCCATGTATAGACATCCTTACAGCTCTGGGTATTGACGTTTTTCGGGATCTCCTCAAGGATATTTTTATCCAGATTCAGTCCCAGGCGGTTGTTGATTTCATCAACGGCGCAATCCAAATCTTCCACGCGGTAGGTAAACTCCGACTTTTTTTCCGCAAGGAGGTTCCAATAATACCAATATTTGGCCCCTTTGACGATCTTGGGATCTTCCAGTTTAATTTCCGGAACAAAGCGTTGAATATAAAACCATGAAAGATCGGGCTCATTGCCTGCGGAAGCGATGGTCTTGAGGGGGTGCCTGACCTGATGCAAAACATGCTGGAATTGATAGGCATTTGACGGCGGACCCCAGGGAGAAGTGTTGCTGTCTGCAGCCATGACCCAGGAGACCACGCCATCTTGTCCGTCGGCCTCATGGCCCACATCCATTTTGTTTTTGTTGAGAAATTGCGTCATAAAAGTCGTTCCGCTCCTTGCGCATCCAGTGACGAGAAGCTCCCTGTCTTTTTTGGTCATATCTGTTGTCTTCCTGAATTTGGAAGGAGAATAAAAATAGTAAGGCGTATTGATATTCGCTTCCTTTTTGAGCATTCCGGATTTAGCGATTTCCATTGCCCAATGGCAATCTTCTCTCATATTAATTTTTGGGAATAAATATTGAGCGGCGACAACTTTTTTAATCGGATTTAAATGACCCGGGGGGCTTATCTGCTTCCAGTTGCAGAAACAATATCCATTTCCATACTTGATGGAGTGATCGAAAATAGTGGGTTTACCAGCTTCATCGTATCTAATGCCAGTTATGGAGACACAATCGGGGTTCGATTGCAGTTTCTCATAGATCATTTTGATGTAGCCCGGATGGATTTCGTCGTCATCATCGATGAAGCACATATACTTTCCGCGGGCGCGCCTCATCAGCTCGTTTCGTTTAAATCCAATTGTCTTTTCGCGGTTATCTCGATAATACAGGACTTCAATTTTATCTTTCAGGCCCGCTTCGGCTATCTGGTTTTGCAACTCTTGGTAAAGTTTGTTAAAGAATTTTTTCCTCTCATCGATTGTGCAGATTAGGATGCTCCACTCCTTTTCGAAAATACCCCTATCATCCAAATCAAATCGATTTTTCTTGTGATTTAAAAATACCTGTTTGTCTTGGTCTTTGAATCCTTCACGTAGTCTATCCAGGTCGTCCCAAGGTCTTTCGCCATGGGCGGGATGGCGGTGTTTGAGCAAGATCTCGTTGATGATTCTTTCTTTGCCTAAAATGCGTGAAATCACAGTGAGTTCTTCATTGGCGCAAAGGGCAGTATATTCAGGATGATAGAAGTGCCCCAGCCGTGCAATAAATTTGCGGCCGGCAATAGGATAGATATTGCACCTTTCGCCGACATAACCATCATGGTAGTTGAGGACGCCGTCGTAGCCGGGAAAATGGGTTTTCATTTGGCCTATGATTTTTTTATCATATCCCCACACCTGAGGTTCCAGGTCTTCGCTTGCCGCAAGGAGAATGTCGTAGGCAGTGGTAGATAGGTTTCGGTTATAGGCGTCGATTCTTGTGCTACCGGGTTGAAAAGTGTAGATAAGATTGGGATAGGTGCCTAACTTCTCTCGCACCTCTGGGTTATTCATGGTTTCATCGTCTTCGTCGCAGTTGACGAGAAAACAGTAGCGGGTTTCTCCGGAAAGATTGTAATAATAATTGTCGAGCTGTTTGAAAAACCGCTCAGGGCGCGATCTTGTAGGTATAAGAACGAGAAGAAGAGGCTCTTTCTCGGGTATTTGATCCCAAAGATACGAATAGGCATGCTTGACATAGTTGTTTTCCCACTCTCTTCTGGCCGCTTTTTCTGGAGAGATATTGTCGGCCCTTTCCTGACGATTCATATAGAAAAGCAACTCGATACCGGGCAGTTTTTTCATTTTGGCTCCGCCGGCTGCCATGCGGTTCCACATTTCAAAATCTCCGGCTGCTATGAAATCATCACGAAAGTAGCCGAAGCGGTTGTGGACATCTTTGCGCCAGATCGGCCCCGGCCCCGGCAGGCACAAATACATTTTTTCAGGAGAATAATTATCGCACCGTATTATACTGCTACTTTTGTTAGTGGCGAAATCGGAGTTGGGGACAGGCGTCATGATGAAATCGGAATATACCAGATCGACATCGGGGTTTTTCTCCAGATAGCGGAGATGACGATCCAGCATTTCCGGATGTCTTCTGTCGCAGGCATTGGCGTTGGTGAGGAAGTTGGCTTGTGCCATCTTTGCTCCCAGATTCCAGACGCCGTAAATTCCCGGGTCGCTCTCAAGTTTGATATAGCGGATATTGGCAAAGCGGGGGAGGTATTCACGAATGACGGATTCTTCTAGGCCGGGTCCGGGAGGGTGAATGAGAAGAAGCTCATAGTCTTCAAAATGATTGACGCTTGTGATATTTTCAAGAAAGCCCCGGATAAATTGATCTCCGTTGAATACGGACGTGATGATCGACAGGCGGGGTTTTGTTTCTTTGGCAGGTGTTTTATTGAGTGCAAACGCCGCCAGGGCAATCACGGCGCAAAACGCCAGCAGACTGAATATGGTCTTTTTGAACTTCATCATTGAATAATTCATCCCATTTTAAATCGATTTTTTCCCGGTTGTAATTATTGAAAAAATATATAGATTAATTTAACCTAAAATCGAAATGTTGGCAAAAAAAAATCTGACAATTTTAGCACTAGTGTTAGCTTCAT
>CAWAPJ010000021.1:0-7447 GCA_963783885.1 Waddliaceae bacterium | reverse complement strand
GCCTTGTTCTTCCACCTACTGGTTCAGACTACGTATTGCTAGAAGATAATCATCACAGTTGACTGCACGCGCGCTTTGGATCGGAAAACTGCCGATAAACTGGAGAGGGCCGCTAAGGGCTGCCCGGTTCACGAAGTTCTGAATATCGAACAAGAATTTATCTTCAAATGGAATCTCGCAGGATGAAGACATCCCTGATCGTTCAGGCTAGAATGACTTCCACACGTCTTCCGGGGAAGGTGATGAAAGAAGTCCTCGGAAAACCGCTTCTTTTTTATTTGGTAAAGCGTTTACAACGGGTTCCAGATGCCGATCTTATCATTGCCACGACTCTCAATGAGGCGGATCTGCCGATTGCTAAGCTTTGTGAGTCGCTTAAGGTGAAAGTATTTCGAGGAAGCGAAGAAGATGTCCTCTCGCGATATGCCCGGGCCGCTGAAAAATTTGGCGGCGACATTATTGTCAGGATTACTGCCGACTGCCCCTTGATTGATCCCGTTATTGTTGATGAGTGCATCCGAAAGCTGATCCAAACCGACTCAGACTATGTGTCGAATACCCACCAAAGAACCTATCCCCGAGGGATGGATGTCGAGGCGATGAAACGGCATGTTTTGGAAAAGATGGACTCAACCGCTGTCGATTTATACGACAGGGAGCATGTCACTCCCTATATTTTGCATCACGCCGATCAATTCAAAATCGGACAGATCACAATGGCATCCGATTTATCAGATGTTCGCCTAACAGTAGACACTATAGAAGATTTCAAAGCTGTGAAAAAAATTATCGAATCCCTCTATTTAAAAAATTCCAATTTTTCTTTAAAAGATATTTTAACTCTGATAGGTGTTCAATGAACGAGATCCGTTTCGAGTGCGTGCGGCCATGCGAAGAAGATGCGAGGCTTGTCGTGCAGTGGAGAAACGATCCTGAGACGCTCAGGTACTCTTTTCATCAAGAGCCCAAGCTTTGGGATGATTTTTATCCTGAATTTATCAGGGATTACTTTTCCCATCCTCTGCTTCCACCGCTTTTCATCCTTCAAAATGGCGATCGTGTCGGGTTTATTCTTTTTTAGGGAGTTGTTTCATCCGGAAAGAGTCCAGTCAGATATTTCGATCAATATAGCCCCGAAGTTTCGGAGGGAAGGGATTGGGACTTTAGCCCTCAGAGAACTGAAGCCTTGGTTGGAAAAAAGGGGAATCGACGACGTCTTGGCCGAAATAAAAATTGAAAACGATGCGTCGAGAAAGATTTTTGAAAATGCCGGGTTTAATTTTATCGAAACCGGCCAGCACTTAATTTTGGATACCGGAAAAGTTTCCCAGGTTCATCGCTATCTGCTTTCATTGACTGCCAAAAGGAAAAAAGGACGTATTTTTATTATAGCTGAAGCGGGATCAAACTGGACAAACGAGGGAGAAGCCGAAAAGATGATAGATACGGCAGTGGAAGCTGGGGCCGATGCTGTTAAATTCCAAACATTCCGCAGCGACACCCTATATGTCAAAGGCGCCGGAAAAAGCAGCTACCTTGCCAAAGCGGGCTACGCCGAAGACATCCGTGACATTTTGAAAAGAAGCGAAATGCCCTATGAAATGATACCGAAACTCGCTAAATACTGCGAAGAGAAGGGAATCGAATTCATGTCTTCTGTTTTTTCCGAGAAGGATTTTGAAGCTGTCGACCCTTATGTAAAACGGCACAAGCTTGCTTCTTATGAAATCTCGCATTCGCATTTGATTAAACTGATAGCAGGTTCGGGCAAGCCGCTGATTATGTCGACCGGTTGCGCCGAAATCGAAGAGATTGCCTGGGCAGTCAATCTCTTTAGAGAATATGGAGGAAAAGAGTTAACGCTTTTGCAATGTACGGCAAAATATCCTGCTTCGATCGCTTCACTGAATTTGCAGGCGATCCGTTCTTTGGAAGTTCTGTTTAAGACGAGTGTTGGATTATCAGACCATAGCCAGGATCCGGTGGTTGGTCCTGTTGCGGCAGCCGCGCTGGGAGCCAAGGTGATAGAAAAACATTTTACTTTAGACCGTACGCTGCAGGGGCCCGACCATGCGTTTTCTCTAGAGCCTGCCGAGCTTCAGCTGATGGTGAGGATGATCAGAAAAACCGAGCAGGCATTAGGCTCTGGAATCAAAGCCGTTTTGCCCGAAGAAGAAGAGCTTTATCATTATGCCAGACGATGGCTGCAGGCCACCTGCGACATTGCGGAGGGAGATGTTTTGCGTGAAAATGAAAACTTTGCCATTTTGAGGCCGGGCGTCAAGCCCCGAGGCGCCCATCCTATGCATGCTGCGGAGATTGAAGGAAAAAGGGCGAAAAAATTCATTGGAGAGGGAGAGGGGGTAGCACCGCAGGATGTTGAATAAAAATCAGGTAAAGAAAGTGGACGCTTTATTTTTTGATTTCGACGGCACACTGGTCGACAGTCTTCCCGTGCTGCGAGAGGTTTATATGACTTTCCTTAAGCGGATGGGCCATCAAGGAAGCGAAGAGGAATTTCAAAAGCTCAACGGACCCAGCATCAATCAGATTATTCAGTATCTTAAAGACAAGTATCAAGTGTCGGATTCGCCGGAATCCATGCTGCATATGTTTCATCAACTTTTTACAGGTATTTACTCAAACCACGTTCATTTTTTCCCTGGAGCCCTTGAGTTTCTTAAGTGGGCCAAAGATGAGGGGTACCGCCTTTTTATTGTCACCTCAGCGGATCCGATCATGGTGTCGCTTGTTTTGGAAAAGTATCAGGCAAAATCTTTGATTGAGGCGGTCATTTCGAGCAGGGATCTTGACAACGGCAAGCCTCATCCTGAAGTTTATCTCCAAGCGCTTGACCGTGCTGATGCCGGCGCAGATCAAATTCTGGCCTTTGAAGACTCTGAAAACGGTCTTGCCGCCGCAAGGGGGGCAGGGATTCAAACAGTAGCCTTCGGAAAAGAATTCACTGATTGGATCGAAATTTTGCGTCAGTTTCAAAGGACCTCCGATGAGTGATATAGAAACGACGCCCATATCTTCATCTTTTCAATTAATGGTCGCTCCGGAAGAGCAGGAACCTTTTCCTGAAGAAGTTGAACAACAGGTCAATGAAGTCTGGAACCATTGCAAAAAAATTACCGATTGGGATTTATTCGACGGAAAAGTGTTCCAGCATCTTAAATTTTCAGACGACAGGATTTACGGAAATTTCATCCGTTATCGCTATTTTTACACTCAGCATCGCCATCCGGAGCTCAAAAAGAAAATCAATATCGTTTTAACGGCCGTGACAGGGATTTTACGATGCGAGAATGAAATTCTTCTTGCAAAAAGGTCGGAAAAAGTGACGCAGTACCCGGGAAAATGGGAGTTTGCCCCCTCAGGGGGGATCTCGGTCGATTACCTAAGAGATCATATTATCGATTATGAAAGTCAGATCTTTGACGAACTGACTCAGGAAATCGGCATGGATGAAGTTTTTGTCGAGTCTATAGAGCCTTTTCTTCTTGTATGGGATAAAAAGGATCTGATTATTGATATCGTTTGTCATATTGAAATAGACAGGCTGGGAGCTGAAAGCGCCTCTTATGATAGCTCAGAATATACCGACTATAAATGGCTGCATACGGATGAAATCTGTCGGTTCATAAAAGAGAATAAAAACGAGATGATTCCCAATGTTTCGATCATTTCTCAATTTATTTCTTGTCGATAATTACTGAACTCTGCAAGATACAACTTAAGATTATGGATGTCGAAATACTTTCAAGAGCTCAGTTTGCTTTAACCGTAATGTTCCATTACATTTATCCTCCTTTGAGTATCGGCCTTGGCTTGATCATGGTCATTATGGAAGGCCTGCATCTTTGGACCAAAAAGCAGGTCTATTTGGACATGGCCAAGTTTTGGACCCGTGTTTTTGCCTTGACTTTCGCTATCGGCGTGGCGACAGGCATCGTTATGGAATTTGAATTCGGAACCAATTGGGCGGCTTATTCTCGCTATGTCGGCGACGTTTTCGGAAGTGCACTGGCTGCGGAAGGGGTTTTTGCCTTCTTTTTAGAGTCGGGCTTTTTAGCCCTTTTGCTTTTCGGGTGGGACCGCATTGGCCCAAAACTTCACTTTTTTTCAACATTTATGGTGGCCGCAGGAGCGCATTTCAGTGCTGTTTGGATTGTCGTTGCCAATTCGTGGATGCAAACCCCGGCAGGGTATCATATCGTTGGAGAGGGGATAGGAGCTCGCGCTGAAATTACCGATTTCTGGGGGATGGTTTTCAATCCCTCGGCAATGGATCGACTGGCGCATGTGATTATCGGAACCTGGCTCGCCGGTTCGTTTTTAGTGATCAGCGTGTCTGCATGGTACCTGTTGAAAAATCGACACACTGATTTTGCTTCTCGATGCTTGAAAATTGGACTTTTCGTCGCTTTTGTTGCCGCAGTGGCACAATTTTTTAGTGGAGATAGCAGCGGACGGGTTGTGGCCGAGCATCAAAAGGCCAAGCTGGCAGCTTTGGAAGGGGTCTACAAAACGCAAAAAGAAGCTCCGTTGATTATAGCGGGTATTCCAAATAATGAACTCAACAGGGTCGATTACGCAATTCAAATTCCCGGTCTTTTAAGCCTGCTAGCTTATAGAGATTTTGAAGCGCCTGTGACAGGGCTCGACGCATTTCCCTTAAAGGATCGTCCCAATGTTAACGTGATTTTTCAGACATATCGGATCATGCTCTATATGTGGGGGATTATGCTTACCCTGAGCATTCTGGGCGTCTTTTTTTGGTGGAGAGGGACACTCGTCCGAAAAAGATGGTTTTTATGGATGCTTGTACCTGCTGTCCTTTGCCCCATGATTGCTAATGAAATGGGCTGGGTCTCTGCAGAAATGGGACGCTACCCTTGGATCGTTTACAATTTGCTGCGCATCTCCGAAGGGCTGTCCCAAGCGGTGACTGCAGAGCAGGTTCTCGGATCGATTATCATGTTCGGGGCCATCTATTTGCTGCTATTTATTCTCTTCATTTACTTGCTGGATCAAAAGATTCGGCATGGACCCGATATGAAAGAAGAAGAGGAAACCCACTATCATGCAATGGAAGTTTATATCGACAAACTTAAAGAAGGAAAGACAGAGGCATGATTTTTGAATTGGAGCCGCTCCAAATTACCTGGTATGTCGCGTTTATCCTCTTGCTTGCCGGTTATTCTGTATTGGACGGTTTTGATCTCGGCGTGGGAATGTTGCATCTGTTTTCCAAAAAGGATGTCGAACGCAGGCTCATGCTCAATTCAATCGGCCCCGTCTGGGACGGCAATGAAGTTTGGCTCGTCACTGCCGGGGGGGCTCTGTTTGCCGGGTTTCCCATAGTCTACGCTTCCTTTGCTTCAGCCTTTTACATTCCCATCATGGTTCTTTTGGGCGGATTAATTTTTCGCGCCGTCGCAATTGAATTTAGAAGCAAGCAGCCCATGGCCTGGTGGAGATGGACCTGGGATTTCCTTTTTGCCCTCGCCAGTTTAGTCATTGCCTTTGGCTTAGGAGTTGTGGTCGGGAATTTTATTCATGGCATACCCTTGGATAAAAACTTCAATTTTATTGGACATTTCATAGACTTTCTCCATCCCTATTGCGATCTAATCGGAGTGATGGCTGTCGCCTTGTTTGCTATGCATGGATCAATTTATCTGATGATGAAAACTGAAGGGGAATTTCATGAACAAATGCGAAAATTTGTGAATCCCTGCATTATTTTCTTTATCTTGACGTATGCCATCGCGACAGTCGCTACCCTCATTTATCAGCCCCATATGATGGCCGCTTTGCAGCAAAGACCTTATTTCTTTATCATCGCAGTTATCAATATCATCGCAATCGCCAACATTCCCAGAGAGATCCATCGTGGAAGAGATGGGAGGGCGTTTTTAAGCTCCTGCCTCAATATTTTTTGCCTACTCGCCCTTTACGCAATCGGAATGTTTCCCAATATTCTGCGTGCCAGCAATGCCCCGGATACCAATAGCGTGACCGTTTTCAACGGTTCTTCTTCGCTTCTGACCCTTCACATCCTGCTGCTATTCGCCGTTATCGGTATCCCTCTGGTGATCTCCTATACCGCAGGGGTCTATTATATTTTCCGCGGTAAAGTAAAACTCGACGCTCACAGTTATTGAATATTTAATGGGGGCCATGATCATTTTCAGACATCTTTTTTTCTCAAACTGCGGATCATAACTCAATGAATACTACCTGCATAGAGCATCGAGAAAGAAGTTGATTGAGTCCTGTTTTTTTTCAAGATAAATTTTCCAAAGCAATTTCCGTTCGTTGTGAAATTTAGTAGATATTTGCTTTGCTTCTTCCGAATTTATATTTCCTTTAAATACAACAGGGTATATTTCTATCTCATCGACATTTTCAGATGTTATCGTTACATAAGATTTATCAACCATTTGATTTTGCTTAAATTCTAGTTGTTTTTTATGATAAAGCTTCGATGATTCTTCACCATATCCAAGCAAAATACCAAGAAGAATTTCATTACCCTCAATTAAATCAATAAGATGTTTTCCTTTGTCTATTTCCTGTAAAAACTTCTCTCCTTCGACTTCTTGATGCAAGATTTCCTTAAAAATATTTGAATACTGATTTATACACTCAACGAATCTTCTTCTATTTATAAGATAAATATTTACAGCTGTTTTAGAAGTTATATTCGTATTGCATTCATCGAAAATATAGTTTCTATGAGGAAAAAGGTCCTTGTACTTCTTATACGCATTCCACCCATCTCGAAATTTTGTTGTAGAATCATCTTCTTGCCAAAAGCTAATGAGACAAACTGGTTTGCTTTCAAAATAAAGCACATATCCGGCATGGCAAATTTTAATAGCATAATCAAAAAAATGATTCATTTTTTCTTTTTCTTGGCAAGGAATGCTTCTTAATCCCTCTTCAACAATGTTGCCGAAAAGGGATGTCGATACCAAAAGAAAAATTAAAAAATGATAAATCATTGTCACCTAGTTTCTCCACAATTTATGCAAACGTCCCAACCCTGAACATTTGCAGCGCCGCATTTTCTACAGGTCCATGTCCAATAATCATCACACTCAACCGCCTCTTCAATAGAAAGCCACACACCTTCTTCCATCACATAAATTCCATCTGTTGTAAAATTGACAGCTTCTGCACCAAGCCAGCGTGTTCCAACTAGTAGAAATACAGCTTCTTCATTTGTACAACACTGGTTTACAGTAATTGCATTCTGTTGCGGGATTGCATTAAGCTGGTTAGCAAACAAAACCACCGTTAATAATAGCATTAAGCATTTTAAGTTTGTCATTTTTCAATCTCCATGTTAGAAATGTTAAAAATCAATTTAAAAATTCACTCTTTTAGCGGAAAAATAGTTATCAGTTTTTTTGTTCCATACTTTGTAATGGCG
>CAWAPJ010000020.1:0-28785 GCA_963783885.1 Waddliaceae bacterium | reverse complement strand
TGCGGTGCTCGCGGTCGATCAATAAAACGATGTCTTTGACGACAAGCCCTTCCTCTTCTAGAGGCTTGGCCGTTTCCAAAATGCTGGCGCCGCTGGTAATGAGATCCTCGATAATGAGGCACTGCTGCCCCGCAAAATATTCTCCTTCGATCTTTTTCTTCGTTCCGTGGTCTTTGATTTCTTTTCTGCACAAGATCATGGGAAGTCCTTTGGCAATCGACAAATAGCTCGAAAAAACAACAGCTGTCAATGGAACCCCGCAGATGAGGTCGAATTTGAAGCTTTGCATCTTGCACCACATGGCCTCCAATAGCTTTTTGAGAACATGGGGATAGGTTATCGTTTTTCTGAGGTCGATATAGAGGGGCGACATCATGCCGCTTTTGAGTTTAAACTCTCCGAACTGCACCGCGCCGATCTTATAAAGCATTTCAACGAGCTCTTCGTTATGAGGAGCCTCAGGCGACATGTCGAAGGCGACATTGTTCATCTTGTCTATCAAAAAATCTCCTTTCATAATTCTCTCCCTTGGAGGTGCCATCGGTATGCGAGATAAGGATCCCACATCATCCCCGTCGCGGTGAGGGCGGCTTTCGCTCCTGCATTTAAAAATTGATCGAAATGTTTTTCTTGTGTGATGCCTCCGCAGCCCATGATCTCCAGATCCAATTTATGAGTGTCAATCATGAAACGGGATTGTTGTATAAACGACAAGGCGAGCGGCCGGATAGGGTCTCCGCAGATTCCGCTTTGCAGCCTGTTTTGTCCCAGGGCAGCCCCCCCTTTTTGGTCGATGACCTTCATCGGAATGGTGTTGACTGCGCAAACGGCCCGAACCCCGGCTTTTGCAAGGGATAAAAGCACGGGCTCTAGTTTTGCGGGATTTTTGAAAATGCCCATCTTGACAATTAGGGGGGTCGGCTTGATGGTGTCTGCAATTTTTTTGGCGAGGCTATAAGAGGCTTCGGGATCGCTGTAGAGTGCGCCCCCTGAAGAGACATTGGGACAGGAGAAGTTGGCTTCGATCAGGTGCGCCCCGCTGTTTTTCGCAAGAAGGGCGGCGTTGATAAATCCGCGGCTCATTTCTTCGAAAGAATCCCCCGATCCGAATACCGACACAATCAAAACCTGTCCTTTTTCAAGGGCGTGGGACGCCAAGTGGATGTCCATTTCCAAATACTCGGGCTTTCGCGAAGGGTTGCCGAAAGAATTTGTGATGGCAAGCTCCTCGCCTTGCCGATCGAGGGGGGTGACTGCGTCTCCGATCCTCTCTTGAGTGATGCTGCCGCCTGTATCGACAAACATGACGTTGGGCAGTGGATGGCTGGGGTATTCGCAGTCCCTGATGGTCTTATAGGTGACAATATCGAATCCCAGCCTGGCCGCAAGGGTTGTCCATTTGGAGTTTAACAGCGGACCTGCGGGGACCCCTATTGGAGACGCGACCTGAAACCCCAAAAAGTCGATCCACTCCGATTCTGGCTTCCATACTCTTTCCGGAACGGAATCGGTGAAAAAAGGTCCGCTTTCGGCGTTTTCGAGATAGGTCTTATGAATGTCATAAATCGGCGATGCGGCCGTTAAAGTTTCTGACATATGATTTCCTCGACTTCATATAGATTGTCTTTCAGGATTGTGCAGACTGGCCATCCTTTGAGCCGCCTGCCGTGGTACGGCGACCATTGGCATTTTGTTTTTAGCTGGGCATCGTCGACCTCCTTTTCCAGGTTGAGATCGACAAGGACAGCGTCGTAGTTTGGCTCCAAACGAAAAACCTCCCTAGCCCGCTGGCTTGTCAACTCGACAACACGCTGCAGCGAGATCAGCCCTTTGGAGGCGGCATCAAGCATGAGTGGAAGCATGAGTTCGATACTCGGAACGCCCGATGGGGCCTCTCCATAGGGGCTTAGCTTCTCGTCAAGGGTATGGGGGGCGTGGTCGGTTCCGAGAAAGTCAATGATGCCGTCGTTAATGCCTTTCCAGAGGGCCAACCGGTCCGACTCGGTCCTCAAAGGGGGGTTCATTTGGACTTTTGTCCCGTTTTGGGCGTAGTCGTTCTCATCCAGGAAAAGGTGATGGGGCGCCACTTCGGCAAAAACTTTCACGCCGTCGGCTTTTCCCCGTCTTACCAGTTCTACTTCGTCAGAAGTGCTCATATGAAGGATGCACAGTCTGGTATCATACTTCTTGGCATAAGAGATAGCCCTCGATGTCGCCCGGACGGCAGCGCTTCGGTCCCTGATTTTTGAATGAACGGAAGGATCGGAACAATCATCAAGGTATTTGGAGCGGTTTTCCCGGATGAGAGCCTCGTCTTCGGCATGGACGGAAATCATCAAGCCGTATTCGGATCCAAGCTGGAAAATCCTCTCGAGGTCCTCGTCTCTATCCATCAGCAGGTTCCCTGTGCTGCACCCCATAAAAACTTTAATGCCGACAATTTCCTGGCGGCATTTGGGAATTTCATCAAAATGATGTTTATCGGCGCCAAGATACAAGTGATACCTGAGCGGAATATCGACAGACTCAAGCTTTTTGTCGATGATCTTTTTTTTCTCTTGTAAATTTTCCCAAGAAAAGCAGGGAGGATTGTTATTCGGCATATCGAAAACGGTGGTCACTCCTCCGGCAACTGCCGCCTGCGCCCCTGTTCCCCAATCCTCTTTATGATCGTGGCCCGGCTGCCGAAAATGCACATGGGTGTCAATCAATGCGGGAAGCAGCGTCAACCCTTCGGAATTGATTTCCAGTTGCAGTTGATTGGGAAGTTCGACATCGGAAACATTTCCTCTGATATCGCGCACATTTTTTAATCTGATCATCTAAATTATCTCGTCCTGCATGTAGGTTTTTTCACAATATTTGCATCGTAGAACGTTATTTTTTCCTGCCGGTATCACATAGAAGAGGCGGTCGGTTTTTTCGTAGTTGGTCACGCAAGAAGGGTTGGGACAGTGGATGACATTTTCAACAAGTGTAGGAAGCGATACGGAAAATTTCTCCGCCACAACACCCTCTCGGATGATCGCCACCGTTGTTGATGGGGCAAAAACCGCCAGTTTGGACGCCTCTTCAGGTGTCAGCTCTATTCCTTCGATTTTGATCATATCCTTTTTCTTCATAGTGGGACTGTAGAGGTTCAAACCGATGGTAACGCAATCGTTTAATTTATCGAGTAGAAGCAGCCGAAAGAGCCGCATCCCCTGCCCGGCGGGAATATGATCGATCACGGTTCCCTGGCTGATCGTTGCGAGAGCTAATGTTTCGTCAAGAGTGATTGTCACAAGCTGCCTCCCAGTAATAATTTCAAAACCGCCTGCCTCACGGGGATGCCGTTGCAGGCCTGCTGAAAATAATACGCATGCCCTGTCTCGTCTACCGAAGGATCCAGTTCATCGACCCGGGGCAAAGGATGAAGGATACGCAGGTTCGGTTTGGCATTCTCGAGCAATGCGGGCTTTAAAAAATACCCTTTTCTTGAGAAAGGGAGCTCATTAGCAGAGAGCATTCTTTCTTTCTGTATGCGGGTCATATAAAGGATATCTAGTTTATCGATCACCTCGTCTAAAGATTGGTGGAAAGAAAACAAAACGCTGGCATTTTTCAATTCGCGGCAGATGTCTTCGGGAAGCTCCAAAGAGGGAGGTGAAATGAAGTACATGCGGATATTGAAATAGGCAGAGGCCTGAACCAGCGAGTGTACGGCCCTTCCGTTTTTTAAATCCCCCATCCAGGCAACATGAAGCCTGTCGAGAGTTCCCTGGCTCTCTCGTATTGAAAACAAATCGAGAAGTGTCTGAGTTGGATGTTCATTAGCGCCGTCGCCGGCGTTGATAATCGGTTTTTCTGTTACATCCGCGGCAAGTTTAGCGGCGCCCATAAGAGGATGCCTGATTACAATCGCATCGACATATCCGCTGACGATTTTGATGGTATCGTGCAAAGACTCCCCTTTTTGCAGCGAAGTTGACTTATCGTCGGTAAAGCCGATCACATCGCCCCCAAGCCGTTTCATAGCCGATTCAAACGACAAACGTGTTCTTGTCGAAGGCTCAAAAAAACAGATGCCGAGAAGTTTTCCTTTAAGCAAATCGGGAAAGGGCTGTTTTTTAAACTTCTCCGCCTCGTCCAGGATAGAGGTGATATCGTCTCTATCCAGATCGCGAATGGAAATTAAATGTTGTTTATACGCTGTGGCTGACATATTCCTTCCATGATTTTATTGGGATTTTATCGACGTCGAGCTCTTGCAGGCAGTGCAAAAAAAGCAATGCGATCTGCATATTGGTGATCAAGGGAATATTGTGATCGATCGCAAGGCGCCTGATTGTAAATCCATCGGTGATGATTTTCGGACTGATATTGGTCGGAATGTTGACAATCAGGTCGACGTCCCGGCTGGCGATTGTCGTCTTGATATTGGGCTCGAGCGAGTCGCTCGCTTTGTATAAAAAACGGCACGCAACGCCGTTTCTGACGAGATAATCATGAGTATTTTCCGTTGCGTAAAGCTTCCATCCCGAAGCCTCAAGAGACTTAAGAACATCGAGAAACCTTCCCTTTTTATCCCCTCCGATGCTTACAAGAATCCGTTTTCCCGCAATCTTTTGCCCCGTGGCCATCCAGGAATGGTAAAATGCTTCATACAAATTCTGCCCCAGGCAGGCCACCTCGCCGGTCGAGGCCATTTCCACCTGCGCGACGGGATTGGCCCCTTTGAGCCTGTTGTAGGAAAATTGCGGCGTCTTCACCCCGACATGTTCCAATTCCAGTGTCTCATACCACTCTGGCAAAGGGCGGTCCATCATCGCCTTGACAGCGACGTCGATAAAGTTTTGATTCGTGACTTTTGAGACAAAGGGAAACGAGCGGGAGGCCCGGGCATTGCACTCGATCACTTTCAAGCCGTTTTCCTTGGCGATAAACTGAATGTTGAAGGGTCCCGTGATATTTAGAGCTTCGGCAATTTTTTGGGCTATCTGCTTAGCCCGCCGTATAGTCTCGAGATAAAGACGCTGCGGGGGAATGACAACTGTGGCGTCTCCCGAGTGGACGCCGGCGTTTTCCACATGTTCGGTGATAGCATGGACAACGATTTTTCCCTTTTTGGCCACGCCGTCAATCTCAAGCTCCTTGCCGTTTGAGATAAATTGGGAAATGACCACCGGATGTCCGCGGGACACCAGCGCCGCTTCGCTCAAATACGATTCGAGCTCATCTTCGCTGTGCACCACATTCATGGCCGCTCCAGAGAGGACATAAGAGGGTCTGACTAGAATGGGATAGCGGACCTTTTTGGCAAAACTTTTAGCCTGAGCCAGCGTCTTCACTTCAGCCCAGGTCGGCTGATCGATACCCAGCCTGCCCAGAAGGGAGGAAAACTCTTTGCGATTTTCGGCCCGGTCGATCATTTCTGTCGGAGTTCCTAAAATGGGATAGCCATTTTTGCTAAGAGGCGAGGCCAGGTTATTGGCTGCCTGTCCGCCAACGCTGATCATGATGGATTTGGGGTTTTCGAAATCAGCGATATCGGCAACTCTTTCGAGGGAGAGCTCCTCAAAGTAGAGCCGTTCCGATTCGTCATAGTCGGTCGAGACTGTCTCGGGATTGGAGTTGATCATAATCGGCGACTCGCCGAGCGAGCGGAAACTTTTGAGAGCGTTGACAGCGCACCAATCGAATTCGACGGAAGAACCGATGCAATAGGGTCCTGAACCGAGAATAATGACAGGTGATTGTTCGGACGGATCAACATCATGCGTCGAGCCGTGATAAGTCAAATAAAGGTAGTTGGTTTGAGCGGCGAACTCCCCGGCCAAAGTATCGATCTGCTTCACATAAGGAAGGGCGTGCCATTCTTTGCGCTTCTGTCGCACTTCGTCTTCATCCAGTTTCGCAAACTCGGCTATGGCGGCATCGGAAAACCCGAGTTTTTTAGCCTCGAGAAGGAGATCTTTCGAAAGCTCTTCCCCGCTGACACGCTTTTCCATTTCGACAAGACTTTTCAGGTGATGAAGAAACCATGTGTTGATTCTCGACAAGTCATGGATCTCCTCAACGGATTTTCCCTTCTTTAAATACTGATAGAGAGCAAAGAGGCGGCGGTCGGTGGCATTGACAATCTCATCTTTTAATGAAGGAATCGGCCGGGGATAATCGTGCAATCCCGTCTGGCCGATTGAGAGCATGCGGACCGCTTTTTGCAATGCTTCTGGAAATGTTCTGCCAATCCCCATCACCTCGCCGACACTTTTCATTTCGGAACCGATGCGGCGGTCGGCCGATTTAAACTTCTGGATATCCCACCTGGGCATTTTCACCACAATGTAATCGAGAGCCGGTTCAAAAAAGGCGGAAGTCTGCTTGGTTACTTGATTGCGAAGCGCGTCAAGCCGCTTACTTAAAGCCAACTTTGCGGCCACAAAGGCAATCGGATATCCGGTAGCCTTCGAAGCCAAAGCACTCGAACGGGAAAGCCTGGCATTCACTTCAATCACGCGGTAATCACCATTTTCGGGATTGAGGGCATACTGAATATTGCACTCGCCGATAACGCCCAATTTTCGTACGGTTTTAAGGGCTACGGAGCGCAAAAAGTGATATTCCTGATTGGTCAGCGTTTGCGAAGGCGCAACAACAATGCTTTCCCCCGTATGGATCCCCATGGGATCGAAATTTTCCATATTGCAAATCGTCACAGCATTGTCATCGCAGTCGCGCATCACCTCGTATTCAATCTCTTTCCAGCCATACAGATATTCCTCGATCAATATCTGCGGGGCATGGCTAAAAGCTTCCCGCGCTTTGTCAATCAACTGCTGTTCATTCTCGATTTTCCCTGATCCGAGGCCGCCGAGGGAAAATCCCGAGCGGATCATCAGAGGATAGCCAATCTGTTTGGCAGCATCCAAAGCCTCGCTGACCGAATGGACGCTAAAGCTGCGAGGCGTTTTGACATCAATTTCATTTAGGCAGTCTTTGAAGAGCTGCCGGTCCTCTGTCGTCAGTATCGTCTCTACAGGGGTTCCGAGAACTTTGACCCCATGTTTTTTCAGGACGCCCGACTTCCACAGCTCAATCCCGAGATTCAGCGCTGTCTGCCCTCCGAAACTTAAGAGAATCCCCTGGGGTTTTTCTTTTTCGACAATCTTGGCCACAATATCATGATGAAGCGGCTGAAGATAGACTTGATCCGCCAAGCCGTCATCGGTCTGAACCGTCGCAATATTGGGATTGACCAAAACAGTGCGGCATCCCTCTTCCTTAACGGCCTTGATCGCTTGAGAACCCGAATAGTCAAACTCGCCTGCCTGGCCGATGCGCAGCCCCCCCGAGCCCAAAATGAGAATGGTTTGTTTTGTCATAATGCGTTAATAAATTCCTCAAAAATCCAATCGGTGTCTGTCGGTCCCGGAGCCGCTTCGGGATGGAATTGTACGGCATAGAAGGGAAGCGAGCGATGGCGCACTCCCTCTACAGTTCCGTCATTCAAATTGCGAAAACTCGGGATCCAATCTTTCGGAAGGGATTTTTCATCGACAGCCCAACCGTGATTCTGGCTGGTCATGTAGCATTTGTGCGTTTGCAAATCGATGCAAGGCTGATTATGCCCTCTATGCCCAAACGGCAGTTTATAAGTCTTCGCCCCCGCGGCAAGCGACAGGATCTGGGATCCTAAACAGATGCCGAATATCGGTTTTTTTAGTTTCATAGCCTGTTTTAAAATATGAATCGTTTCGCTGCAGGTTTCGGGATTTCCCGGACCGTTGGAGATAAAGATGCCGTCAAAGTCGTCTTTCAAATAGTTGTAATTGTGAGGGACATGCTGGATCGTGACATCGTACTTCTCCAGACAGCGGAGGATATTCATTTTCATACCGCAGTCGACTGCGACAATCCGTTTTTTTCCCTTTCCCCGAATTTGCGGCATCGGTATGGAAACTTCGGCCACAAGGTTGAGTAAATTGGGGTCAGTAAGGCCTCCGGACATTTCCGGCGTATCCGATATGACGCCCAGCATGGCTCCTTTGTCTCGAATCTGTTTAGTCAATGCCCTCGTATCCACCCCCATAATGACCGGAACTCCCTCACTCTTAAGCCAGTCAAGAAGCGATCTTCTCCCAAGAGAGTGGGACCAGTTATGGCAGATATCGCTCATGACCACCCCGGAAGGCTGGATCTGCTGCGACTCCCAATATTCGGGATCGGGCACCCCGTAATTGCCAATGAGAGGGTAGGTGAAAATCAAGTGCTGCCTGTGATAAGAGGGGTCGGTCAGGGATTCGAAATAACCGGTCATCCCGGTCGTGAATACCACCTCTCCACTTACCGAACATGCCTGTCCGGGAGGCTTCAATCCCCTAAAGTTTGTCCCGTCTTCCAGGATTAAATAGGCCGGCTGTAACTCCAATGACATGTAAATTCCCCACCCGCGATATAAAAAAAAGCCATCCGGTCGAGATGGCCCGCAGTCGTCAATTGATTATGTTTGTCTTCCTCATCGTCTCTATATTTTGATTTGTCACTAAAGTTATCATCAGGTCTCGATTTTTGCAAAGGAAATATTTGTTCAGGATCTACGAGCTCTGGAGTCGATTTATTTATAAAATCCCCTCTTTTATTTTTTCTTTATAATTCTGTATTATTTTTGAAATAAAGGAGACTCTACAATGCTTATATCCAGATTATTTGGAACCAAGAATAGTCATAAACAATTAAATTTAGAAACTATCTCAGATATCGAGAAAAGGCTTAATCAAATTTCCAAGTCTCTGAAAAAGAATAAGCTGACTTCAAAAGACCGGCGCGATTTAAAAAAAGATTATGAAAATTTGCGAACCACTCTCGTCGTTAAAGCCTTCACAAAAAAAAAAGAAGACAGCTCATATGAAATGCCTGCAAGAGCACAAAAAGTTTATAACTTGGCGAAAAAAATTACCATTAATCCCAACGAAAGCAAAATACTTCCACTTGGTGAACAATTCGCCTTTTTAACCAGCAACCGACACTTCATCCACAAACATATTGAGACTTTAGAAAAATGGAATGGGCCAAGAAGCTCTAAACCAATCATTAATCCCGAAGGTAAAATCAAGCTGCGAACATATCCTCATAGCCCTCATGGAGAAAGAATTGTTTTTCACGATGTCAACGATTTAATTGAAGAAGCAAAGCAAGATGACAATTTAGTTTTTGACTTAACCTTCTTCTCCCTGGAACCAAAAGAAGAAATCCCTCAACAATTAAAGCCTTCTTTCAAAATACAGGGAGACGGACATTATCATGCTGCCATTATGACCGACTGTCCAACCGATAAACTGGCCCTGTCAGGACAACATACATGGATGCGTCTGATTGATCCTCAAGGAAATGTAATGAGCATCGGAAAGTTTCCCAAAAAAATCCAATTCCCCTTTCTTTATGCCAAAGAGGCTTCAATTTTTTGCTGCCCGGACCAACATGAATGGCTGTGCAGAAATAATACCATGCAAGAACACCGATTCCAAATAGATGAAGATAAATATAATGGGTTAGTCGATAGCATTAATAAAGATCTTAAAAATGCCTCGAATCATGATTTTAACTTTTTTAAGGAAAATTGTTCTGACTGGGTCATCAAAAAATTGGAAAAGTTTGACATCCTCAAATTTAAGAAGTCTGAAATTCAGGTCGACCAGATCAACTATTTATTTCCTGCTTTTGAAAAGTGGCATGACAAAATGTTTCAACGGGGCTCAAACTTTAGAAAAATCTCCAACATTGCGAGATCTGTCTTATCATTTGTCACTTTGCAAATTGCAAGAGTCGCTTTGGTGATTATCTTAGGAGGCATGAGAAAAAATAAAGAGAATGAATATTCTAAAAGATTTTTAAATCGACCATTCAAACAGATCTTTGATCCTACAATCACAACAGTGACTCCTCCCATAGGGGTAAGAAGATATTTAAATCAGCGATATCTTCAAAATAAAATACCAGCTCAAGCTTCTTTATAAGAAATATTTTTAAAAGCTATTTTATATTCTCTTAATGTTTATTAATTATACTCAATATTAAAAAGGGAATTATTATGTGCATTACAAACCTTAAGTATTCCGATTTACAACAGAATCCCTCCAAAATACAAAAAGGGGATCTAATTTTTACCAGATTGGATAGAGGCTTTCAACGCCACGATACGTTTATTTTCCTTCTGCAAAAGATCAACCGTCTCTTTACGGGAAAGTTAGCTCCTTTGGATAATTCGCGTTTTGTCCATGTTGCATTGGTAACCAAAGTCGAAGGCGGCAAAGTTGAAATCGCCGAAGCGATGCCTGCAAAAGGAGCTCAATTGAGGAGAATCAATTTTCTTAAACACAACTCCTATACTCTCTATAAGAATGATAAATATCACTATGAAGTTTACCGGCCGACAGCGAATTTTGAAAATGTTGCGTTAAAATCCGCTGAAATCGCTGAAAAAATTACCCAACCCTGCGGCGATCTTAAAACAGATGAACATGAAAAAGAAAAAGACATGATGAACACATTTTCCTTCAGGATTGCCTTAAAAGGCATGATCAAAAAGGATTTCAGACTCTCCAAAGGAGGAAAAAAAAGAGCATTCAAAGCAATCTATGACGAAAGAAAAGACAAGGGATACGCAATTGGAGGATCCAAAGTTAGACAGTTTTTCTGCTCGAGTTTTGTCGGCTACTTATTTCAGCGGGTTGTGTCTGTCGATATTTACCCAGACCTGGAAGTTCCACAAAATTTATCCCAAAAGAAAAGACATAAAGACGTGTCGAAGTGGTCTAAAGAAATGGCCCGAGATCAAGAGGCAGGAGATCGGATTGCTGCCGGTTTAGAAGAAAAAAAGGTTAACTTTAACTACAAATACTTGATCCCTTCTCAACTAAAGAGCCATATTGAGGACCAAGGGCTATTTGAAAAGGTTTGTGCAATTTACGGTTAGCTATCAAGCCTATCCTGAATGTCTTTAAGCATTTTTTCTACTTGTTTTGACGAGACGTTTTGTTTGTATGAGCTGATGATTAGCTTGAGGGAGATAAGAAAAATAGCCGCTTCAAGCAAAACATCGTGAAGGATCTTTTTAGTAAACAGTGCAAAAATAAACAACAGCAGCGTGGAAATTGCCACTAGAAACGAGGGAATATCTAGAATCTCTTGAAGTTTTTTCATCATACCATAAATGTTACATTTCCAATTATAAGTCAATCATTTTCATTTACTTTTAACACCTCCCTTTCTATATTGCTTTTTAACAAATGGAGGTGAGGTTTATGAACCTGCTTAAGGGAATGCTTTTTCTCTTGACACTGGGCCTGGCTTGGAATGGCCACTGTGCCCTTACAGGAGAAGTGGAGAGCGGACTGACCTATACAATTCTTCAGGAAGATACTGATGCTACCACTATCCAATTGAATATCAACGTAGGCTTCTCCTCAGAAAACGAAATTCAGCAAGGACTGAGTCAACTGCTAGCCTTTGCCCTGCTTCAAGAAACCGAACTTTTGAGCAGGGGCGAGATCCAGTCTCTTCTCCATGAATGCCGTCAAGACATCTCCCCTTGGGCCCATATTCAGGTCGGTCCGGACATGACGGCCTTTACCTTCCAGGTGCCGCGCGATAAGGAGCAATATCTTCAAAAAATGCTTACCTTTGTGAAGCAGATATCCCACCACCCCACACTTTCCGGAAATGCTCTTGAACTGGCACGAGAGGACCTGCTGGAAATGCTGCTATCACAAACGCCAAACGATGTACGCGATCAGATCCTGACTTTTATGCAGCTGCTTTTTTCTTTCACGCAAAATCAGATGATTGAATTCTTCCACGCTCACTACTCCCCTCATCTGATGAAGCTTATGCTCACAAGCCCTTTGAATGAATTAGAGGTTGAAGAGACCGTCCTGGATATTTTCGGCCCCCTTAGCAGGCGCCCGGCTCCCTCTAAAGCTGTCAAACAATCCCAAAAGGCTAAAGAAAAAACTGTTGTTATCGACGGAAAGATCAAAATGAACAACCCTTCATGGGCGCAAACGCGTTGGTGGGGAACCTTAGTTTCAATTGTCTGTGGGGTTATTGCGGCCGGGTGTTTCTTTGCTGGCAGCTTCTTTCCCCCTTTAATCGCTCTCGGGTTTCTTCCTCTGGGAGGAGCGGTTTATTTTTACGCCGACCCCTATCTAAAAGATCCGGTCGTCCTCGAAGAAAAAAGACATGAAGACCTTCAAAAAGGGTTTCGCTATTCTTATCTGAAAAAACGGGCCGGCCGCACTTTGACCCCCTTTGAGCGCCGCGGCCTTTTTATTTGGGAAAATTCTGCAGCAGCTGATCCCCACCCCAATGCTTACCATCAATTCGTCATCGCAGACCTTGCCGATATTTACCGAATTGACGACAAGATATTCGTCCCGATGCTCTATCCGGCAGAACAAGACATCCTTTCGGAAATCAAACAGACTTTCATTCTCCAAAGAAACGATGTCAAAAAGGCTAGAAAAACTCTCAATGAAGAACTGAACAAGTACCTGTCAACCCATCAGAGCCTAAGAGACCGGCAATTGGACCTGGCAAGACAAAACTACGAATCCCATCCCGCCGTTATCCTGATGCGTCAAATCACAGAAGAATGGGCTGATGTCATTACTGAGCTCTGGAAAGATTTCGAGAGCCATCTGATCTCCGAAGAAGTACTGGAAGAATACATTGATGAAGCCAATAAAACTTACGAAATGCTTCTGTCCGACCCGGATCTACTCGCCGGCGTGCAAGAAGCTAAGGAAACGCTCGATTATGAGCAGCAGATCATTTTGAAAGAATACGAAGAGGCTGTCCAACTGGTCAAAATATCTATCAACTACGACCAGAGGCTGGCCGTGATCGACGCAGGCAAATGGGCCCTTTACACCCACTTTAATATCGAACTCATCAACTATATCTACACAATGCCCGGCGATGATCCTAGCTTTCCCGATTTTCTCGACCTTCGCTAGAAATTGTTGGAGTGGTCCCAAAAGAGTTGATTGATCATAACAATTAAAGCTGCATTAAATATAAAACCAAAAAAACAATGAACCAGTTGGCTGAAGTCGTTTTCATTGCCATGACGTAAAATATCCCTTATATGCGAAAAAAGACCGAGACATCCTGAAATGACTCCCAGATCAAAAAGAACCATTGGCGTGAGAGTATGACTCTCCTGCATGGTTTCAAAAAGGCAATGCTGATTGGCAAATGTTGTGGCGATTGTCCCAAGATTGGTTAAGTGCCTGGTGTTGCTAGAGATCTGCTGGTGCGACTGAAAATATCTCGGCATCGAAAAACCCGCAGCAACACAAAACCAGGTGCACATAAGGATGCTGCTTTTAGCCAATAACCTGCCGTCAAGACAATTTATAGGAATCGGATCGGTACAATTGGAACACAAAAACCTGCAAAAAGAATAGCCTAATGCCAAAGCTTGAGCGGTGCCGCAATATTCCAAAGAACCTCTTTTTGAAAAGAACTTTACTAGTTCATTGAGTCGGGAAACTTTTCGCTTGGAAAGGGGTTGAATATCCTCTTGCGAAAGAGTTTTAAGGCAACTGGGGCATTTGGAATTGCATTTGATAAAATTTAACTGCCACTCACGATCAATTCTGTATCCGCAGGGAGCTTGACCCGGATTGGCTTGGTTAAATGATATTGTATTGACTTGCAAAAAGACTCCCTATTTTTTCAGTTATTTTGTGAGCCCTTAGCAAAACAAAGGTCGATTTAGCAGCCTCCTCAACACTAATGCCGGGATTATTCAAATAATTTCGGGCTGTAACGGCTGCTTCTCCGGACAGTTCAGCCAGGCCTAAAAAAAGAATAGAATATCCATAATTCCCATGATAAAGATGATATAGTGCATAGCATAAAAAAATGGCATTTGCAACAAGCGCAGTCTTCATTAGAAGAAATGGTTTTGCAGCAGCAGGTTTTCGTTGGTATGGCACCGACCTCGTGCGAAGAGAATTGTCTACACTCATGATAACCTTATTGGTTTTGTCATGTTTTTTAAATCATTGTCAATTATTGCGCAATAGGAAATCACAAAAGCTTTTCAAACTGGGATTCGTCGAGAATGGCCACGCCAAGTTTTTTGGCTTTGTCATACTTCGACCCGGGATCCTCCCCGACGAGAACGTAATCGGTTTTGCTGCTCACTGCCGAGGAGACCTTCCCTCCCCTCTCTTTAATGAGGGCGGAAGCAGATTGCCTGGTATAGTTTTCCAACGCGCCAGTGAGAACAAAAGACTTTCCGCTGAAAGGGTGGTCTTTAAAGGTTTTCACTTTCACTTTTTGAGGTTTGACGCCAAGTTCAAGAAGCCTTTCGAGTTCTTCAATATTGGAGGGATGTTCGAAATACTCTTCGATGGAAGAGGCGACTTTGTCTCCAATGCCTTCGATCGAGATCAGATCGTCATAACTCAGCTCCATCACCTTGTCGATCGTGCCGGCTTTTGCGGCGAGAAGTTCGGCTGTTTCCGACCCGACATATTTAATGCCGAGGGCCATGATGAACCTGGGCAGCGAAACTTTCTTCGACTCCTCAAGGCTGCCGAGAAGGTTTTCCACCGACTTCTCTTTAAAACCCTCAAGCTGGTAAAGATCCTCATCTGTCAGCCGGTAGAAATCTGAAGGGCGTTTGACAAATCCTTTTTTAACCAGCATTTCCACGACTTTTTCACCGAGGTGCTCGATGTCCATCGCTTGTTTTCCGGCAAAATAAATGAGGCGGCGGAGCCCCTGAGCCGGACACGTTTTTTTATTCGGACAGCGGACGGCCACTTCTCCGGGGACGGTTTTGACTTCGGTTTCACAGACAGGACATTTTTTCGGCATGTGCCATGGTTTCGAGTTTTTAGGCCTTTTGTCTTTGACAACAGAACTCACTTTTGGGATGACATCGCCTCCCTTTTCAATAATCACGGTATCTCCAATCCGGATATCTTTTCTTTTGATTTCATCCTGATTGTGCAGAGTCGCCCGGGAAATCGTGCTTCCGGCCAAAAAGACCGGCTCAAGTTCGGCGACAGGTGTGAGAACTCCTGTGCGCCCAACCTGAACGGTGATATCGTTGATGATTGTTTCTGCCTGCTCGGCAGCGAATTTGTAGGCAACGGCCCACCTGGGATTTTTCCCTGTCTTTCCCATGCGTCTTTGAGCGCTTAGAGAGTTGACCTTGATGACGATGCCGTCAATATCGTAGGGAAGGCTGGGGCGAAGTTTCAAAACTTTATCGGCGAATTTCCAGATCTCGTCGATATTGCGGCACTCCTTAACTTCAGCGAGAGTCGGAAGGCCATGTTTGGCCAGAAATTTGTGCGCCTCAGTCTGCGTCTTGACCGGAAGGCCGTC
The DNA here is from genome assembly GCA_963783885.1 of Waddliaceae bacterium. Taxonomy (GTDB): domain Bacteria; phylum Chlamydiota; class Chlamydiia; order Chlamydiales; family SLFE01; genus SLFE01. The sequence continues at coordinate 13,398 of CAWAPJ010000020.1, read as the reverse complement.
AACATCGGCAATGGCGTAAAAAACAACGGAGAGGAGTCTTTCCGAGACTTCCTTGGGGTCCAAGAGCTTTAAAGAGCCGGCTGCCGCGTTTCTCGGGTTGGCCCATGGCTCTTCTCCCCTTTCTTCCTTTTCCTCATTTAATTTTTGGAAAACGTCGTGGGACATGTAGACTTCGCCCCGCACCTCAAGTTTTTTCGGCACATCTTTACCGTAAAGCTGCAAGGGAAGCGATTTGACGGTTCTTAAATTTGATGTGATGTCGTCTCCCTTTTTTCCGTCTCCGCGGGTGACGCCCCTGACAAACTGCCCATTTTCATAAACGCAAGTCACGGCCGTTCCGTCCATTTTTAATTCGCAGCAAAATTCCTGATTTTTACGTCCTTCAAGGCGTTCGATACGTTTGATAAAATCCTCAATTTCTTCCTGCGAATAGGTATTGGCAAGAGAAAGCATGGCAACAGTGTGCCGGACTGTCTTGAACCCTTTTGTCGGCTCCTCCCCCACACGCTGTGTGGGCGATGACGACGAAATCCACTCAGGATGCTCTTTTTCTATTTTTTCTAATTTATTTAAAAGACGGTCAAACTTTTCATCGGATATCGTCGGCTTATTTAAGACATAGTAGCGCCTGTTGTGCTCCCAGATTTCCTCGCATAATTTATCGTAGTCTTGTTTTTTCAACATTCAACCTCGTAAATTACTGTTGATAATGGAGGCAAAGAAACCGAAATCCCTTGAGTCTTTCCATTTTCTTCTTTTACAAGGACCGGCTTGTGACAATGGACCCCGTATCCTCCATATTTTTCTGCGTCCGAATTGAAAAGCTCGTGAATCGACCTAATATGCGGTATTTTGAAAAAATAACAGGGATGATGGCGATTGAAAAAATTATGTACGCATAGCAATTTTGACTGATTGCCTATTCTGAGATAGCAGATAATGCTATTGACATTATCGGTGGTAGAAATCCATTGAAAACCGCTCTTATCAAAATCCTTTTCCCACAGCGCCGGCTGGCCAAGATAAAAGTGATTGAGCTCTTTCACCATCCGATGATAAGTTTTATGAACTTCGAGATCGAGCAGGTGCCAGTCGAGCTCTTTTTTACAATTCCATTCGTTCAACTGGCCGAATTCCCCTCCCATGAACATGAGCTGCTTGCCTGTATGGCAGATCATATAACTGTAGAGAAGCCGCAGGTTGGCGAATTTCTCCCGCATATCGCCGGGCATTTTCCCGAGCAAACTCTTTTTCTCGTGCACCACTTCATCATGAGAAAGGGAATTGATGAACTTCTCGGTATAAAAATAGGCCATGCTGAAAGTCAAATCCTTATGGTCGGCGGGGCGCTGTTCCATAGGGAGGGAAAAGTATTGCAAGGTATCATTCATCCATCCCATATTCCACTTCAAGTCAAATCCCAATCCACCCTCTTTGACCGGATGTGTGATCCCGGGAAAACTTGTCGACTCTTCAGCAATGACTAAAGCCCCGGGAACTTTTTCGGCAACAACCTCGTTCAGGTGCCGGAAAAATTCGATCGCCTCGATATATTCATTGCCGCCATGCCAATTCGGATGCCACTGGCCATAACCTCTTCCGTAATCAAGATAGAGCATGGAGGCAACAGCATCGACTCTTAGACCGTCGATATGCATCTCCTTGAGCCAAAACAAGGCACTGGCGATCAAAAAGTTGGCAACTTTCGGATTTCCGAACTCGAAGATCAATGTATACCAATGGGGATGAAACCCCTTTTTTGGGTCTTCGTGTTCATAAAGTGAGGTGCCGTCAAATAGCCCTAAAGAAAAATCATCGATAGGAAAGTGGGCGGGAACCCAATCTAAAAAAACGCCTATCCCAGCTTCGTGAAGCGTGTTCACAAAAAACTGAAAGTCCTCAATACTCCCATAGCGCACAGTCGGAGAAAAATAGCCGGTCACCTGATACCCCCAAGATTCATCGAGCGGGTATTCGGTGACGGGAAGCAATTCGATATGAGTAAAACCCATCTCAAGCACATAATCGATAAGCATAGGAGCCAGCTCGCGGTAGTTGTAAAACTTTCCGTTCTTTTGCCTCCAGGATCCCAGGTGCACCTCATAGACGGTCATTGGTTGGTTTTCATGCCGCTTTTTCAAGCGGCTCTCCATCCACTTGGCGTCGCTCCACTGAAAACGCGAGTAATCATCAACAATGGAAGCGTTTTTGGGTCTGAGCTCCGAGGCCAAGGCAAAGGGATCGGATTTCAGCAGGACATCTCCCTTGTGAGTTTTGATGGCGAACTTATAGACATTGCCTCTTTTCAGGCCGGGAATAAAGAGTTCCCAGATGCCGGAATCTCCTTTCGGCGCCATGGGATTTGATCTTCCTTCCCAGTTGTTGAAATCACCGACGACAGACACGCTCTTAGCTGCAGGGGCCCAAACAGCAAACCGCACTCCTTCTACCCCGTCCATTTGCCATAATCTAGCTCCCATGTTTCGATAAAGCTCGTAATGCTGGCCTTTATCATGAAGTTGAAGTTCACGGGTGGTTAAAGTCATTTTGTAAAATTATCCAAATAAATAACCGTCCCCTTTTCAAAAGCAATGGACTCGCCGCAGTTCATTCGCTTGCCCTTTTCAAATTTTTTCGTCTTCAAGCGGAAACTTTTAAGCTCTTTTGGAAATGCAATCTGTTTTGCTCCATCAGACTCTGCCTGAATGGATAGCCTTCTGAGCTTCTTTTTTGTCCATTCAAGATTCAGCGTCGATCCGTCAGGCAGCTTAAGTCCGACCAGCCGGCCCGAAGGGAATTCTTTGGGAAGATTCGGAAGGAGGGTGATTCTACCCTCATTTTCGGTAAAAAACAACTGCCTGATCAAGCGCCACCCCCCAGTGAGAATCGGCAAAGGAGATTGATCCTTATCGACCACATCGGGAAGGGAAAGCCCCTGACAATCCTTGTCGAGAAGCCGGGGACACATCACTCCTTCGAAACCTGCCAGGAAAAGGCGATGAAACTGCCGGTAATCTCCGCATTCGTTTAAAAGGCTCAAAGTTCCCTCATTTCTTTTTATGGGACAGATTGGTAAAACTTGACCTAACTGATACCAGAAAGGAAGAATTTCAACAAGGTCAGCCCGACGGCAAACCCCTTCCCAATCCTGAGACTTGTGGCTGCCCAGAGAGAGACGTTCAAGGGGCAAAGGAACAAAAGGGGTAAGGCTTCCGGCAGAAGTCGAGACATACCACTCTTTTTCGTGGACTAGGTGTTCAGGCTCTCCCGAGACGTTTAAAACAAGGCTTTTTTCCGGAACCTTATCAAAATAAAGGCCGACTCCCTTCTCAGAGCCATGAATATACACCCGGTAAAATCCCTTCAGGCTCTTTCCCCAAACTTTGATCAATCCTTTCGCTATCTCCAGCTGGACAGTGAACTCACTCACTGGTCCGTGAATATCGAGAGCCATATCCCATTTTTTTTCGGGCTCTGCACGGGATAAGTCATAAAAACAAAGACGGGCGGGATAAGCCTCTAAAGCCAGAGTTGTTCCCGGAAGAGGAATTTTTTTTCCGGGAAGGTGCGTTAAGGGCCTGAGCTGCCTTGCGATCCTAATGGTCATGGGAAGCACCTCTTTCCTATAAGACCGGTGGGGGTATTTTCAATCAGCTGCACTTGCACCAGCTCGTTCGGCATTAAATCTTTGGAAGGAATGCTAACTTCCAAAAAGTTATCCGTATGCCCCCTGATCTCATGGGGCGTATCGCGCGTCTCTGTCAAAATTGAAAAAGTGTCTCCGACATACATATTCCTAAGATCATAGGCGATTTTTTCCGACTTGCGAAGTAAAATCTGCTTTCGTTCATTGATTATATCGGGAGGAATTTTATTGGGGTACAAATTCGCCCGTGTTCTGGGCCGGTCGCTATAGGGAAACATATGCACTTTTGCAAACTTCACCTCTTCCATCACCTCCAGTGTTTCCTGAAAATCTCTTTCCGTTTCTCCCGGGAAGCCCACAATAATGTCAGTCGTGAAGGTGAACCTGGGACTGGCCTCCTTGAGTCTTTCGATCGACTCCATAAACATCTGCCTAGTATATTTGCGGTTCATCCGTTTCAGGACAACATTCGACCCTGACTGCAAAACGATATGCATTGAGTGGCAAGTCTTGTTTCCATTGATGACAGCATCCAAAAGGTCATCGTCAACTTCATCGGGGTCGATCGAGGAGATGCGCAGCCTTTCCACGCCGTCGATTTGGTCGACAAGACGAACAAGCTCGGCAAGGTTGCTGCCGCCCCCTCCGTCAAAATCCCCGATATTGATGCCGGTCAAAACAATTTCCCGAAAGCCCGAGGCAACAAGCTCTTCGACCTCTTTCAGAATCTCATCGACCGGCCTGGAATGGGACCGGCCTCGGACATAAGGGATAATGCAATAAGTGCAAAAAGAGTTGCAGCCGTCTTGGACTTTGACAAATGCGCGGGTATGGGCGTCAAAATTTTTAATGGAAAACTCGGGAACCTCTTCACCCTGGAAGAGCTCTTGGATCAACAATTCTTTTTCCTTATTCGGAACAACCCTGGCGACTCCCTCGATGGCTCTAACCGCCTCGGGATCCCTCTCAGCATAGCAGCCGGTAACATAGATTTTAGCATTGGGATGGCGCCTGGCAAGCTGCCTGATTTCATGGCGGCTGCTGCTATCGGCCGAAGCTGTGACAGTACAGGTGTTCACCACGCAAATATCGGCCTCTTCCTCCCCTTCTGCCGGGGTCAATCCCATTGCAAGAAGCTGGTCGGTAAAGGCTTGGGCCTCATACTGGTTGGTCCGGCACCCCAGGGCAACAGTTTTAAATTTTTTCTTTTTATCGGAAGGCATATAACAGGGAAATTATATCATTTCCCCGTTAAATCCACAATATCCTCACCCCGCCACCTTTCCTTCAGCTGAGGAAGATTCTTGCTATGAGTGAGAAGGATGATTTCATCTTTTTCACGAAATTTAGTCCCATCTTCTACTAAGGCGAATTTCCCGTCGCGATAATAGCAAATCACGCTTGCCCCCGCCGGCAGGTTGAGATCCGCGCTGGTGATAGCCTCCTTGGAACCGGCGACAAAGGCAAAAAGGCGGGCGTCGTCTTTGATAGCTGTAGACATCTCGGTAATCCCCACTCCTGCCACCATATCTCTTAAATAGCGGCTGACTGTCGATGAGGGAATAATGACATCTTCGAGCCCAAGCTCCAGGCAGATATCTTCCAAATTGGGGTCTTCGATCCGGATCACAATGCGTGCGATCCCAAGCGATCGTCCGACAAGGGCCGTAATAATATTTTTTTGATCATTTTCCGAAAGGCAAAAAAGAATATCGGTATTCTCAGGGTTGACTTCTCTTAGGATTTCAGGACTGCTCCCTTCGCCATGAAGAAAGCTGCAGTCGAGTTTTTCCGAATATTCTTCAATTTTTTTTTCATCATCGTCAATGACGACAACTTCATACTCGTCTGCAATCAATAATTCAGCAGTTTTTGCCGTGATATCCGATAGCCCGTAAAATGCGGCTCTCATACTCCCCCCATTCTTGTTCCAATCCATGTTGATCTACCCGCTAAAACAAGCCACGGCAGCATTTCAAGCCTGCCCAGATACATATCTGCACAAAGGACACCCTTGAGAAAGAGCGGAAGCTGCGGGGATGTGATTCCCGTTGACAGACCCACAGTACCGGTGGCGGAAACAACCTCAAACAAGGAGTCAAGGGGATCGTATCCCATTGCGGCAAACGGAATCCATGACAAAAAAATAAGAGACGCAAACAATAAAATCACTGTCACAGCGTTTCTCTGTTCTTCTATTGTGATTTTTTCACGAAAAAACTTTGTCTCTTGAGCAGCATGAGGAGTCAATGAAGTCCCCTTTACTATGGTGGCAATGACTTTTAACATAATTAACAGTCTGATGATTTTTATCCCTCCCGCTGTCGAACCGATTCCCCCTCCAATATACATGGAAAGAATTACAATCAATTTTGATGCAGGATCAAAAAGGGAAACATCGCTATTTGAAAACCCCGTCGTCGTTTGAGCTGAAAATGCCAGAATCGGAACCGAAACCGCCTCGGCCAGTGGCAAAAAAAACCAGAGAATCGCCATGACTGCAAGCCCGCAGCAAAGAAGCCCGATAAATTGGATTGTATCCACCGTCATTTTCCATTTCTCCCGATAAAGCCTATGATAAAACGGAAGGGATACAGCGCATAAAATACAGACAATGATGATAAAATACTGTACTGCCAGACCAAGAGTTTTCAGACTATCGTTATAGGGGGAAAATCCCCCCGTCGATACTGACGCAAAGATTAATGAAAACGCATCCTTTACCGGAACCTGAAAGATCAAAAGCCCCCCAATCCCTATAAAAGTGAATAACAAATAGACTTTGAGAATGCGATGCACATGAGCTTTCGTGCCGCCGATAAGATCTTTCGATTCGATCTCCGATTTGATCAAAGTTCTGGTCACCTTCCCCGATGACAGCAAAAGAACCAGGGAAAAAGCCACAATACCCAATCCCCCATACCATTGCATCCATGAACGGGCGAGAAGTGTCGAATAGGGAACCGAATCGACATCCTCGATCATGCTCAGACCTGTTGTCGTCGCACCTGAAATCGTCTCGAACAAAGCATCCGCAAATGTAAGCCCCGACATCATAAACGGGGCCGTCATAACCAGCGGAGCAAACAGGAAAATCATTACCACAAGAACCAAAGCTTCATTGACCTGCAAATTTTCAGGGGCTTCCAGCCTGGACAGAAAAGCGCCAAAAACTCCTGTACACAAGATGATCCCGGCATAAACACCGGAAAACTCAAATTCCTGAAAAAATAAGGTAAAGATAAAAGGAACAATCGTTAAGAGACTCACAACCAGGCAAAGCTGTCCGAAATATTTCAGTATGGGGACAGCCCTGACAGGGTAGCTAAGTTCCGATTGCTGGCTCATAAAAAGTTATATAGAGCAAAATCAACGAGTTGTAAATACCAAGTTTTCTGCAAGAAAAGAATAATAGCTTCCTCGGCCAATAATCAGATGATCCCGGACCGGTATATCTAATAATTCACCCGCTTTTTTTAGCTGGTCGGTCACTTCTCTGTCCTGCTTGGAGGGGGTAGGATCGCCGCTCGGATGATTGTGGGCCGCAATGAGAGAGGCGGCCCTGTGCCGAATAGCCAGGTTGAAGACATCCCGGGGATGGACCAAAGAATGAGTCAATGTACCCACAGTCACAATTTCATGCCTGATTAAATAATTTTTAGCGTCGAGAAGAATAACCAGAAAATGTTCTTGGGATTTGCCCTCAAGATGAGGCTTGATCAACTGATAAGCAGCCTTGGGATGATCGATTTTTGTTCGGGGCGCTGTCAGCTGATGAGACAGTTTGACGCCGAGGGCAAATGCGGCTTTGAGCTGAATCGCTTTCGCCTGGCCCACCCCTTTGATCTGGCACAACTCCTCAATTGTCGCTTCCGCAAGGGATTGAAGAGGACCGAATGACGTCACAATCTCCCGAGCCAACTGCAAGACCGATTTTTTTTTCGTTCCACTGCCAAGAATGATCGCCACCAGCTCGGCAGTGGTCAGAGACTCCGCCTTATTTTGGAGCAATTTCTCGCGAGGCCTTTCTTCAAGAGGAAGCGTTTTGATCATTGTCGATATACTTTTCCAATTTCCCTAAAAGAGGAACAGGGACTTCGGCTCTAAGAAGGACATCATTTCCCTCATAATCCTGTTTGAGTATCGTTCCATTCTCCATCACGTCGGCGACAAGCTTGTATTCCTTTTGGGGTATCCTTAAAGAAGCGATCCGCCTCTGCTTCCTGAGCTCTTCGATCATCAAGTGGAAAAGCTCTTCAAAACCTTCACCCTTTAAAGCTGATATGCCGACAGTTCTTGGAAACTTTGTCCGGAAGTAGACCAGCTTGGAAGGATCTTCGAGCCGGTCGATTTTATTCAGAACGGTGATGACAGGCTTGTTTTCGACATTCAATTCCTTCAAAACTTCATATGAAGCCTCGGCATGCTCTTCGGCATGGGGGTCGCTCGCGTCGATCAGATGCAAAAGAATATCCGCCTGCATCGACTCCTCCAGCGTCCCTTTAAATGCCGCAATAAGAAGGTGGGGCAGCTTGCGGATGAATCCCACAGTATCAATCAGCAGAATCTCCTGACCATTGGGAAGCATAAACTTTCGTGTTGTGGTGTCGAGCGTCGCGAACAATTTGTCCTCGACAAAAACTTCCGCATCGGTCAGCGCGTTGAGCAGCGTCGATTTTCCCGCATTGGTATAGCCGATGATCGCAAAGACAGGAATTCCCGAACGATTTCTGGCCCGCCTCTGCGTGTGACGGTGCTTTTCGACTTCTTCGAGGTCCTTTTGGAGCTTTTCGATCTTCTCTTGAAGCATGCGGCGGTCGAGTTCAATCTGCTTTTCGCCCTCCCCTTTGACATACATTCCCGATTTCCCTGAACCTGTCTGCCTGTGAAGGTGTGTCCACAAACGCTTCAACCGGGGCAGCTCGTATTTAACCTGGGCGAGGTCCACCTGAAGCCTGGCCTCGCGCGTGTGGGCCCTCTGGGCGAAAACGCCCAGAATCAGCTCAGTCCTATCCATCACTGTCAAACCGAATGCCTTTTCCAAATTCCTTTGCTGCGCGGGAGAGATCTCCTCATCAAAAATGACGAGATTAGCTTCAAGCTCTTCCGCTTGCAGGGCAAGCTCTTCGAGTTTCCCCGAACCGATAAAGGTCGACGCTTCAATTTTTCTGATAGGGCAGACCGCCTTTTCGACAACGTCAACGCCATAGGTATCGGCAAGAAGGGCCAGCTCGTCGAGATGCTCGCGGCATGTCTCGCGGTCCCCGCTCCCCTTGAAGGCCGCCACCAAAAAAGCCCGGTCCTTTCTATCAATTTCGTCAAAATTTTCAACCATGACACATATATTATAACACTCCTACATACACTCCACAATGCAAATGTTGAAAAAATTATCGTGAAATACGTCAAAAGAATTAGTGAGGGATTATGACGCCGCTCCCGCATACGTTCCATAAATATGGTAAAATATGAGCTTGATTTTGTATGCCAATTGGTATACAATAAGAATAAAGAGCTAATTTTGAAGAAAAAAGTCCTCGAACAGGAATTAAATCGACTTGGATGGTACAAATGCCGAGAAGGGAGTAAACATGAACGATGGACTAATGGAAAGGGGGAGTTTGAAACACTTCCAAGGCATAGAGAAATCGGTGATACGTTAGCCAAGAAAATCATCAAACATGCAAAACAACTTCCCAGTAAATAAGGGTGACAGATATGGAATTTGAAGGAAATATTTGGAAAGAAGGTAAGTTTTGGTTGGCTGAAATTCCATTTCTTAATGCCATGACTCAAGGTCATTCAAAAAAAGAAGCCCTTGACATGGCAATTGATATGGTTTTCGAGCTTCTTGATGCCTATTTTGGATCACACAAGAGCATTGGAATATCACTGCATCAGGAAAACAAAAAGTCAGATAAGTTTTATATTTCCGGTGTCAACGAACATGATGTATCCTTACTTTTATCTTTATCTCTTCGCCGTTTAAGAGAAGAAACGGGTCTAACCGTAAGAGATGTTTGCAAAAAATTGCATTTTCAATCCACTCGCTCCTATTCAAAATACGAGCAAGGAAAAACTATGCCCTCAGTTTATACATATGATAAATTGATTAAAATTATCATGCCAAGCCGAAGCCATGGAATGCGTATAGGTTAGAAAGAATCGCGAAATTCAAGAGTGAGGCCGTCGTAGGCCATGCGGATATTTTCGGGCAGCGAGGCGTTTGTTTTGTCATGGTCGAGCTCGTGGGCGATGTGGGTCAGCCACGTTTTTTGTGCGCCTATTTTTTGAGCGAAAGCCACAGCTTCGTCCAGGGTAAAATGAATGTGGGTCGGCTTTTGTCTAAGAGCGCTGACGATCAGGGTTTTCACCCCGGCCAAATCGTCAAAGATGGTATCTGGATATTCCTTAATGTCGGAAATATAAGCCAAGTCCCCAAAACGGTATCCGTTAACTTTCATTCCAACTTGAGAAAAGGTCATATAAATTGTGTGAATCCTCGCAAAATCGATCTCTCCCCTCTCGGATTCCAGTATTCTGACATCGAATTTCGGAAGCAGGGTTCCTGTTTTATTGACAGGCTCGAAAATATACCCGAAGCGAATTAAAAGATCGTTGTAGGTATCTCGGGAGAGATAGCAAGGCAGCGGATCTTTGGAGTGGAAAAAGAAAGGGCGGAGGTCGTCGAGTCCAGCAACATGATCCTGATGGGAGTGGGTGATGAATAGAGCGTCTATAGAGTCGATATTATAGGACAGGGCCTGGAGGCGGAGTTCGGGCCCCGCGTCGATGAGGATTTTTTTGGAATCGACCGTTACCAGACATGCCGACCTCATCCGCCGGTTGCGGGGATTGCCGGATCGGCATACAGCGCAGCCGCAGCCGATAACGGGGATGCCCATCGATCCCCCCGTTCCCATAAGTAAAAACGTTCCTTTCATGGCAAGAGTACTTTTTGCGATTTTTCCCGGATCCCCTCATGCTTGAAGTAGGCCCATTTTTGGGATGGATCCTCGTCATGAAGCTGTACCCGATAATGGCTGCCGTCGCTCGCGAACTGCACTTGCTGGAAGACTTCGTTCACAACTTTAAATTGTCCTTCGCCGCTTGCAGCCGCCTTGATCATAATTGTTGCTGGAGGGGTCGAGTCGTAATTTTTACTGAGAGTTTCATCGGGCTCTTTTTCGCTGATATCGTTTTCAACCAGCCGATAAAACTCCCCATACTTGGATAAGGGAACATCCACAGTCTCCCATTTCTTTGTCTTGTCATTAAAGTACAAATAGTCGATCCCTTTAAACACAAATCGAGACTGATTCCCTCTTGTGGATGTATTTGCCGAGGTGTACCACATTTTCTTCAAAACATCGGGAGCCATCAAGACATTTTTCGCCTTATAATAGCCCGTGGGGCCGTAATATTGCACAAGGAAAATGACAATAACCAAGCCGAGGAGTGCCCCTCCTCCAATGACAAAAAGGAAATTGCGTATTTGTTTTGACGGCGGCATTTTACTTTCAACAGGCATAATATAGTTTTAACTTGAATTGAGAGAGGAGTCAAGCTGTTTGGCCATCATGGCATGATAAAGGAGCCCTTTCGAGCCCATGCCTGCAAGGGCAAAGAACCTGTGGCCGATTCTTTGCAGCAAGAGTCTTCAAAGAAGGTTATTAAGGTCTCATTCGCCTTAAGCTAAGCTCATCGCACGTATTTACAAAACCGATCCGTTGCTCTGTCAATGCGGAAAAAAGATTAAAATTACCTCATTTGTCATCCATACAGCTGAAATCAGACGCTTACTTAAACGCATAGGCTGGCCGAGCGAGATCCAGAAGTTCGATCCGCCCTACCCTCCCCCTGAAATAAACATCTGCCAACTTCTACCATGGACTGAGGATGGGTTTTCCCCGGTAGAAGATCGCACTCTGGGAGAATGGGGCCCGGATCATCCACTCATAGATCCACCTCCCTGGACAGACAATATCGACCCCCCTTTCTGGGAAGATTGAATCAAATATGATGATCGCTTTAGAATGGGCTCGATACATTTTGCCCTCATTCGCCCTAAAATCAGCCATATCTCTGCCAAAAATCTGGATGAAAGCCTCAAATAAACTATTTGAGGATAATTTTCGCTCAAAAATAAAGGAATCTAAGCCCACCCATCTGACTATCCAAACGGGTTTAAGGGCTTAGACATGCTTGTTTTTCCTAGACATAATAATGGGAGATGTACTTCACTACCCGTCGTATGCTTACATACAATAAAGTCCTGGACGGTAAGCTCTCCCTAGCAACTGTTTTATTCAAAATGAGATTGCTCATCTTCCCGTATATAAACCCAATATGGACAGCTCGGTAACCGCTTTGATGATACCCATACAAGGTAATTCTCTTCCAATAAACCATTTGAAAAAGTTGCAATTATCTCGGTGCAAATAACTGAAGCTTCCTCAATTTCATTTTCTGTTGGTTCTCGATCAAAATAAAAAGTCATAACAGCAGTTTGATTTTCTTCATTCCATCTTGCAGTGACTCCTCTTAGATGGGCTATTTTCAAATCATCTAATAACCATTTTGCCTGAGTCTGTAGAAATTCTTGATTGTTCATAAAAAAATCCCAACAATTCTAATAGCTATATTCTATGAAAGCACAAAGTGGACAATGTATTATAAGACACCGCCTCCAAACAAGCCCTCTAATGCTCAATTAAATAAATTGTAACGGTGTCAACTACGAAAAAAGGGTCGGGTTTATGCTGAAGGGTCGATCCCAGAATACTTACCAAAAATCATGGTGCACATGGAACAACATGAACATCGTCCTTTGCATAATGAATTATTCCTTTATTTGTTTCTAATTTTACAATTTTATTTTGATCTTTATATACATAATAACCAATTTTTTCACCAAAATCAACACGTTCTTTGTAACCCGGGGCAAATGGCACATCTCCTCTAACTTTATTTCCTGTTCCAGCCTTATCTAAAACAAGCTTTTCAAGACGTTCTATACTAATAGTTACCTCGCTTCTATTTGGTATGAAATTATTAGTTCCGGGAATATGTTTGTTTTGCTTTGCCCAATTAATTTTTATCATTCCCGATTTTGATATAGACTTTCTAACGTTATATCGTTTTAAACTTTGCGCCATAATTCTTTTTCTTGAATCTAGAGAAACAGCACATTTTTCTAGGGTGATAAATGCATTTGCCCTTCTAAAATCACGAAATCTCTTTACCGCTTGTAATGTGGTTCCAGGTATTAAGATATCTACTCCATACTTTCCCAAAATATAGCCAATTTTGTACCCTCTATCGTAATCAGAAAGTTCACTCCAATGGTTTAAAAGCAATTTCAGTTCAGGTATCGCAGTTGCAAGAACTTCTGGAGTAGCATTTTCACGAATAAATTCAATTAATCTATGACATGATTCTAAAAATTCACGTGTGACAAAATGAGGGTCTTTAGCAAATACCCAGATACCATTTCCTATTCCACGAATTGTACTTAAAGTGGATGGTATAAAATCAATAGCAGACTCGGTTGCGCCTTCCGTTATTCCTAAAATCAGTCCACGTTCGTAATCAAATATGAAATCAATAGCTTTATAAGGATGATAATCCGAATTAAAAATCGAATTATTAGATAAAGATGAACATGGAAAAAAATCACAATTTTTAAGCTTTACAGCCGTTTTATAATCTCTAATAGCCTCCTCAATTTGATCCAACTCAAAATAAAGGCG
>CAWAPJ010000019.1:0-87712 GCA_963783885.1 Waddliaceae bacterium | reverse complement strand
GCCGTTGCACATCCTAATATCTTTTGAATGACTGTAAGTCCCATCACTTCCGTAATATTCATATTCAATCCACCATGTTTTATTACAAATATCACAAAAAAAACCTGAACATTTTTTTTGACCTTGTAAAGGAATTAAATGTAAGTACGGATGATTATGCTCAAAAGATTCTGGGATATGCAAATGAGCGTGACAATAACTGAGTTCATTATAATCTCTTTGAAGAGCATTAATTGATACAAAATTAAAAAATGAAAAAACCAAAGTTGTGTAAAAATATTTTTGAAACCCAATCAGTGCAGCCTCTAAGTTAAATAGCATTAAAATAGCGAGATTTTAGTAGTTATGATAAATTCAAGTCAAGAAAAATCCTGTTGAATAATTTTTCATTTACATTTAATAAAGAATCTAGCTTTGCGAGCGAGAATTTGCGATGGAATGGCCCTTGGGTTCATTATCGCCTTCCAAAGGCTACCCACACCGGCAAAAGCTTTGTCCAGATAGAACCCCTGGAATTTATCGAGAGGATTTCCCGTTTCATTCCCTGTCCCCGCCGACATCTTCGTCATTATCACGGAGTTTTTTCTCCTAATTCTCCTTTAAGGAAAAAGGTGGCTGCCAGCGCTCAAAAACGCCCTGAATCCAGCATCCAGAAAAATTTACAAGAGTCTTCAAAGAAGGTTATAAAGGTCTCATTCGCCTTAAGCTAAGCTCATCGCACGTATTTACAAAACCGATCCGTTGCTCTGTCAATGCGGAAAAAAGATTAAAATTACCTCATTTGTCATCCATACAGCTGAAATCAGACGCTTACTTAAACGCATAGGCTGGCCGAGCGAGATCCAGAAGTTCGATCCGCCCTACCCTCCCCCTGAAATAAACATCTGCCAACTTCTACCATGGACTGAAGATGGGTGTTCCCCGGTAGAAGATCGCACTTTGGGAGAATGGGGCCCGGATCCTCCACTCATAGATCCACCTCCCTGGACAGACAATATCGACCCCCCTTTCTGGGAAGATTGAATCAAATATGATGATCGCTTTAGAATGGGCTCGATACATTTTGCTCTCATTCGCCCCAAAATCAGCTATATCTCTGCCAAAAATCTGGATGAAAGCCTCAAATAAACTATTTGAGGATAATTTTCGCTCAAAAATAAAGGAATCTAAGCCCACCCATCTGACCATCCAAACGGGTTTAAGGGCTTAGACATGCTTGTTTTTCCTAGACATAATCAATCTCGCCCCTCTCGGAATCCAGTATTCTAACATCGAATTCCGGAAGCAGGGTTCCTGTTTTATTGACAGGCTTGAAAATATACCCGAAGCGAATCAACAGGTCGTCGTAGGTGTTGCGAAAGAGAAAGCAGGGAAGAGGATCTTTCGAGTGAAAGAATAAAGGACGGAGGTCAAGGAAAATGACAATAAACAAGCCAAGCAGCGCCCCTCATCCAATGACAAAAAGGAAATTGCGAATTTGTTTTGACGGCGGCATTTTACTTTCAACAGGCATAATATTGTTTTAACTTGAATTGAGAGAGGAGTCAAGCTGTTTGGCCATCATGGCGTGATAAAGGAGCCCTTTCGAGCCCATGCCGGCAAGGGCAAAGAACCTGTGGTCAATTCTTTGCAGCAGCGGCCTTCTTTGAGGGGTGAAAGCTCTGATTCCCGCCTGGCAGTCGATGATCCGGCACTGGGCAAGTTCGGGAATCATTTTCACCGCTTCCGGCAGAATCTCTGCCCTCGCTGTCTCAATATCGACATCGCTTCGATGAAACTTCTTTTCATAAGTCGACCCGACCCAGCAAGAACGAAGGTCAGGATGCATGACGATATACTTTTTGGAAACAAGGGGACAATTTAACGGAGGCAAAGACGAGGGCCACTCAAGCCTCAAAATTTGTCCTTTGATGAAGTGAAGTTTGACTGGGGCAAAGCGATTCACTTGCGCCCCTGCTGCAAAAATCACAGCATCAAAATCCTTGAGCTCCTCCGGATTTTGTATCTGCCTTTGAACAAAACGGCACCCTCTTTCGGCACAGGCTTTCCAAAGCCCCTCAAGATAGTCCAGGCAGTTGACGCTTATACCTGAGGAGATAAAAATGCCTTCGGTTTCGACGGCTCCGGGAATTGTGACTTTTTCAAGCCACTCAACATCATCGTGCAAGTCGGCGCAATGCTTAAAAGCGGTTTTCTGCTCTTCTGTCCGTGCAAGGCGAACAATCCCAGATTTTTGATAAACCGGGCTGCCTAAATACCTCGAAGACACCTCCAGCAGATCAAGAGCATTGCTGATGCCTTCTCTGGCTTTCCAGTTTAATTTCGCTTCGGGACCGGCAAAAGGGTGCAAAAGACCCGCGGCGACACCCGAAGCGCCTCCTGCAATCCCTACGCTGTCATAAACGACGATTTCGGCATGGGACCGTAGCGAGAGATAAGTGCATGCAGCGAGGCCCGAGAAGCCGGCGCCGACAATAGCGATTTTCATGCGAATATTTTAGCATAAATAGCGAAAGTCTGCAAAAATCATAAAAATTTTTGAATTATATTTTATTTATATATTCCGATATCATTGACCTTAAAAAGGAGTTTTTATGATAAATGACTTTGCTCAAGATTTAAAAGTGAAGGTTCTTGAATTCCAACACAACGTATATAGAAAGCAAGCTCAGCCAGTCAAAGAATATACTCACGAAAGTACGGGAATGCGTGTCCGTTTGCAAGCCTGGAATTTTTCAGTGAATTATGGGAAAGCCTGCCCAACAAACAAAATCCAAATCATCACCGATGATTGTGAGAGGGTAAAGGCGGCTGTTAAGGGAATATTCGACGAGTATGATGAAATCTATGACGAAGGATATTTTAATCTTGATGACAATGAACCTTCAAACGACTGGAGAGTCGAGTGTTATCGCACTATTGAAGAGCGGGACAAAGCAATTCGAAAGTATGACAAGAGTTTAGAAAAGGCACGCAAAGCAAGCCTATGCATTCTTTATTAATCGAAAATCCGGGTTAGTACACAATGCGAAAGTCTTCAAAAACCTCGACAAGATTTTTAAATTCTTTTTTGACGGGAAGATTGGAGTCGAGGTAAAACTCCTGCGACAACTTCTTCACAAACTCTTCCAGGTCTTCAACTGTACCCTGGGCATGAATCTCCACCGACCCGTCGGGCATGTTTCTCACGGTGCCGGTCAATCCCATTCGCTTCGCCACATCCCGCGCAGTGGCGCGGAAAAAGACTCCCTGAACCTGCCCATGAAATGTTGCGTGCATGTGCTTGATCTCTTCTTCCATGGAATTACTTTTTATCTTTGAAATAGTATTTGGGCCGCACAATAGCCAGCCCCTTACCCTCTCTGGCTTCCAGCCGTTCATAAACGATCTGCCGAGCAATCCCCACGCAGCGGGAGAGGCCGAATAAAACGGTGAAATACTCCGGGTACGGAAACCCGGCTGCGGAAAGCACCGTTCCCGAAATGGCGTCGACATTCGGATTGGGATCGGAAATCTTGGGATTTTCGGAAAGCACCTTCGACCCTTGCTGCCGCAAATGCAGAGCGATC
Organism: Waddliaceae bacterium; assembly: GCA_963783885.1. GTDB lineage: Bacteria > Chlamydiota > Chlamydiia > Chlamydiales > SLFE01 > SLFE01. Next base: position 84,143 of record CAWAPJ010000019.1, on the reverse strand, counting down.
TTGACCAGAGGATTGTCCGGAAACTTTTGCTCGGCCAATGCGTAGAGGACCGTAGCCCGGGGATCTTCAACCCTTAAGACGGCATGTCCAAACCCGTAGACGAGTTCATGATTGCCGAGCCGATTGCGAATGAGCTGTTCCACATCCTGTGCGCTGGCATCCTTGCCAAGAGAATCGAGAACTTCTTTGACAAACTGAAGGCAGTCCTGATTGGCCCTGCCGTGGCGGGGCCCCGAAAGGGCATCCATAGCCGCTGCCAAAGAGGCGTACATGTCGGCAAGGCCCGAAGCGACCGCTTTTCCGGTAAATGTAGAGAGATTGCCGCCCCCGTGATCATAGTGCAAGACATTGAACAGGGTCATAACTTCTGTTAGATCGCCAAGATCGGCATCCGGCACATTGAGCATCTGGGCGAAATTTTCCATATATCCCATGTTCGGCTTCGACGGCCTTGTCCCGCCCCACCCGGCGTGGTGGTTGATCACTGTCGCGGCGATCTCCGGAATTTTGGCGATGATATTGAGGCAATCTTCCCGATAATCATCCATACCTTCGAACATCTGAGTGATAAGCAACGCGCAGGAAAAGAGCTTCATCGGATGCCCGTCTCGGGGCAGGCGGCGTATCGCCTCGGCCGTTTTCGGGTCGAGAAAACTCCTCTGGCGAAGCTCATTTGAAAATTGCTCGATCTTCTCTGCAGACCCTTCTTGGCCGTAATAGATCAGATAGATGACTTTTTCAGGCTTCCAATGGGCCATATCGGCAACCGGATAACCGGCGTAGAAGAGTCCCTTTTCAGGATCGACCGACGAAGTGATGCAATAGCCGACCGGATATCCTCTCATGCCCGTTTCGAGATTATCAGAGGTGATTTCAAATAGGACTTCGCTCATTTTGATACCTTTTTTGTGAGGAGTTCTTCTACTAGTGATTTCTCCTCGAGCAGTTCTTTCTCAGTCGCCTTGATCTTCCCTTTGAGAAAGTCATCCCACGGAACATTTGGAACAATTTCATAGCCTCCAGCCCCATCCGAGCGGCAGGGAAAGGAAAAGATCAGGTCTTCGGCGATCCCATAAGGGTTGCCATCGCTGCAAACAGCCAGAGAAAACCAATCCCCTGCAGGTGTTGCCTCATGAAGGCTTTGAAACGAGTCGATGATCGCATTCGCGGCCGATGCCGCCGAGGACTGTCCCCTCTGTTTGATGATTTCGGCCCCCCGCTGCTGTATCGTCTCGATAAACTCATTTTCCAGCCAGCGGCGATCCGGAATCAACTCCATGGTGCCGTGCCCCCGAATCTTGGCGTTGACAAAGTCCGGCACTTGCGTCGAGGAGTGGTTGCCCCAAACCGCCACGCGCGAAACCTCTGAAACGTCGGCATTGGCCTTGTAGGCAAGAAGCGACATGGCCCTATTTTGATCGAGCCTTGTCATCGCCATAAAGTTTTCTCTGGGAATTCTTGGAGCGTTGTGCATGGCAATCAGGCAATTGGTATTGCAGGGATTTCCAACAACAAGCACTTTCACATTTTCAGAAGCCGCGCTGTTCAAAGCCTGCCCCTGCTGAATAAAAATTTTGCCGTTTTCCTTCAGAAGCTCCTTCCTCTCCATGCCCGGACCGCGGGGTTTCGCCCCGACTAAAACCGCATAGTCGACTTTCTGGAAAATAATATGCGGATCGGTTCCGATGAGGATTTCCTTGAGAAGAGGAAAAGCGCAGTCCTCCAGCTCCATTCTCACCCCTTCAAGCTTGTCTATCGCTTGAGGAATATCGAGAATATGCAGAGCGATGGCCTGATTTTTCCCTAGCAAATCCCCATTAGCGATACGAAACAGAAGGGAATAGCAAATATTTCCCGCTCCCCCAGTAACCGCGATTCTCTTGACAGCTGCCGACATAAACGCCTCCATTAGTGTTCTTCATCATAGAGTACAATACGTTTTTTTTTAAGACTTTTCATTAAAATTCAAAGACTTTAAAATTGAGCGCTCTATGACACTGAATCTGACAGAAATGTTTACTAGCGTACAAGGGGAAACCTCCTCTGCGGGCCTCCCCACAGTGTTCATCAGGCTTGCGGCCTGCAACTTGCGCTGCACGTGGTGCGACACCCCCTACTCTTTTGGCAGGGGCGAACCCAAACCCCTTGAAACCATTATTCAGTATGTCGAAGACCAAAGTGTCAAACATGTCTGTGTGACCGGCGGCGAGCCTCTGCTGCAAGCCAATGTCCATCCTCTGATGGCCGCCCTTTGCGATAAAGGCTTTACTGTCAGTCTGGAGACCGGCGGCTCTCTTCCCATTGCCGGCGTCGACCCCAGAGTCTCGGTCATATTAGACATCAAGTGCCCGGCGAGCGGCATGAGCGGCAAAAACGATTGGAGCAACATAGAAAGCCTGAAACCAAAGGATGAAGTCAAATTTGTGATCGCCGATGAAAACGACTACGAATATTCCAAAGACATTATCAAAAAGTATGACCTGTCCTCAAAATGCCGAAATGTTCTTCTGTCCCCCGCTTTCAATATTTTGGACGCCAGTCAGCTTGTGGGTTGGATCCTTCGCGATGGTCTGGACGTCCGCCTCAATCTGCAAATCCACAAATTCATTTGGGACCCCAATGCAAAAGGAGTCTAATGGAAAAAGTTGACGCGATAGTTTTGCTAAGCGGAGGGCTTGATTCCGCCCTGATTTTGGCCATGCTTTCTCTTGAGAACAAAAGAATTTTGGCTCTCAGCTTCGATTATGGCCAAAGGAATAAGGTTGAATTGGAATACGCTCATAAGCTTGCCAAGCATTATGGCGCCATCCACCAGATCATGCATATTGATCCGATGCCCTTATCAGGGTCCGGATTCGTTCCGAAAGACAGAAGCCTTAAGGATATCGAGAAAGGCGGTGTCGCCTCCACCTATGTTCCGGCAAGAAACACCATTTTCATTGCCTATGCCCTCGGCCAGGCGGAAATAAGAGGAGCGAAAGAAATATACTATGGCCCAAATGCCCATGACAAGTTCGGATACCCCGACTGTACCCCCCAAGCTGTCGAGGCATACCAAAATGTCCTTGCCAATGTCTCCGTGCAGGCTCCGAGACTGGCAACTCCCCTTTTGCACATGACCAAGGAGCAAATTTGGGAAAAAGCCGGTGAACTCAAAGTTCCGGTTGACCTTACTTTTAGCTGTTATGACCCCACACCCGAAGGGGAGCACTGCCGAAGGTGCGACGCCTGCGTCATAAGATTTTCGCGAATGCAGATCTCGCAGGTCACTTCGCGATAGAGTGTGAAACGAGAACTCAGCGTAAGGCATTTCTCAACAAACTCCGCAGGAAAGTTTTCCCAAGACATCGCAAACTCTTTGACGATCCAATGAACCAAATCGCCAAGAGGATAGCGAATCTCGTCCCTATAAAAATAAGAGGCCGCCTTCTCGATCACTTGTTCGGCTTTCCGCTTGGTCGCCGGATCTACGGCAAAGAGATCATTTTCCACTCGGACAAAGCTCAAGTGCAGCGACTCGTCAAGCTTTTGGGAAAACTCCGGACTGAAATCGAGGCTGACCCTTTCCAGCCTTTCTTCAATTTCCTCAAAAGAGACCAGCCCCTGCCGGTACAAGGCCCAAGGGACAAGATACCCCTCGAGGACGCGCTGCCACTGATCATCCGAGACCTTTCCCAGATCCACAGTTTTGCCAAATGGCGGCGCCTCGAGAAGCCGGTCCCCTATATCGAGTTCCAGTTGACACTCTTCATTTGGAGGAGGGAAGGCAGCTTTTTTCAGAGGAGGCGGGGGCGGATTCTCCGGCACAGCAAGAGGGCGAATTGATCCCACATCGATCGTTTCGGGAACATAGAAGTTTTCAAGCGAACGTTTGGCCTTTTCCTCGAGCCCTTTATCGGCTTTTGCGGGGGCTTGGCCCCTGTCGCGCGCCATCTCGGAGAGAATGGCGTTTCCCCGAAGGCCTGTTTCATCATTTGCGGCGCTCCCCCTCCCCAAACGTCTCTTTAACTGACCGAGCAGTGCCATGATATATCCTTATTTTTCTCCTTATAATAAAGAAATAAACAAAATAGTCAAAATTGTATAAGAAGTCAGTATGAAGGAATCATGGGCGACATGGGCTTTCCGCTATTTTTTGAACTGGTACCCCTGCTACCGGGGAACCGGAGGCAAAGTGGTCTTTATCGCATCCGACTGGCACCAAATCCGTGTCAAGCTCCCCTTAAATTGGAAAACCCGCAATTACGTGGGAACCATATTCGGAGGAAGCCTTTACGGCTCAGTCGATCCCCTCTACATGCTGATGCTGATCAAAATCCTGGGGCCCGACTACATCGTTTGGGACAAAGCGGCCCGCATCCAATTTAAAAGGCCCGGCAAGTCCACCCTCTATGCGACAATGAACCTGACCCCTCAAGAGATTGCAAAAATAAAACAAGACCTCGAAACCCAAAAGTCGATCGAATTGACCTACACCATCGAGCTGGCAGACAAAGATGGGATCGTCGCAGCCAGCGTAGAAAAACTCATCTACATCCGAAAAAGCCTCTAAAATAGTAGACACATGCTTTTAACGGCATATGCAACCGAGGCAGCTGTCAATTCAGATGGAGGGGGATCCGCTTGCTCTGCTTCGCTTTGTCCCTGATTAGGTAAGTCAATGACTAATAAACCACTCCCTGTTGGAAGGGTTTCTCCTTTGATTAAACCAATGATATGTCCAGCCATCAAATTCCCCAATACTGTGATAATATTCCCATCGGCTTTGAACTCGCTAACGCGAAAATCGGAATGCAAAGTTAGGGGGAACGGCTTTAGAGTGTGATCAACTGGCCTAATGTAAGGTTTTTGGAGAAATGCCGATCTAACTCTAAGGAAGGGACGCTTATTTTGATCTATGCCGATAAGGAATGCTTTATCTTCAGGTATGTGCATTGAAGACGCGGGGTCTTGGGGATTGAAGTCATAGCTTATCGCATTGGGATATTTTTTGATCACTTCGTCGATAAAACCAGTGATCCTCCATTTGTTAGTTTTTGGCATTTTTAGCGCCTCATCAAATGTCATCAGACATACCGACTTATCTTCCCATGTCATATCATCGGGTTTTTCAATGATCCCCCGGCTCACGCAAACGACCTTCCAAAGAAATTCATCCGAAGTCTTCTGAAGCCACTCCCTGCAATCGAGTGGAGTCGAAGCTTTATCTTGAAGGTCTAAATAGTCAAAAATCGGAATGAGCAATTGATCGGGCAATTGATCGGCAAAAGTTCTGGCCAAGTTGGTTGTAGTTATTGGCTCGATATTCATAAATTCTCCTTAAAATTTAACATTATTGGCAAAGCCGCGGCGCGGATCGGTGCGGCGCAAGATATTGCTGACATTTTTCTGATTGAAGCCTTTATATCCTTCGCGACGCTGGAGATTCTCCATGACACTGCCGACAGCCCCCTCTTCCAAAAACTTTTCGGCCTGCTCGGCGGTGATCAAATTTTTTTGCAGGAGGGCGTCGATTCTTGCAGGATCGACTTTCCACATTTCCGATTGGGTGAATGCCTGCCTCAGATAAGAAAAGTCGCTAAACGGGTCCATCAAACCGATGCCGAGGCGGGAAAGGTCGTGCTTTAAGTCGTCAAAGTTAAACTGCGCTTCCAAGTGGTGCATGCCGGCCTTGAGAATGGAATCGCCGTGCAATCCACACCAAAGGCCGACGGTGCCAAGCGTAGAGGGCTCGGGAAGGGGCTCGTGGGCAAAGTCGATGGCCACCTCGTCTGGAGTTAAATCGACGTCGAGAAAAAGAACAAGCGAAGCGTTCGTGTTTTCCATCACCTGCGCTCCCCAGCCGGCCTCTTCGCCGGCGTAGAAACGCTCGCGGCAAGAGAAACCCAGGGTCTCAAAAAGCTCCACAAGCTTAACGAAATTTTTTCTCGATGAACGGAAGGTGTGGTGGTCGTGGTTGGCCCAGCCCATGCCCAGACGATCCTGACGCCCCTTTTGAATCTGCCCTGCCAGATTGCGGGACTGCCAATACTTTCTCTCCCCTTCGCAGACAATCCAGGCAGCGACGTCGCGACCTACCTGCGACACCATTTCTTTGGCCAGATCGACAGCCTGCTGAATCTCCGCTTGCTCATCTTTTGACTCACGCGGCCTCGTTTGCCAAAGCTCCATCGCCTCAAGATAATCGGTGGTGTATTCCCATGATGGACTGGAGGGCTCCATTGTGCGAGTGCCCCTCCTCTCGACAACCCAAAACGAGATATTGTTCTCTTCTTCAACCAAGCTTCGGCGGTAAGGACTGAAAAAAGTTCCTTCAATCGGTCGTCTCAATCCATGAGCCATAAGGAAATCGGCTATCGACTCGACTTTGACAGCGCAGCCCATGACGTTTTCAGGTTCTTCGGCCACAACAAGTGTCGGAAGCTGAGCTCCCGGATGGCGGTAGGAAATGCAATCGGAAAACTTCCCTTCTTCCTCATAGCCGGAACTTTGAAGAAACTGCAGCAGCTCGTGCGAGGAGCTGACGATAAGATGGTCGACCCAATCAAAAAGGCGGGTGCTTGTCATCACATGGAGGTCGTGATTGAGTTTCTGGAGGCCTGAATGGCCGTCAAGGCAGGCGTCTAAAATCTTGAGAGCCAGATTTTCCGCGTCGGGCTGCCTTTTCCACATAAACTGAAGATTGTAATCCATATATCATCCTCTACATAAGAAACGCGGGCTCTTCGATTGTGCTCAGTTTTCCTTCTCCAAAAATGTAAACCTTTGCGGGATGAATCATACGGCAGAGCTTGCGGAAGCTCTCTCCATGATGGATGAGATAGTCTACCTCTTTTAAACCTGTCAGAATATGAATCAAGTCCCTGCACGGTTTCTGATCGCGCAAATAGAGGATCAGGTCTCGGCCGCTTTCCTTGCATGTCCTGATCGCTTTTAATAAATCGATCGACACCTTTGTATTTTCTTCGATGCCCATCAAAACCACATCCCGACCTTTCAGCACCTCTTGAAGAGCATATAGATGCTGATCGTCGAAAACTTTGTTTTCGACATCGTCTTCCAAAAGCCTTTCCGCGAGAGCCTGCAGAGTAATCCTCGCGCAGCCGAGCTCTTCTACTGCCAGCCCGGCGGCAATGTTGGCCAGCCGGCAGGCGGCGGGTATCGGTAGGCCGTTAGCAAGAGCGAATGTGAGTATTGCCAGAACTGTATCACCGGCGCCGGTCACATCTTTGACCTTGCGGATTTTGACTGGAAAATCTTCCCGATTCCCCTTTTTATCGAAAGCCGAAAGCCCCTTTTCAGATCTTGTGATGATCAGCCTATCGCACATCGACCGATTTAATACGCTTTGAGCGATCAGGTCCAAATCAGCGTTTGCATCCAGCCCTGAAACGGCAGCCGCTTCAGCGAAATTTGGTTTGATCAGCGTCGACCCGGCATATTTGGAAAAATCAGCTCCCTTGGGATCTGTAATCACGGGAATGGAGTTTTTGCGGGCAAGTTTGATCAATGCGGCAAGAAGCGTGTCTGTTAAGAACCCTTTGCCATAATCGGAAATGGCCACTGCACTAACCTCTTCGAGAAGTTTTGGCAGAGCTTCAATCACCTGCTGTTCCAACTGTTCGGGAAGGGAAGTTGTTTCTTCATAATCAATTCGGACGATTTGCTGATTTGAAGCGATAACGCGGTTTTTAACCGGGGTGTTATAGGAGCCCTGGATGGCGCATCCCTCCATGAGGATCCCTTCGCTCTTAAGCGATGCGGCAAGCCGCTTTCCCGAGTCGTCGGCTCCCAGCCGCCCGATAGCCGCAACATCAAGGCCAAGAGATTTGAGATTCAAGGCGACATTGCCCGCACCGCCCGGCCGCTCTTCTGTCCTTTCCACCTTGACAACAGCTACCGGTGCCTCCGGAGAAATGCGTTTTGCCTGTCCTATCGTGTAGGCGTCCAGCATAAAATCGCCGATCACCAAAACTCTCTTGCGGGTTATCTTGTTAAAAATGCCTGATAAATTCACAATCCTACCAATATTTTTCCGGAACTAAATAGTCGCTTACATATTCTATAACAGCCTCGTGAAATGGTGTAAACCTCAGGTCTTCTCCAAAAGCATTTTTTAACTTTCCCATATCGGCAGCGGTGTAATTCTGATATTTTCCTTTGAGATCGCCCGGCATCTCGACAAATTCGATTTTCGGGGATTGATTCATTCCCTGAAACACCGCCTCACCCAAATCATGCCAAGTGCTCGGCTGTCCCGTTCCCAAATTATAGATGCCGAAAACATCCTTCCTCAAAAGATCGGCTGTAATTTTTGCGGCGTCTTTGACGTAGATAAAATCCCGCATCTGCCCCCCGTCGGGATATTTATCCGGCTGCGAGGATTTGAAGAGGCGGATTTTTCCCGATGTTTTGATTTGATCGACAAAGTGCAGAATTGCCGAAGACATGCGCCCTTTATGATATTCGTTCGGACCAAAAACATTGAAGTATTTCAGACCGCATACCCTATCCAAAACCCCTTGATTTTTCAGCCAGAGGTCAAACATCTGTTTGGAGTAGCCGTACATATTCAGGGGATGCAGCGCCTCAAGCTTATCTTCATCATCGGAAAACCCTTCCTCGCCGGAACCGTAAGTGGCCGCTGAAGAGGCATAAATAAAGCGGTGGCCATGATCGATTGCATATTCAGCAAGACGTGTGCTGAAACGGTAATTATTCTCAAATAAATAGGAGGCGTCTTTTTCCACTGTGCTTGAACAAGCCCCCAGATGGACAAAAGCTTCGACAGCCGGCGCCCTCCCCTCAAGCCAGGAAAACAGATCATGCCTCGAGATCATGTCGGCATACCGCTTGCCGACCAGATTTTTCCACTTTTCCGTCTTTTTAAAGTCGTCAACGACGATTATATTCACAAGCCCCTGATTATTAAGCTCGCGAATCACCGAAGAGCCGATAAATCCCGCTCCTCCCGTGACGACAATATACTGGTCGTTATATAGCTTCATAGCTCACCTCTTAAATAGGGATATTTTGCCGAATTAGCGCCTATTTTTAAAGCATTTTTTTAGAGAAATTAAAATAATGAAAACATTATAATGTTTATATGGAACCAATTGATTTAAAACAAAAATATGTTGCTAAGAAACTAAAACAGCTTCATTTTAATAAAAACAATAAACATTCTGTCGATCAAATAGCAAAACAAATCATTCTCTCTACAGGCAAAAAAACGAGACAATTTCTCGAATCGGCAATCTATTTCGATAGGAAATATGAATTACAGAATTATGAGTTTCATCTCAAGTACGGCTCCCCTGAAACATTTGAAAAAATACATACTCTTCTAAGGAAAAACTTAACTCCGAAGGAAGTTCGAATCGCTTATTACTCTCCGGAAGAGTTCATCGCTAAATTAACTAAAGCCAAAAGCCAAAAACTCCTCAAAATATTCGAAGCCAAATCCGTCGAGTCGCTCGAAGAAATCGAAGCTATCATCATCGCATCCGAGCTCGAGCTTTCCGACTATTCAGAAATAAAACAACTTTTGGAGCTAGGATATACGAAAGACGATATTAAACAAATCATTCAACATGACTTTGCGGATTCTATCATCACATACAGATTTTTAAGCAGCGGAAAACCCTTCCAATCCAACAACTATCAAAAACTTTTAGATAAACTTTATCTGGAAAATTTTTCCTCGCAAGAAAAGCAGCTCTTTCTTGCTTTAGATCCCGAATTTGACATGAATGACATTTACTTTAAATTTCCCTTTAAAAAAACTGAAAAGTGGAATCATTACGTTATTAGAAATGAAGAATTCATAAAAAAATCCGAGTTCGTAGATGACGATCAAGTCTTCTACGGATCTTGCATGCACCAAGGCTCTCAAATTGGCGCTTTCGGAATCAAATCTCATTGGACATTCCACCAAATGCTGGCAGTCTTGAGCCGTTTTAGGCGCGATTTTGCAATAGATATCATCGGCAAAAATCGCCTTTCCTATGTTTATGGCCTCAATCGAAAAATCGACTACAAAACTGAACTCAATAATGAATATCTAAAAGTGCTAAAATGGGCAAAAACCCAAAAAACCGAGAAAAATTCCCCTTTTCTGCATTTGTATCGCTGGAAAGATAATCATCCGCAAATTGTTACCACAATCGGTAAAATTGAGAATTATGCTTTCCCTCTTTCCAGCATTATCATTCCATTCGAAATCGTATATCACACGAAACCGAAATATATTGCTAAAATCCTCATACATACAGACAAACTCTATCAGGAAGCATTAAAAATGGAGGACCTGTCGCAGCTTAATGAAAAACTCGGAGAAATCTTTTGGTGGATCTGCAGAGCCAAGCCCTGGGAAAGGGGCGATCCCTCAATAGCCGAGATGCTGATCAAAGCGGTTTATCTGTTTCAAGGAATTCAGCCGCCGACATGGAAAAAGGGAATCGTTCCCTGGATTGAAGTGGAACTTCAGCCCGACGTCAAAACATATGCGAAAAATTTTCATAAGCTCCTTGAATTTCCTAACCATTCCTGATTCGAAGATAACAGAACGGTTTACACTCTTGAAAACCGCACGCTCTTCGCTTTTTTAAAACATTAATACCATTCGCCTTTTCTGCGATTGATATAAAAAATGGATTCATGCTTTTCAGATAAGTAAAAAAAACTCGAACCGGAACCGCACATGAGAACATGTGGATGAAGGGAGAGGAGATTTTCTTTGATCTGCTTGAGCTCGGGCTTTAAATGGAATGCCGGCACTTCCAGATCGTTTTGATAGCAGGGCTTTCCCACGAGAAACTGGCGCAGGGCAAGTTCCGAATTTTTAGGCGCGGCCTCTTTAACATGCGAATAAACGTCTTTTGTCGAAAGAGACGTTTCCGGTTTGACTATGGCTAATTTTTGAGGGACAAGAGGCGCGATGTTTTGGACGACTTCACCCCTGCCGGTGCAGTAGGCCGTCCCGCATGAAAAGAAAAATGGAATGTCCGATCCCAATTCGGCCGACCACATTTGAAGCTCTGTCTCTTCTGCAGGCTCGCCGAAGAGCCGATTCATTCCCCAAAACACAGTCGCAGCGTTTCCGCTGCCTCCTCCAAGACCCGCTTCAGCAGGAATATTTTTTTTCAGAGAGATCGCAACGGGTTGATGGATCCCTGTCTTTTTTCGAAATAAATTTCGGGCTCTGATCGCGAGGTTGTCGGAGTTTTGCAAAAAGGAATCGCTGCAGGAAAAGGAATCGGCATCGGAAAGAGCGACTGAAATTTCATCAAAAAGAGAAACAGCTTGAATTAAAGAGGCAAGCTCGTGATAGCCATCACGGCGCTTGCCTTGAATATGCAAAAACAGGTTGATCTTTGCAGGAGAACGAAGCTTCATTCCTCTGTTTCTGTAAGAGTCCCTTCTTCCGTGAGAGTCGCCTCGGGGGGCGCACCGGGAGCTTCTTCCAATTCGGGCATCCCTTCCGCAGTGTCAGGGATTACCTTGACTGTAATGGATGCGGGAACATCCTCTTTCAATTTCAGTTCAATCGTATGAACACCTGTTTCCTTAATCGGGTGGGGAAGCAAAACCATTTTTCTAGTCACTTCGATCCCCTGTTCTTCCAGAAGACGGACCGCATCAAGCTGGGAGACAGAACCAAACATATGGCCTTCCTGGTCAACTTTGACTACAGTGCTCAGCGTCATGCCTTCAATGCGCGCGGCAAGTTGTTCTGATTCTTTTTTATCCACGACAGCCCGTTTGGCTCTTTCCTCCTGAAGACTCTGCTGTAATTTCAAAGTCTGCTTGTCGGCATTCCTTCCATAACCTTTAGGAAGAAGGAAGTTTCTTGCATATCCCGGCTTGACGTCAACGATATCTCCGCTGCGTCCGAGATCTTCCACATCATGGATAAGCAATAATTTCGTCCGTTGAGTTTGTTTTAGTGCCATATTAAATCGTCTCCTTTAAACCTGATCAACAAAAGGCAGCAAAGCCACGTTTCTAGCCTGTTTGATTGCCCTGGCCAAATGTCTTTGATGCCAGGCTGATACTCCTGTAATGCGCCTTGGCAAAATTTTGCCCCGGTCGGTGATGAACTTTTTAAGCGTGTCAATGTCCTTGTAATCGATATGCTTGATACCGGCTGCTGTAAAAGGACATCTTTTCTTCTTTTTGGAGCGGGAGCCCCTTTTTAAAATACTAGCCATGAATACCTCTCCTATTCCTCTGCAAGTGCCTTGAATTCAATTTTTTCCATAACCTCATGAGGTGTGACGATCATGTGGCGGACCAGATCTTCCATCAAACGATATTCACCCTTCATCTCGGCAATGGCTATCGGATCTACGGAAAAGTAGATGATGTAATAATAACCTTCTCTGTGGCCTTCTATCTCGTAAGCAAGACGCCTCCGGCCAAAATCATGGTTTTTGAGAATTTCTCCGCCACGGCTTGTAATCCCTTCCAGGATTTTATCCAAAGCTTTATTTCGAGCATCCTCGGTTAATGATGAATTGATGATATACATCCCTTCATAAAGTTTCTGCTTATTCTGAGTCATCTTTATTTTTCACCTTTGTGTTCACTTCATTCATAACACGCTCCGGATCTTCTGCTATCAGTCTTTCAAGAACCGAAGCGGCCTTTTCTATAAATTGCGGCAGCTCTTCCATCTCTTGTTTTGAGAAATCCTGAAGAACATAATCCTCCAGCGCCTGCTGCCCGTAGTGTTTTCCGGCAATGCCCAATCTGAGCCGGGCATAATTTCTTGTTCCCAAATGCTGTTCTACGCTTTTGAGTCCGTTGTGCCCTCCGGAGCTTCCCATTAAACGGAGCCTCATCTCGCCGAAAGGAAGCGCTGCATCATCGGTCACAACGACAACCTCTTCCGGCCCCAGGTGAAAGTAATTCAAATACTTCCCTAAGGATTGGCCGCTTAAATTCATGTAAGTTTCAGGCTCCACAAGATGCGCTGTCTTATTGCCTAGCGCCCCTTTGGCCGCTTTCGCCTGAAACCTGGGAGCATCTTTAAGCTCCCATCCCTGTCTTTCGGCAAACCGGTCAATCACCATGAATCCGATATTATGCCGATTTTTCCTATACTTGCGGCCGGGATTTCCTAATCCGGCAAAAACAAGGTGCTTGTTTTCCCGATCCATCATCTCTTGGCTATGACAACTGCAACCTCGTTGAGATCGACCAGAGGCCTCACTTTTTCGGGTATGACAAGATCAGCCAATTTTTTATATTGCTTAATGCCAAGCTCGCGAACATCCAGTTCAAAATATGATGGGATATCTTCCGGCAGGCAGTTGACGAGAAGATAACGTATCACACGCCTTAGCACGCCGCCGAGTTTAATACCGGCGCAATCCATAACTCCCGTGCATTCGATCGGAACTTTGATATTCACCGGGACATCGGAGAGCAGCTCTTCAAAATCCAGGTGAATCATCTGATAGGATGTCGGATGATACTGAATTTCTTTGACAATACCCTTTTTCTCCTGCCCTTTTTCGTCGGTTAGGGTAAAGACCGTTGTAGACAAACGCCCTTTGGGAATTTGACGCAGGCACGCATCAAAATCAGATTGAGCCACTGAAATAGACAGCGACTCTTTTCCGCGGTTATACAAAACCGCAGGGATGCGGCCTTCCCGCCTCAAGCGATTGGATTTGCATTTTTTTTCTGTCGATCGTTCTTTAATACTAAGTTTCATATATCCTCTTTTTGAACCGAGTCAATTATAAAGTAAGCATTCGGTGAAATGCGCCCCCAGAAAATGCGCGTAAGCGCAGCTCACTGAATGCTTACATTGTAAAGGGAATGAATGGACCCTGCTGAATTTATGCAATTAATGGCTTCAGCAAAATGACTGCCAACAGAAACGACCCGGGATTTTGTCAATCCGTCAAGCCGGTTAGTAACGGGAATCGTGTTACTCATCAAAAGCACTTCAATTGGGCTGTTTTCTATCCTGTTTACCGATTCTCCCACAAATAAACCGTGGGTGATGGAACAAAAAACTCTTGAAGCACCCTTCTCTTGGCACGCTTTCGCGGCTGATACCAAAGTTCCTCCTGTGGAACACACGTCATCAGCGAGAAGTACATTCTTTCCTTTTATATCCCCAATCAGCGCGGTAATCTCGACTTCGGTAGCGCTGCTCCGTATCTTGTCGATAACCGCAAAATCCACTCCCAGAAGCTGGGCATAGTCCCTGACCAGCTTTATGCTTCCCACATCCGGTGCGACAACAACGACATCGTCGATTTCGAGCCGTTGAAACGCTTTCGCCATCAGCGGCAGCGAGAGCAAATTGTCCACGGGGATATCAAAAAATCCCTGTATTTGGCCAGCGTGAAGATCCATCGTCAAAATCCGGTCCGCTCCTGCCTTTTCAAGCAGATTCGCCACCAGTTTAGCCGATATCGGCACCCGGGGCTTATCTTTCCGGTCCTGACGTGCATAACCAAAGTAAGGAATGACAGCTACGATGCTTTTAGCCGATGCTCTTTTGAGGGCGTCGATCATGATCAACAGCTCCATCAAGTAAACATTCGGTTCAAGAGCAACCGTCTGCACCACGAAAACATCTTTCCCCCTGACACTTTCGAGAATCTGTACAGAAATCTCCTTGTCAGGAAATGTTTCCGATCTGACTCCGCCTAGGCCCACACCCAGATGCGACGCTATTTCCTTAGCGAGCTCCGGATGCGACGACCCAGCAATGACAACAAAGCTGCTCGGGTCAACTTCCACTCCCACCCCTTTGGCTTGCGCGGATCATCCGCGGCTTTCAATTTGGGGTGGAAGGATTCGAACCTCCGCATGGCGGTACCAAAAACCGCTGCCTTACCGCTTGGCTACACCCCAATCAGCTGCCCATTTTTTAGGCATTTAAAGATGAAATATTAATGTGTAGGCTATTTATTTGCAAGCTGAATCGTTTAGAGGGAATTGCAAAACTCAGGAAAAACCGATTTTTGAGCTTTTTTTGCTTATGATTTGCCAATCGACGCTAATTCACATTTTCTATAAGAGCAGGGAATTTTAAGTCGAATGGCAAAGACCCTGATTGCTACCTAAACCTCAGCTAGAGCTTACACGAGTGCGCCAGATACAACTGTAGCGTCGACGGCAAGGGTAATCCCTTGCCAAGTCGCTACAGGCAGTAGATGGTGTACTCGTGTAAGCTCTAGCTGAGGTTTAGGTAGCAATCAGGGCCAAAGGTCGGCGAAAGAGGCGAAAAGTAAAGCTGTCCACTCGTTTAATTATCAAAATCGACAGGCTCTTCCTCGATTTCTTCCTCAATCGCGGGGGGCTCGTTCTCTTCGGGAGTAAAGACATTTTTGAAAACCACGTGAACGGCATTGACATGAAGTCCCGTAAGCGCCGTGATTTCTTCGGAAATCCGGTTTTGAATCTCTTCAGCCTTTTCCGGAATGGCAACACCGTACTGAACCTTCACCTCAATTTTTAACGAGACTGAATGATTTTTGCTATCCTGGGCAACCTGAACCCCTTTGATCGAATCAATTTTATCCCTTCCGAAAATATGATCTAAAAAAGTGCCTCCATCGAGACTCACTCCTTCGATTTTCGTAAGCGCTTGAAGAGCGAGCGATTTAAAAACGCGGTCTTCGATATCCCTGACATAAACGGTTTCGGGCAGCTCGTACTCTTTCTGGTCAACCTCTTGTTTTTTATTCCAGCCTTTCATAATTCAACTCTTCTTGATTCCTATACAGGTAACTGTTATTATACCATTATTTATGGAATTTATCACATTATTTTTTATCGTTTTCTGGGGATGGGTAAACTCTTATTTCGCTCAAAAAAGGGGCAGAAACCCTTATCTCTGGTTCTTTCTGGGAGTCTTTTTCGGCCCCTTCCCGCTGATTGCCTTGTTTCTGATGCCTTCATTCGAATCACAGGAGAAAACCGAGGAAAAACCAAAGATCATAGAAACCGAAGCCATCCGCGTATCTCCCCACTCTCCCTTTGATCAGTATGACTGGTACTATCTAGACGAGGCCCGCAAGCAGCATGGCCCCCATACTATTGTCAGAACTCAAAAAATTCAGCGAAAAGGACCAGATTTCCGAAGAGACCTATGTCTGGAACGAGACCATGACCGAATGGAAAAAAATCAAAGACAATTGCAGAACTTAAAGAAACGCTTGGTTTATAATCGCTTCCGCTTCAGCGCAATCTAAAAAAAAATTTGATTATAAATTGTTCCCGCATGCGTTTCCGAAAATTATTATGATCATTCAAGGTATTACTAGACCCTGATTGCTACCTAAACTTGTTGTTAAAGTCTTTCGTTGGATTCAGATGCGTAGACTCGATTTGAAGGCAAGGGTAATCCCTTGCCGATAATCGAGGCTTAGCAGATGCGGATTTTCGTTTTAACTCATACTTAGATTCTTTAAAATCTCTAAAAAAGGTGCCTAAAATTTTATTTGACAGTAAAATTACTCTCCAGAGTTTTCATTATTCTGATAATAATTCAGAAAAAATTGAAAAAGAACTGAAAAAACTAGAGTTATTCACTCGATATGATTTCAAATGTTATGAATCTAGCAACGAGTATAGATTCGAATTGAATATAAAGAACTTAGATCAAAGTGAGTAAAATTAAATTTTCAATCTTTAGAAATCACTGGCCTGAAACTCTCAGACTTCCCCCGGAAGTTTCCGGGGGTTCTACGGTGAAAAATCCCAGCGGGAACAGTTGTATAAAGTTTTAGATTCTACCAGCTCGCTTTCGCGATACCGGGAATGACGCCTTCCAGGGCCATTTCCCTAAAGCAGTTGCGGGACAGACGAAACTTTCTAAGATATCCTCGGGACCTGCCAGTCAATGCGCAGCGATTCCTTAATCGGACATGGGAGGTGTCGCGAGGCATTTTGTTGAGCCTTGTCCGCAGCCTCTTCCCTTTCTTCTTCTGAAAGGCTCAGTGTCTTTTGCTCTTTTTCTCAACTCGGCACGCTTTTCCCAAGCGTTTTTGACCATCCTTTCCCGTCGTTTTTCTTTTTCAATTGCAGACTTTTTAGCCATATATTAACCGTTTTTCCTTATATTTCTTTAAACATGTCTTTTTTGGCCCGTTTACGGGCGCTCCCCTTCTGGCGCTGCTTGCGCTTGGGGTTTGACTTATTGATAACATACAGCCGTCCTCTGCGGCGGACAAGAAGGTCGCCTTTGGAGGGGTCGGCTTTCACAGATGCTCGATTTTTCATAAGATCAATCCTATTTTTTCAATGTAGACGAGCCAAATTATAGCCAATTCCTATATTTTCTACAAGAAAGTAAAGTTCTCTTTACAATTTTCTCTAGTTGTTCTATGATTGTTCCTTAAATCAGGAGGAGAAAACTGTGAAAAGAACGTATCAGCCAAGTAAAAGACGCCGCCAAAAGACCCATGGCTTCAGATCCCGAATGAGCACGGCCAATGGACGCAAAATCCTAAAAAACCGCCGACGAAAAGGGCGTAAAAGACTGACCGTATGAAATTCCCTAAATCCTGCCGGCTTCTCAATCGGCGGGATTTTCGCAGCATCATCTCAAAAGGGCGGCGGTTCATTGGCCGCACAATCATTATTGATTACCATACTTGGGACAAATCAAACTCAAAGCTGGGCATTGCCCCATCGAAGCGGTATGGAAATGCCTGCAAGAGGAACCGTTTTAAGCGCATCACGCGGGAAGCCTATAGAAAACTGCTTCCCCAAATGCCTCGAGGACTTGCCATGATAGTCCGCCCAAGAAAGTCTGCACTCAGCGCCGATTCTTGCCAGATAGGGGAAGAAATGCTGTCTTTTCTGCATGACTGTGTTGACTAACCTACATTTCTCACACATAATCGTAAAAGTTGTGATAGAAAATCGGCAAACAGATTATTATGCAAATTTCCCGGTTAGGTGTGAAAAATGCGGGCTAAGCTGAATCCCGAGCAGCAAAAAGCGGTAAGGACAACTGAGGGAAGGGTTCTGGTTCTGGCGGGAGCTGGAACAGGAAAAACCCTTGTCCTGACAACTCGCATCGCTTACCTGATACAGGAAAAAAAGGTCTCTCCCGAGTCTATTCTTGGACTGACATTTACCAACAAAGCGGCGTCGGAAATGAGGCAGAGAGTTGCCGCGATGGTCTCCGCAAAAGCCGCAGCTGATGTGACTCTTTGTACATTTCACAGCTGGTGCATGCAAATTTTGAGAAATGAGATCCATCATCTCGGCTATACGGCGAATTTTACCCTTTACACCCCTTCCGATGTCGAAAGGCTCATCAAAGCCATTGTACGCGATGAGCTTGCAAGTGAAGGTGAAATTCCTGCGATCAACGAAACGCTCCATCAAATCACTCTGGCCAAAAATTTAGGACTGACTCCTGATGAGATGCCGGACAAAGGCAATTCCTGGCATGAGGCATTTGTCAAAAAAATTTACCGCAGGCTGCTGAACAGCATGCGAGCGCACAATGCAGTCGATTTTGACAATCTCCTTTACTTGACAGTTGAACTTTTTTTGAAACGACACGACATTCTAGAAAAATACCAGCAGCGCTTCCGCTATATTATGATAGACGAGTACCAAGACACCAACCCTGTACAGTATCGCCTGGCTTCTCTGCTTTCGGCTAAATATGGAAACCTGTTCGTCGTCGGGGATGACGATCAATCGATATATGGCTGGAGAGGTGCAGATATACGCAATATTTTAGAGTTCGAGAATGCTGCAGTCATCAAATTGGAACAAAACTACCGCTCGACTCCTACTATATTGAATGCTGCAAACGCCCTCATTCAGCATAACTGCTCTCGCCACGGCAAATCTCTTTGGAGCAAAAATTCCGATGGGAAACCCCTCACTGTTTTTCACGCTCCTTCCGAAAAAGACGAAGCCGAGGCTGTCGTCTATCGGCTGGTGCAAATGAAAAAAGAGTCCGGATGCAGCTGGAACCGCTTTGCCATCCTCTACCGTTCAAACGCCCTTTCCCGCCATATAGAACAGGTTTTGATGAGAACGGGTTATCGGCAAGGGACAGAGTGGAAACGGGGAATTCCCTATCAAGTGTTTGGAGGAACCGAATTTTATGAAAGGCGCGAAGTAAAAGACCTGCTGGCCTATCTCCGAATTTGCGCGAATCCAAAAGATCAGGCGGCCATACTCAGGGTGGTCAATGTTCCGCGTAGAGGCATTGGAGAAAACTCCCTCGATCTCCTTACAAGCTACAGCCGCCAGTACAAAGCCCCTCTCTGGGATATCCTCAAACAGGCTGCCGGAAAAACCCTTCCCGAAAACATCCAAAACAAGCTCAATTCAAAATCCTTAAACGGAATTGCATCCTTTGTTGACATCATTGAAACCGCTTCGAGAAATTTTAAACATCAGTCCCTCTCAATGGCAATGTCATCGTTTCTTGAAACCATCGACTATAAAAAAGCGATCAAAGAGGATGTGAAAAGCGAAAAGATGAGGGTCATGAAATGGGACAATGTTCAGGAGCTTGCCTGTGCCCTTTCGGAATATGAAAGCTCAAGCGACTCCCCGACCCTTTTGGATTTTATAACATCGACACCTCTCAATGAAGAGGAAAACCGGCCCGGAGAAAAAAAAGATCCCAATGCCGACAAGGTTCAGCTCATGACATTCCACAGCGCCAAGGGGCTGGAATTTCCCGTCTGCTTTCTGGTAGGACTAGAAGATCACATCCTGCCGCACGAAAGGAGTCTGAAGGAGACGGGAATTGAAGAGGAGAGGCGGCTTTTTTACGTCGCCCTCACTCGGGCGAAGGAAAGTCTTTTTTTAAGCATGTCGCAAAAAAGAAATCGAATGGGGCACGAGCATCTCAGCAAACCGTCCCGCTTTCTCTACGAGCTGCCTAAAGAGCTGCTCAATATCTGCCGTTATGACTTAATCGACTCTTCTTGCAAGACAAGCTCCGGCTCTTCGTCGATATGAAAGGACACCTCTTTGCGAAGCCGCCAGATTCCATAGCCGTTGAAGACCAAAAGCATGATCTGAACGAGCGACATGACTGTGAGCGCCTGATAGCTTTCAAAAAAGGTAAAGGCCATCAAAAAAAACGTAGCGAAAACCAGAAAGATTTTTCGTCCCCAGTTCGGGGAGAGGAATTCGGCGCACTTCAAACCAACGCAAAAGTAGGCAATAATTGTGGAATACCCCAAGAGCAAAATAAAGACAGGCATAAAATATTCCATGTAAGGAAAATATTGCGCAAGCGCTGTTTGTACAAGCAGAGTCGCCGGAATGTCCTGGGTCCAAAGCCCTGTCACAAGCACTAAAAAAATGCTGATGGTGCAGACGATAAAGATATCCAAAAAGAGGTCGATAAAAATCAGAGAAGACTGTTTTTCGGGTATCTGTGAGCTGGTCTCGCTGTGAATGACAGACGCGTATCCGATTCCGACGTCGCTGGCATAACATCCTCTCCGAATTCCTTGGGAAATGGTCATCATCAGACCGCTGCCGATAAATCCCCCTGTCGCTGCGTGGCCGGTAAATGCCGACCGGAAAACAGTCGCGAATGCCGATGGAATTTCGGACAAGTTATTTGCCAGAACCCAAAGCCCCATCCCTAAAAAGATCAAAATAAAAAACGGAATGATCGCACTGGAAATTTCTCCGACGCGGCTTACCCCTCCACTTCCGGCATAGATCACAAGGGCAAGCAAAGTAAAGGCGACAACATAATAATTCAGAGAAAAGTTTTCCGTCAGACTTTCAGTGACAATCCTGAACTGATAAACTTCAACTCCGTACACGCAAAGTAAAAGCGCAACAAAGCCGGGAATCCACATCGTCTTGAAGACGCGCTGTAAAAAGTACATCGGCCCGCCGTTGTAACCGCCTTCATTATTTTTGACTCTGTAGCGGATCCCGAGATAAACCTCGGAATACTTCATCGCCATGCCCAAAATCGCCGTTATCCATATCCACAGCAGAGCGCCGGGACCGCCGACCTGCACCGCTGTGCAGACAGCCACAATATTTCCAATACCAATACATCCGCCAAGGCATGCGAAAAACGCTTTCAAGGGATGTACACCTATGCTTGATCTCTGCTTAGGAGAGAAAAAATTTAAAAAGCTTGTCAGTGCCTCGGGAAAGCGGCGCACTTGAACAAAACGGGATACAATGGACAAAGCGAGACCCAAAAGCACAATGATGGGGAACCCGATATAGGACCAGAGGTTATCGTCAATTATACCTAGCGCGTCAAAAAATAGTTGAAACATCATTAAATCTTAGTTTGTCAAATAATAAGCTATATTATAAGATATTTTTTTAAAAAAGTCAATAAAATCTGTTATTTTTTATAAATTCTGCCTTCCAATAATAATTTTCGAGTAAACCGGCGGTTTCCCTCCCCAGAATTTGATAGGCGATATAGAGAGCCTCCACAGAGGCGAGCCCTCTTTCAGGATCAGAACAATCTTGCTGTTTTCGGGGATATGCGGTCCTAAAGCCGGCTGGAAGGCTTCTTTTTTCCACCAAGGGAATCTGACTCTTCATCACTTCAGCCCATCTCCAAGTGGCGTCAACAAGCAAAAGGGGCCTGTCTCCATCTTCCCGCGACAACTCCGGCCCCTCCAAATCGAGCATAACTGCCCCCTCCAGACATGGCAGGGAATCTTTTGGGTAAGTAAAGAATCTCATATCATCGCGGCTTTCCAAACCTCTCAGGCTGCATTTCTTAAGGTTTTCACGGCGGTGCCTAAGGATCACTGTAGGGGGGTAACCTTGCATATTTCTGGAAATTCATTTATATTAAACTGAGCAGTTTAACTTAAAACGTTTTAAAACGTAAGGGGTTTTTTTTATGAAAACATTCAAATTATTAAGCTTTTGTCTTATGGTCTTTGCAGCGGCAACTGCATTTGCGGCCTCGTCGATCAATTGGCAAACCGACTATTCTAAAGCGGTTCAGCAGGCCAAAAGCGAGTCTAAGCCCATACTCTTATTTTTTACAGGTTCTGACTGGTGCGGATGGTGTAAAAAGCTAGACAACGAAGTGTTCAAATCACCTGATTTCGCCAATCGAATGGCCGACAAGATGATCTTTGTCGATCTCGACTTCCCCATGTCTTCAAACCAAAGCCCGCAAGTAAAGCAGCAAAACGAACAGCTGAAAAACAAGTATCATATCAATGGATTCCCGACTGTCATCGTTCTCGACCCGAACGAAAATGTTCTGGGAAAAACAGGCTACAAAGCCGGGGGCGCGAAAGCCTATGCTGACCACCTCTCCAATATCATCCGCAAGTAAGTTCTTTTAAGCAGCCCGCTATCGCGGGCTGCTATGCAGCATTCGAGCGATGTAGCTGCGGTTTACAGTAAAGTATTCTATTCCGGAATATACCGCATATAGGGCGGCAATCCACCCTGCCAAGGAGGCGGCAAATTGAAGCGTTTGCTGCGAAATCCCCCCTAAAGAATGGAAGATCATCATCGCTATGATGACAAAGATGGCAATCGCCTGAATGATGGCCTTGATTTTGCCGCTAACTCTGGCGGCAAGGGCAAATCCCTTTAGAGCGCAGATAGTCCTGAGCGTCCCGACCATGGTGTCGCGATAGATAAAAATAAAAACGATCACTATCGGAAGCTGCACCGGTCCTAGCGTGAAGGTTAAAAAAGCCGATGTCCTCGTAATGCTGTCGGCCATCGGATCGAGCAGCTTTCCCAATTCCGTCACCTGTTCATACTTTCTTGCAATAAATCCGTCGAATGCGTCGGAAAGCTCAAAAAATAAAAATAAGGCAAGAAGAACGAAGGGAAGAGACGCCTCTGAGACGTAAAATGTCTTCGGATAGACGTAAATCAATAAAAAAAAGGGGCTGATTAATAATCTTAGAATTGTCAGCCAATTGGCAATAGTCAAAAGCATTCTCCCACTTTCTTGAGAAGAATCTAACACACTTAATTCTTTTGAACAATATTGAACTTTTATATTTCCTGTGCGTGTTCAATTGTATAAGAGCCTCCATTTTATGATTCCGCCTGCTCCGTCGCAGTATTCCGAATAGGATGCGGATCCTAAAGAGAGGAGTGTCGGAGCATCGGTTTTACGTCCCTCGGATTTTTGGTAAAGGTCAAATCCCATAATATTGCTTTTTTTCTTGGCCGTCTCGAGGATCATTTCAGAAATTCCTCTGCTAGGACGGACCGGATAGATCTTATCTAAAAAAATCAAAGGTTTTTGTGATTTTTTCTCAAAAAGAAGCTTCATGACAGCAGCTCCTTGAATCTGCCCTTTTTTATCTTTAACGACAATCATGCGGTTTTTTGCATCCGTGAGAACTGAAAGCAAGGCTTCATTCACTTCGACCCGATCCAAACTACTCATGAATGCAAGCCCTTCAAGCATGGTTTTTGACTTATCGGTTTCCAATGCGGTCAGATCTCCGCTGATGCCTCTCGGCAAAGGTTGCTCCCATTGAGACATATTTTTGATCTTATGAAGAGTATTTTTCTTCCGCACCTTTTGTGTTTTTCGACACAAGGCTCCATCCAAATACAACCCAAGCTGATGAAAGGCTTGGACTCTTCGGGCCTCCGGCAGGTCGCTAAGAGATACCCAAAGAGACAAGAATGCCTTACCCGAAACATTTTGGAAACCTATGACATCATTGAACCTGTCAGCAAAGTGCTTCAATGATTTCACCTTCCCCTCGCTTTGGAAAAACCGATTCAGCAACTTGCTAAAATTGCCGTTGGTTTTAGCGAGATCTGAAGTCAGCATGCTTCCCTCGCCATGAGATAAGATGATATCGAGAATATAGACATTCTGTTTAATTGACTCCTCTTCGACGAACAGTAGGTTTAGAATATATTCCCGGTCAAATGTGTGGAGAGTTTGATTGTTCATTAGCTTGTGAAAAAAAGGATAAAAGACACTTTGAAATTTATGTTTTCTTAAATGGTTGTTTTTACCAATGGAAATTGCCAAATCTTCAACAGCCTCTTTGTCAAATCCCTGACATAAAAAATGGGCCAGGTAGAGATTGGGTATGAGCCGATGGATCCCTCTCCCACTCTTTCGATTGAGATCTTGATAAATGCTTAGCCATTCCTTATTTGCATTGGAAAACATCGCGATATCATCGACAAGCATACTCCTATATGACCGAGGCTTAAGATCAGCCATTTTCAATAGAACATTTTTTTTCAAAAGATATTTCAAAATACTGTGATCGAGTTTATCAAGAGTTATTAAAGCGGTTATCAACCAAAGTGTATTTTCATGAGGATTTTGCGACTCTTTAACTTTATCGATTACTGCCATCAAGTTTTTGAACTCTCTTTTTGAAAAATCACGGTTGTCGAGTATTGATAAAGTATCTTTTAGTGAAAAATTTCTTAAAGCTTCCTCTGAAATCATCGATTTTTTCTGGCTGAGCTGTTTGGCCAGCCGAGGGAAGTTTTTATACAGCTCGGCCTGAATTTTGAGCAGCATAACAGGTTTGTTGTTGAACGTATCAAAAACAAGCGACGCCAACAAAGGATGTTTTTTCAGCAGATCCGAAGAGATCTTGGCAAGTGTCTTTAGCTCAAGATCGAACTGGTTCGCGAATCTAATGGCGTTGGAATTATTTTTCAATGTCTCGCGAAATATTATTTCTCGATCATTAGAATCTTTGATTCTATAATTTCGAAAATGCTGAGCGGTTCTCAGACCATTATGTTTGGCGGCGGCCATAGCTATCTTGACAAGACCTTTTTGATTCTTTATCCGATAGTTTCCAATAAAAGCCGAGACAGTACTTTCCTCGTCGGCATCGGCAATCCCGTTGTGCATGGCGGCGAGCAATGCTATCTCGATTCGATCGTCTTCGCTAGTTATTCCATAATTTTCAATATAGGCCGACACACCTCCGCCATCTTGCCGCGCGGCGATTTTCGCAATGTCTACTAAGTCCTTTTGATTGTCGATCCCATAATCTTGAATCCGCGCCGAGATTAACCAGCCATTTGCAGCAGCATCTTTTTTGGCTCTTTTAACTGCCTCCGATTCAGGAGGTTTAGCTTTTCTATAGGGTGAGGGGATTCTTGTATAATCCTTTGGAGTCAGAACTTTCACTCTCTGAGGGCTCAATGTCGGGTCGCTCCTGCTATGCTGAAGGGCCTTTAAGGCAATATGAGTCCCCTTAACTTTCCGTTTTTGGAGGAATGGGAAAGATTCTACTCGATTAACATTCAACGGACCCATCTTGAACTCCTTTGTTTACAACGGTTTTTGTAAACAAATTCTGTGCCAAGACTAACAGGTTAAGGTAAAAATTTTGACGAAAATAATTCGAGTCTGATTCGGAAAATTACGTTTGAAGATGCCAATAATGTTATTAAAAAGGGCAATTGTTGACAAAAAATCTAAGGAGAAAAATCTTTAAAGATAATCCGAAAGCATTTTTATTGTTGTTTTATCATCAGCCAATTTTTCATCGTGTAAGAGTCCTTGAAAAGCAGGTTTTCTTTTCGCTTCATTCATATCTATTAGTCTAGAAGCGATCCAATAAATTGTATCGACTTCAATTTTTTTACAGGTTTTTAAATAAGGAGCCGCGATTTCCATTACTTGGGCTCTCATAATCCATTAGATACAAAAAAACTGGCTGAATGCCTTAACCCGAATATCTCGATTCGCCTTTAGAGCTTCAACAAAAGAGTGAATTACCTCGCTTCTTTTGTCTCCGGATATCTTAACATGAGCATCTATTACAAGTGTAATTAAAGGCCAATCGGTATCCTCTTTTGTTAAGCTAATCAGAGAATTGATTATAGGAATTCGTTGAATTTCCGAAGCATCAACGATACAGGTGGTTACTGTGGTGCTATAGTATTCTTTTGAAAAGAGTTTAACAAAGTCATTATTGATTTCATCAAGAAATCTCTTGGGGAGACACTCTAAAACTTCCAAAAAATTCATAGCTACCACAGGTCTTGCGAATTGCTTTATATAAGACGCCAGAAGATCTAAGACCCTGATTGCTACCTAAACTTGTTGTTAAAGTCTTTCGTTGGATTCAGATGCGTAGACTCGATTTGAAGGCAAGGGTAATCCCTTGCCGATAATCGAGGCTTAGACCCTGATTGCTACCTAAACCTCAGCTAACGTCCATAGCCATGCCGCTCAGCATTAGAAGGCGCCATACAAGAAGCCCTTTACGACTCTTTTATTTTTTTTAAAACTTTCTGATGCCACTCATCCGGAATCACTGTGAGGTGCCTCGCTCCCATTCCTATTTGTGTGTTGAGCGAGGGATCATTTTGACAAACGACTTGCACAATATCGGTCCAGTCATCACCGTAAGAAACAGCACATATGCGGTTTGTTAACAGAGAAAATTCTTTTCCTTCGATTTCAAGATCCAGAAACCCTTTTCTTCCTTCCGTTTCTTGAATAAAGTCTTCGATCGTTTTTAAGTCACTTTTAAAAAGCTTCAAAGCTTGAATATATTCGTTGGAATGTTGCTTGACTAGCTCCCATATCTTTGACGGTTGACTATAGATTGAGTTGATTTCATTGTGTAATTTCTCCTTGATACTGACATTGAGCTTTTTCAAAACTTGTTTATGCCATTTACCCTTAACCGACGTGATGAACATCGGCCCTTCTCCCTGACATTCGTTGAGAGAGGGATCATTTTGGCAAAGGACTTGTATAGTATAAGTCCATTCACCCTCGTAAGGGCTAGCATCCGTTTCGAATACAAACAGAGAAAATTTCTTTCCTTTGATTTTAAGATCCAGAAATCCTTCCATTTCACTTTTCTTCTGAATAAAGTTATTAATCTCCTCTAAGTCACTCTTTGAAAACGCCAAAGCTTGAATATATTCGCAAGAGCGTTCATTAACAATTTTCCAGTGATCTATAAGCTTTTTCCCAAGCAGCCTGGTCTGCTTTTCTACTTTTTTTACAGTTCCTTGATCGTCTCCTGAAACAATTACCTTCCTGGAAAAATATCCATCCTCACAAGGAGCGATCACAATAATATCATTTACGTTTCTCAGATTAGGGACTCCCAGTTGTTTTGCTGCCTTTTTTTGCATATTTTTCTGCTTTTTTAAGATTTGACCATGCACTTAGTTTCATTGTTTCTATCGTGCAATTACGAGAATCCCTTGTAATCTTTGGAATAATCTTATATTCCAAATTCCATTTATCATTAGATGAGGTCACGGTATAAAATTCTGAAATCATATTTTGGGTCCTCCTAATCATTTTTTGTTAAGTCAAATGATGTCTAACATCCACACTTCTGCTACTTCATCCGAATCTTCTCATAAAGGTCGAGATACTGCTTGGCGGGGCCCTTCCAGCTGAAGTCCATAGCCATGCCGTTTAGCATGAGTTTCCGCCACATTAGCGGCTTGTCAAACCAATAGGCGATGGCCCGGTCCAAAGCTGAGTTGAACCCCTCGGGCGTGGGCTTTTCAAAGACAAAGCCGTTTCTTTTCTCAAAAAGAACCCTCCCGTTGTCGACATCAACGATCGTATCGGCCAGCCCTCCTGTTTTTCTAACAATGGGAACGGTACCATATTTAAGGGATATCAACTGAGTGAGGCCGCAGGGTTCGAATATTGAAGGAACAATAAACATATCGCTGGCGGCGAAAATATGATGCGCCGTCTCTTCTTCGTGCTTCAGAATCAGGTGGGCGTGGGGATGATCGGCGAAATGATGCATCAGCTCGTGAAATTCGCGATTGATTTTAGGGATAGGACTGGTTCCCAGAAGAATGAATTGCCCTCCCCTTTCCAATGTACGGAAGAGGGCGTGGCGCATCAGCTCTACCCCTTTTTGGGGAACAAGGCGGGCGACGCAGCCGACTAAAGGACGATGCGCTTCGTCAAGCATAAGCTTCTCTCTCAGCAGATTCTTGACATACGCTTTCCGGTCAATCGTCGCCAAGTCGTTATCGGTTTTCGGTTTTTCCCTGGAAGAAAAGTGAGCGGGAAGGTAAGGGTCTGTTTCGGGGTTCCAATAGGCGTATTCGACGCCGTTGACGATTCCATAAACTTTGCTTTTGTATTTTTTTAGAAGTTTACCGAGCCCTTTTCCACCTTTTTGCGTTTGTATTTCTTTGGCATAGGTACAAGAGACGGTTGTGACCGCTTCAGAATAGACAATACCCCCCTTCATTAGATTGAGATGGGTTGAATCTGTTTCATCGAGAAGCTTTTTGGGATCGGCATAATCCTCTCCTTTAAGCCCCGTTTTATCAATATCAAGTGTCAGACATTTTCCCTGGTACTCCATATTATGGATCGTAAAAACAAGTTTAAGTCCGTTCTTTCCGAGCTCCCGATACATGTCTTTGTAAAGAGGGGCCATAAGGGCTGTATGCCAATCGTGCAAATGGAGAAGATGAGGCTTAAGGCCTCGCTGTTTCATCAGCTCCATGGAAGCTTTGGAAAAGTAAATGTAGCGTTCGATGTCGTCGTCGCATCCATAAATGCAGCCTCGATTAAAGAAGAGCTTGGGGTGGTGGGGCTCGATAAAATAGACTTTGAGATTGTCGACCCACCCCAGCCAAATGGTATTCGGGTGCACCTGCCCATCATATTCGACTAAAATGTCAGACTCGTCGATATGCAGGTCGCGGATCTTTTCGGTATCCATGCAGTCGTATTTGGGAAGGATGATATCGACATCATGCCCCTCCCAGGCAAGCTGGCGGGACAGGCCGAGCAGAACATCGCCGAGCCCGCCTATCTTGGCAATCGGGGCGAGTTCAGAAGCTGCGTGGATGATGTGCATAGGATCATCGTGGCAAAAAGACCATTATTCATCAAGCATGAGGAACAGAGTGGGGAACTGCTTTTTAAACCATTTGGCAAAGTATTCGATTTTTTCGAACCGGCGCCTCAGCTCAGTCAGTAGAAGACGCCTGTCGTTGACTGTTTTTGAAAGCTGATTGATCTTTGCCTCGAGAAGGCTCGTCTGCGCTAAAGACAAGTCGGGATGCTCCCGCCAGGAATCGAATTTGTCAATCACGCTCTCCAGATGAGAAAAAGCCTCTTTCATGATTTCATATTCATGCCTGGAGCTTTCATGATGCTCTTTGACATACTGGATCACATAATCGAACTTCTCTCTAATTTCTTCGATGGAATACTCTTTCTTTTGAGCCCCGGCTTCCATATCCCTGAGCTCAAGAATATATCGTTGCACCTGGTCTTCGGCCATAACATCGATGAACCGTGTATAGGCCTCTTCAAACGTTTGACTGTAGCGATGGCTGCAGATTGTGTAATAGTCAATAAGAAAGCGGCTGACTCTCCCCTCTTTCTCTTCGCGGAGGGCATTGAAAACTTCATCGGACCCGTTGTCCTGTATGACGGCTTCCGACTCATAGTCGTTGATTTTGGAAACGGCAAAATATGGAGACAATAATTTGCTCAGCACATAAGTGCCAGGCCCTGAGGAATCTTTTTCACGGGTTGCGATCTTGTAGCTTCTGATCCGCCCTGTCGGCGTGGCATCGATGGTAAAATGCGTCATAATAGTAAATTTCGGCATCATTTGAGCCGTCAAATGATGCTGCTTATGCGCAGGGTCGAGAACCGCCAAAAGGGATTGCCTATACGTTTCTGCGACCATCAGGACTTTTGACTTGGCTATGGCTACTTCCCTCAAATTTTCGGGATCTTTCGGACACTTGACTGCCGTGTAGATTGTCGACAAAAGCTCGACGGGCTTGCCGTCTACTTCCAGTTTCCACAAAATGCGCGTTTTCAAATATTTGTCGCCAGACTTCGATAATTTATAGGTCGTGATTAAAAAATGCTCTCTTTCTTTTTCAATAGAGGCGGTGATATTTTTTATTTTCTCGGGGTGCGTTAAAATTCCGGGGTAATGCCTATATAGCCACTGAATCGGATTACAGTCATCCACATTCCCTTCAGGCTTAGAAACTAGGGGTAAATCATTCTTATTATTAATCATATATTACCTATGATTCTTAGTGATAAAGCAAATACCGGGCCAAATGGC
This sequence comes from Waddliaceae bacterium, assembly GCA_963783885.1. Classification (GTDB taxonomy): domain Bacteria; phylum Chlamydiota; class Chlamydiia; order Chlamydiales; family SLFE01; genus SLFE01. The sequence continues at coordinate 54,108 of CAWAPJ010000019.1, read as the reverse complement.
AAAATAATTTTTTAAAGTTCGTAAATACCTTGTATTCAAAAGAAAAATAGGATAAAATTGCTAAAAAATAGTTGAAGGAGAGAATACCTTGGGGAGACTACTCATCATCACAGCTTTTGTGCTCTTTTCCATCATAGGGATAGCCGCGTACCTAAAGAATCAGACGGAGAAAGAGCCGGAAATTGTCGTGACCGCTCAAAATACCGATATCGCCCCGATTCTCATTGACATCGACAAGGAGCCTGAAATCATTGAAACCCCGGAGGAACCGACTGCTGGTCAACAGGTTAAGACGGACGAGCCGATCACTGCCTCATGGCCTCTTGCCTCAGAAGGGCTTCCGACCGGAGGCAACATCGACCGCCTCTTCACTACTTCGGACAAAAAGCTTCCCGTGGTCAAAACAATCTCATACAAAAGCCGCGTCTCCTGGATGAACGGAAGGCCGGCTTGGATCTCCGATTATGCCACGCATTTTAAGACCTCGCGCCACTTTATCGCCCGCAGCCTCCACGGAAAAGGAAACTACTACAAACACGATATCTCAAACGGCGATTATTTCAATGTCTTGGATCCCGACAAAGACATTGAGTTCTACCTGCTCATCGACCTCTCGCGATGCAAATGCTGGTTCTATGTCTACGACAGAGACACTCATCAGAGAATATTCCTCAAAGACTACGCCGTCGGCCTGGGACGTCCCGACAACCTCAAATCCTCGGGCCTGCTGACTCCCCGCGGCAAATATTCCCTCGGGGAAAGAATCGCCGCCTACCAGCCCAAAACAACCGGTTATCACAATGGAAACAAAATAGAGCTGATTCGGGTTTTCGGAACGAGATGGATCCCCTTTGAGCAGGAAATCAGCAATACGACATCTCCTGCAAAAGGTTTCGGCATTCACGGAGTCCCCTGGAAGGAAGATCCTGAATCCGGAGAATTAATGGAAGACGCAAGCAGCCTCGGAACTTACACAAGCGACGGCTGCATCAGAATGGCCTCCGATGATATCGAAGAAGTTTACGCGATCATCGCAGGCAAACCGTCATTTGTGGAACTTGTGAATGATTTCCATGACGCCAAACTTCCCGGAGAAGAATACCAATAATGGATATACTGGCACACGAAAAAGAGATCTTTGAATATATCAAGACGATCGACCACCTGAAAAGCAAAGGGGGCGAAAATCCTATTTTTTTTGATGAGATCTCGCGCCTTGAACAAAAGCTGGAAAAACTCAAACACGATGTCTATTCGAAACTGACGCCATGGCAGCGGGTGCAGATCTGCCGCCACTCCTCGCGTCCGCACACGATCGACTACATCGCGAAAATGTTTTCCGGTTTTGAAGAACTTTCCGGCGACCGGCAATTTGCCGATGACAAGGCCCTTATCGGCGGGCTTGCCAGCCTGGGGGATATCAAGTGTGTTGTGATCGGCCAGGAAAAGGGAAGCAATACTGAGGAGAGGCTAAAACGCAATTTCGGGATGATGCATCCCGAAGGCTATAAAAAAGCGCTCCGCCTCATGAAGCTGGCCGAAAAGTTCCACCTCCCCATCATTACCCTGATCGACACGCCGGGCGCATTTCCCGGCCTTGACGCAGAAAAAAGAGGGCAGGGCGCCGCCATTGCCCTGAATTTGCGGGAGATGATGCGGATCGAAACCCCGGTCATTTCCATTGTCATCGGGGAAGGGTGCTCCGGCGGTGCGCTCGGCATCGGAATCGGAGACGCTATCGGCATGCTCGAACATGCGTACTATTCTGTCATTTCCCCTGAAGGATGCGCCTCAATCCTGTGGAAAGAAGCCGGGAAAAATGTCGATGCGGCAGCCGCGCTCAAACTCAACTCCGAAAATCTTATGGACTACGAAATCATCGATGAAGTGATTGGTGAACCTTTGGGCGGAGCCCATCACGATCCGGAGGTTGTTTATGACAATGTGAAACGGTTTATCCAGGACAAATGCGATGTCCTCAAACTGCTTCCCCCTCATCTTCTCCTCGAACAGCGATACAATAAATACCGAAAAATCGGACAGTTTTCAAAAAATGAAGCTTCTATTTAAACTCTCGTTTCAAAAGCACGCCAATTTCCTTTTGATCGCCATCACCATGGTTTCGATGTGCCTTTTCACCATCGGCACACAGATGGAAATCATCACAATCGGCATCTTGACAAATAAAGGGCCGGGATTTTTTGAACTGTTCAGCCCCGTAAAAAATGATGAAATCGTTCAATCGGATAAAATTACACGAAAAGAGCTTAATAAGAGATGGGACGAACTGGACCGAACAGGCAAAGGGTATGTCGACCGTATGGATACTACCCGCTTTGCCCGCTCTGTCAAACCAAAAGGGCTTGTCGAAAGATCCATCTATTATTTGAACCGTGTGATTCCTCTCTCCGGCAACCCCCGCAATCTTGCCATTGTGTTCATCATTGTCGCCCTGTTCAACGCTATTGCAATGTTCTGCCACCGCTTTTCCACAAAACTTGTGGCCATCCAGGTCAGCCGCGATTTGAGGCAGAATTACTTCGAGCACATACAATTGCTCCCTATGAGTTTTTATCAAAAGCATAACATCGGCAGCCTTTCTGCCCGAGTTGTGACCGATGCCGTTGCCATTGCCGATGGCATCAATGCCTCGCTGATCAATTATCTGCAAACCCCCTTCGCGATCTTTTCAACCCTTATCCTTTGTTTTATCGCTTCATGGAAATTGTCCCTCATGATCTTTTTGGGCCTGCCGCTGATTGCCTTTCCTATCGTGTATATTGCCCGCCATGTGAAACGAATCGCTAAAGAGCTCCAGAAGAATCAGGAAAACTTTACCTCCGTGCTTGTCGATTATCTCGGAGGCATCCAAACCATCAAAATGTTTGCCATGGAAAGCTTTTCCTTAAAAAAATATCGATGGCAAAACGAGCAAATGGCTAGTCTCGAACAAAAAAGCGCTAAATACGACGTCTCTTCGCGGCCCATTGTTCACACGATCGGCATGTCCTTTCTGGCCGGCGCCCTGATCTTCGGCCTCTACATCTTAAATATGAGCGTTCCCGAAGTGATTGTCTACTGCGGGCTTCTCTATGTCTTTTATGAACCGGTGAAAAAATTCGCCGAAACCAACGGGCAAATCCAAAGAGGAGCCGCCGCCGCGGAACGGATGTACGAAGTGATGCAGATCAAACCGCAGATTCAGGATGCTCCGGACGCTCTTGAACTAACGGAATTTGAGGATTGCATCGAATTTCGCAATGTCTCTTTCCGCTATGACGAAGAATGGATTCTGAAAGATTTGAGCTTTACAGTAGAAAAAGGGCAGACTGTCGCTCTTGTAGGGCCGACTGGCGCCGGCAAGTCGACTATCGTCCAGCTCATCCCCAGACTCTATGAAGTGCAAAAAGGGCAAATCCTGATCGACGGCAAACCTTTAAATGCCTACACACAAGCCTCCATTCGCAAAAAGGTTGCCTTTGTGCCGCAAAAGCCCTTTCTCTTTCTGGATACCATCACGGAAAACATTGCCTTCGGATCCCCTTATACCGAAGAAGACATTGAGGAGGCGGCCAAGAAAGCGCATGCCTGCGAGTTTATCAAAAACCTTCCCAGAGGTTTTGAAACAGAGCTTTCAGAAATGGGGAAAAACCTCTCGGGAGGACAGCAGCAGCGCCTCGCGATTGCCCGCGCGCTCTTCAAAAAAACCCCGATACTCGTTATGGACGAAGCGACATCCTCTCTCGATGCCTTAAGCGAAAACCATATTAAAACGGCAATTCGCGAACTTCGCGGATCAATGACCCAGATCATCATCGCCCACCGCCTCTCAACCGTAGAAGATGCCGATAAAATCATCTACATTGACAAGGGACAAAAAATTGCTGAAGGAACCAGAGACGAGCTCTTAACATGCTGTCCCGAGTTCAAACTTATGTGGGACATGTTAAACAGACAGAAAACTCATGCGTAAAAAAATCATCGTGGTCCACTCGGGAGGCATGGATTCTTCCCTCTGCCTGGCCCTGGCGGTAAATGAATTCGGAAATGACGAAGTCCTAAGCCTCTCTTTCGATTACAAACACCGCCACAGCAGTGAACTGGCCGCCGCCGCTAAAATCTGCCGCGACTGGAACGTCGACCATGCAGTGATTGAACTGACATGCCTAAGCCAAATAACGCGCGACGCCCTCACCGATCCAACACTTGAGATCACTCAGAATGACGACAACCCTCCTAATACCCTCGTCGTGGGCCGCAATGGCCTTATGGCCCGCCTCGCCGCCATCCATGCCCACTCCTTAGGAGCCCGCCTGATTTCTCTGGGGGTGATCGAAGTTGAGGAGGCAAACTCTGGATATCGCGATTGTTCCAGGAGCTATATGGACCTCATGCAGCAAATCCTCCGCATCGACCTCTGCGACCCCGAGTTCGAAATCCTAACCCCTGTTGTCGGCCTGAACAAAAAGCAAACTCTCGAGCTTGCCGACTCCCTGGGCATTCTCGATTACCTGCTCAAAAATACCATTACCTGTTACAACGGAATCCCGCAGCTTGGCTGCCAAAAATGCCCCAGCTGCAAACTTCGCAATGATGGTTTGAAAGCCTACCTCAATAATCATGATTTAACCCGGACTTTTCACACTCTTTAAGCAAATCTGCACAGATTGTTTGGCGATCTTGCCAGAAATCACTCCTTGCCAATATGTTTGACATATTAGTTTCGTAGCGATTTTGGCAATCTTATCCAAACACTCTGCACTTCTTTGCCAAAATAATGTGAAAAGTCCGGATTTGTTCTACCAAATATTTTCTTTAATTTGGTATAGCATAATCTCGGTATGAACAGCAACCTTAAGTTACAAGTTATCAATTCCCTCATGCGCTACAGCTACAATTTTCCCCTGCAAAAAAATGAGCAGCTCGACGTCATTCTAGCCAGATGGCCCGGTGGATATCTCTTTAAAAAGTACATTCTGACCCTCGCTTGTTACCGCTGCCTAAAAGAGCGCATGGCCTCTTATTTGAGACTTAGAATACGCCCTAAGCTGGAAAAAGCAGCCTACACGCATATTGATCTGATTTGTCGAGGTGTAGCCAATGATATCCTCAAACAAAGACATATGCTCAAGATGATAGACGGCATCGAATCACTTTGGGGCAAGCTTGACTCCTATCTCAACCCGGAAGAAGGAAGCTCCTCATCGCCGCCTCCCGGACCTACAGCTTTTTGGTTCAACTATGTTCAAGAAGCCGCAGCCAGCTTCTTTTTCAATTCTCTTGAATCCATCCGCCAAATGGACAACGATTCCCACGAAAAACAGACAATGATCAGCGCCATATTGTACGGCATAAAACGACAGCTTCCCATAGAGCATGTCCAGGAGTTTGGCGAGGATATTGACGAGCTTGTCCGAAACTATTTCTGCAATCCCGATTTTCAGTATGGAAAATTCAAAGCTGAATTTGCTCAAAGAGTCAGGGAAAAACTCAAACCTAAAATGGCAAAAGCCATCAAACCAATCGTCCGCCTGGCCATACCACACATCTCGGAGATGGGTGCAAAGATAATTGCGGAAAACACAAAATCCTTAAACGATTGGATTTGGTCTCAAGCCATTTCACTGACATCCAGCGCGGCAATTTTGACAGCCATTGTCGGAGCGCTCAGCCTCATCTACGATCCTACTTTAACCATTAGCGTCATTTCTCTTTTTATCACTGCTTTCTTTACCAATCTCGGGGTCATGGGTTTTGAATTTCTTCAAACCCAGCAAATTAAAATCAGCCGTGCAACAATTCAAAAAAACCTGAAAGATCATTTTGGAGAAGAATTCAGATGCGCTATCGCCAAATGTTTAGCAGATTTTCACAACAAATATTTCGCCCGTTCCAATGAAAAGAGAGCCGAAGATTTTTTAGAGGGAATCACCGACAGTGTTCTCGAAACCATTTTGTCTGAAGTTACAAGAAAAATTGTCAAAGAGATGAAACTGTAGAACCCGCTTTATTCTGCCTGGTGTCGGCCACCAGTTTTCATATCTTCTAGAACATCCCCTATTTTCCAGATACCAGTTCAATGCAGAGGCGCACTTGCCCTCCTGAACTGCTTTCATCAGGCTTTTTTCTAAAACATCGGGAGAAAGAAACGTCAGATCGCGGTATTCAGGATTTGTCCACATCCTGATCCGATACTTTCCTAAAGAGACAAATTGATCGACCCGCATCTTCACTTCGGTCTCTAAATTCAGGCCTGCACGTGAAGCAATCTCGTCCACAAAGCTGACGCACTGGCGGCAAGACAATGAATAACGGGAATAATCATAATTCTTGATGAAATCTTTTATCTCCTCGTAGGCCTCTTTCGTCAAATCGAGTTTGACAGCATAAGTCGGCCTATGCCCACCGCATCCGGGCTGGAAAAAACCGTCGCTAAGTGTGCGGCCCATATAGCAGATTGGGTTGGGATCGCCGCTTTCCACCAGATCCATAACGCCGTCGAAATATTTCGGCTCTGCAAGGCCAAGCTCTCCGGAATGCCCTCCTTCGAGAAACTCCCCTTTTCCCTGAAGGTAAACCCAAGCGTGGCCGACATCGCCATTCAAACTGCCGTCGCTGGGATGCTTTGCCAAAGTCATCAAAAAAGATTGCGAGTTGAAATAATCCAGATGGCGTGCGCTGACAAGAAGAATGACAAAGTAATCCGATTTGGAAAATTGGCAAACTTGCGGGCTTTCTTTTAAATGGTCGTAATAATTCCGATAAACCTGATTCCGGGGCGCCCAGCTGCAGGAAGTGAATACAATTGCCAACAGAAGGAATATACAATTAATTCTCATCAAAGAAGCGTATTTCGGCTTTGATTCTGCATGGAGTGTAGCGGCGGACAGTCCTCAAAAAGATTTGCCAGTCGAATGCCTCGAAACGATTTTTGCCGACAAGATCGGTTTGCGCCGGTCGGTTCCCCGGTTGAATGTGCCCCATAAATCTCCCGTCCCCCTCTTCAAAAGTCAATTTGAGAGTAAAATGGATTTGAGGATCTTCAAAATGAATCGTATCTTTCAGATTAAACGCCGTGGCCTTCTTATCCCCAACAGCGATGCTCTGGCCTTCGTGCTGATTCACATAAAAACAAAGCTCATGACTTTTTTCACGGCTGTCGAATTGCGTATCTTCGGCCAGAAGAAACTCCAAATCAATCCCACCCTCTAAAATTTCATAGGACATTCCGCTAATCCTGTCTCCCTGACAGGAAAACGAATGAATTCGGCTGCAGTCTCCCCAAATCATGCGAAAATGGTGAAACCCTTTTTTCAAATGGGGAGGCAGAGCCCCTTTTGTCTCGATCACGCTGTAGGCATATTTTTCAGACTGCACCACGTTCCACTTATGGCCGGCCACCTCCCCTTTTTTTATGAAAGGCTTTGCGGCAGCGTCAAGACCGTTTTCGATGCTTCTCACAAGCGCTCCCTGCATCTGAAACGGATGGTCGATAAACGAATGATAGGGAAACCCTCCTGTAAAATCCCCCAAATAAAGATCATAAAGAGTCGGCTGAGGTTCCGAGCGCCACTGAAGCACTTTCACAGCCGGACCCGAGTAACATCGTGCAGGCTGAAACCACGTCTCGGAAAGATACGTCCAGAATTTTTTCCACCGGCTTTTGGAAATGTCATCAAAAACCATTTGCAGGGCGATCAGAGTTTCGGCGATATAAACCGGGGAATACCAAGTTCCGAAATCCTCCGCTTGGCTCTCTTTGCAAAGTTCTTCAAGTTTCTCTTCGCCCAATTTCACAAGACCCGGGTCTTTCCACATCTTCCCGAAAGCGGCATTGCCGGCGGCAATTTTCACAGCAATATGAAAAGGGGCTTTTTCGCTATTTTCCGGAAGATTCAGATAATCCAAAGCACGCTTTATCGACTCGTTCATTTTGACGATGAGCTCCTGCCCCAAAACCTTTTGAAATCCCCTTATAGCCCAATAAACAGGAGCCAAAATATGCACAGACGAAAAACGATCGCGGCACTCCGGATACTCATGAATATAGCGGGGAAAATTTCCCGTCTCAAGATTTTGGAATGACAAAATTTTACTAAAAAGTGTTTTGGCTTCCTGAATATTTGGCACCGTTTGCATCCTGAGCAGGGCCAAAGCGAACAAGAGGTTCTCATAGACAGGTATCGTATCATTGACGCTCTCGTCCTGCTTTTCATGGCAAAAATGGACAAGCGATGTCTGGGGGCTTTCATGACTTCTTCCCGAAGTCACCGCCAATTCGACAAGCTGTCTGACAAGGTCTACTTCTTCCATTCCTGCTCCTCTAGTGCTATCGTCAATCCTTTGATAATCCCGTTTTCCGACGCCGGCGGAGCGACAATGTCTGCGGCCCTTAACACATCTTCCGGAGCGCTTCCCATGACAATGGCTAAGTCGGCAGTTTGAAGCATAGGCAAATCATTTCTATCATCGCCTGCCGCAATGATGGGCCCGCTTCCTCTCTTGTATTCAGCAAACCGCCTGACAGCATCGCCTTTATTGACACCGTGGGCCGTCGCCTGGGCAACGTAGTGGTCTTGGCCGAAGGGATCCCGAATAATCGGAATATCGACGAAAGCCCCGAAAAAATGAACTCTGCCGCAAATCCTCTCCAGCGATTCCAACGATCCAAAATATTTGACAGCAGGAAAGGACTCGATCCTCTCTTTTTTGAAATCTTCCAGACTCTTCCAGCTCTCGCCAAATCTTTCAGCCCTCCTCTCGAGATAATCCATCAAAGGGTTTTTGAATTGGCTGCGGTCATAGTAGCACACATCGATATCCCTTTGAGGGCCGTAAACAACAATGCCCGAAGGCTCATCCTCGCACGCCTCTTCCAGCAAAGGGAGGACATCACCGTGCAAAAAATTATTGAAGATTTCCTTTCCCGACGGCACCTCAAAACAATGGGCTCCATTGTGGACGGCCAGATAAAAAGAATTTTTCAATTGCAGCATCGGCAAAGTCCGGGGATAAGACCTTCCCGTGATGAAGATTAGGTCCCATCCCTCATCGGCCAGGCGATCCAAAAATGTAGCGACTTCTTCGGGGATGTTGTCATGGTCGGTCGTCACCGTCCCGTCAATATCCAGAGCGATAATCCCATTCATAAGATCTTATTATGCCACCGAAGGGCGATTAACTCAAGATGGAGACCGCTCGAATTGCCGTTTTTCCTCATCAGTCAAATCGCGTGTATATTTTGTTTCTTGTGTGAGCTTTAGAGGGGATAATAAACCAAAGGCTCCTACGAGGCCGAAAGAATACCATAACGACAACCCTCCTAATGTTTTGGGCAGGGATTTGAAAAAGTTTTTGCTGACAAATTTTGTGATTTGATTAGCAATCACTGCGCTTGCAGTTGAAGTGCCGGCGACCAAAGCCGCCGCTTGAACATTACTCATTTCCTCTTGTGAAAACCTCTTCCTCATCATCGAGCAGGTCCATCTATAAACACATCCGTGAACAAACCCGCCGGAAAAAGACTTAAAGAGCGCCCTGAACACCAGACCGTGTCCCACTCCTGAGACAACTGAATGTAATGTATAAGGGTGTTCCCTTACCAGGTCGTGTGTTTCGGTGAATGTAATCGTCATAAATAAACTCCTATTGTTTAAGCATCTGTTCCAAGGCCTCCTCGGCCCCGGCCATTAAAGGGACATCTTGAATTTCATCGTAGGTAAACCAGCCAAATGAAAGGCGCGTTCGAAACATGTGATAAATATAGGAGACTTCGGGCTTTTGAATAATAAAGGCTCAAGTTCTTCAATTTTGGATAATACCAGGCCGGCCTCCTCAAAAAGCTCCCGCTTCATACCTCCTAAAGCCGTCTCACCGGTTTCAATTTTTCCGGCAGGAACCCCCCACATCTTCTCTTCGGGCTTTCCTCGGCCCCGCTGAAGAAACAGTATCTTCCCTTCAAACTCGATATAGCAGGCAGACACCTCGAGTAGAGCCTTAAAATGATCGGGCTTTACTTTGTATATTTTAAGTGTATTCATAAGAAACTCCGAGTAATTGTAATGAATTTTTAACTTTCTGTCCACATTCATAGGCTATTTTTTTACTTGCAGAGAATATTAATTCTTCAATATAATCGTTTCTTATTTTATGAAAAAATCATGGAATGTTTTATGCAAACTTTTACAAATCTCGGAAACATTGGATTAGGGTGCTTACAGTTAGGAACAATCGATGAGAACGACGCTGTCAACTTAATTTCAGTTTCCTATAACCTAGGGATAAGAATATTCGATACAGCTGCTGTATATGGCTCTGACAGAAGTAATGAAGAACTGCTGGGAAAAGCGATAAAGAAAATTAAAGCTGATCATGGCCCCGATGCCTTTATCTTTTTCTCCACCAAATGCGGGATTAACTTTTCAACCATCGATACCGAGTCAGAGGGATATGAAGCGAGCCCAGAACAAATACGGGCATCAGTTAACACTAGTTTAAACAAGCTTCAGCAGAAGAAAATCCCTTTATTGTATCTGCATCGGCTGAACCCCAAACAAAGTGATAACGAGCTAAAGAAAACGCTCAATTGTCTAAAAGAGCTCGTCGAAGAAGGCAAGGTGGAATATATTGGACTTTCCGAACCCAGCAAACATCAAATTCTAACAGCAAAAAAAGTCTTTGAAAAAACCAAAGGGACTCGTAACCCATTTGCCTTCGTGCAATCTGCCTGTTCTGTGGCTACCCAACGAGCTTTTCACAACGGAGTATACAAAGTTTGCCAAACAAACGGCATTCAATTAGTGACTTATTCCTCCACTGTTAGAGGTCTTGTCGATCCAGCACTCGCCGAAGAATTCAAAGGTGAAAATCCGGAAGAGCTTGAGCCTTCTCAAATTATTAAACGGATTCAAACGAGGCTCAATATCCCGGATGGCGATTTTCGCTTCTTAGTTGGCTTTTTCCATAAAAGCGTGATCCAGAAAAACCTCCAGTGCATTTTAAAATTCCAAGAGCTAGCACAAACATGGGATATCCCACCCTCGGAGTTAGCACTCGCCTGGCAAAAAGAGAAAGGGATGATACCCATACCCGGCACTACCAAGTTGAAGCATTTACAAAGCAACATCAAAGCTATGTCTAGGAAACTATCGGCAAAGCAAATGAAAGCCATTGACGACTGTTTCCGTTCATTTCAGGGAAATCCCAACCCTCCAAAAATGCTTGATAACGAAGCACTCGAAGTGCTGACGGGATAGACTGACATGCTGTATTTTTAACTTGCCGAGTTTTCCCAAAATTGTATGATGGAAGCTGACATAAGGATTTGACCATGACAAAAATTATCCGGCTTCTGTTATTTTCAGCCCTCTGCTTTTCCTCTCTCTATAGCGCAGACGAAGAATCGCCGATCACCCGTGAAAGAACCCAAAAAGCTATCGAGCAATACCAGGCCGGAGAAGATATGGGCAGCGATACCAATTTCTACGACGAGCTGTGGAATATTCTTTTTGCCCTGGCAGTTATCGTCGCGCTGATGGTCGTCGCTACCTGGTTTTTGAGACGCTTTATGCAAGGGCGCATGGAGCAAATGAACATATCAAGCACAATTAAGATTCTCGAGCAAAGAAACCTGAGCACAAAGTCAGTCCTGTATATCGTGGAAGTCTACGACAAGCACATCCTCATCGGAGAGTCGTCGGCAGGTGTTGCCGGCATTGCCGAATTTCCCGTAGAAGAAGAGAAAACTTTTCAACAGCTCATGGAGAAGAAGGAGTGAATTGGGACAATTTATAGATGCCAAGCTCTTTTTCGATTTCCGCAACCTGATCGACAACATCCTGAAATCCGTTTGACCCAAACAGATCGGTTTCTTTTCTTTCAAATAAATCTCCCAATGAGTCGTATTCATCTTGGGTAATTAAATCTTTAAAAGCGGGAAACAGCACGGTGTCCTCACGTGCCTCATGAGGACGGTACATCGCTATGAACTCATTCAAAATATCAATGATTGCCTGTCGTTTTTTGGGATCTTTCAGTTCGTCTGCACTGGAATGGGCAAGTATATGTTTTGTCAATTGACGCCCCCTCTCATGCTGCGTCCTAAGCGTCTTGACAAGCTCGACCATCCGGCCAGCCTTCTCGAACCGGGGGAATATATAATTCTCTTCCAGCTGCTCGTGATAATTTTCGATAAAATCCTGGATGATGCCCGCGGACTGTTTCAGAAGGGAGGCAAGCGAGTCGTACTTTCCTTCGGGCAGCCGTTTTATGATCTCTTCATATATCAGCAAGATCCGGTTCAACACCCCGTGCTCCCTCATCAAATCTTCCATGGCAGACACTTGCAGAGCCTGCTCCGATTCTCCGTTATCTTCCCCCAAAAGATTCTGGCCGCAAAGGCAAATCAATAGAAGGCATCCCAATACTTTAATTTTGCGGCACATAACTCGAAAATAATTATCATTCATAATTACTTTAATTTAATCTCCTAATGAGATATTCTTGTCAACAAAACGTTAGGAGTGTGAGCAATGAGAACTTTAATTGCAGCTTCATTCATTTTTATGTCGGCGTTAACCGGCTGCGCAATGCCAACCGACGACTGCTGGTCAACCAGCCCAATGACTAATAACCCGAATGTGATCGACCAAAGAGGCGATTCAGCGCTCCCCGGGATAAATATGTAGGAGACTTTATGACCGATATCAGTTTAAACAAACTTGTAACACTTTTTAATCAAAAAGGTTATGAGGCAAAAATTCAGGAAGAAACCGGACAGGTTTACGCGATTTTTAAAGAGAACGATCAGGAATACCCGCTCTTTGCCAGAATTTACGAAGGGGGGAAACTCTTGCAGCTCATCGCATTCTTTCCCTATCAGCTGGAAAAAGACGTGCTGCCTGACATTGCCCGGCTTCTCCATCTCTTGAACAAGGAGCTCGATATTCCCGGCTTCGGAATGGATGAATTCGGCGGGGTTTCTTTTTTCCGCTGCATGCTGAACACGCCCGGGCAAAAACTGAATGAAGACCTTCTCGACCTTTACCTAAACACCATCAGGCTCGCCTGCAAATCTTTCGGCCCGACAATCGCTGCGGTCACTTCCGGAGCGATGTCTGTCGACGACATCATTCATAAAGCTCAAGCCGCCGTCAAGGAGATGAAAAAATAATCCATGCGTGCAATCTACTTCGATACCGAAACCACCGGCGTCCGCCCCGAAAAAGATTTCATTATCGAAATCGCCGCATACGACCCGAAAAACGACACGACATTTGAGCGGTTCGTCAATCCGGGGGTCCCGATCCCAGCAGAAGCAACGGCCATCCATAATATCACTGACGATATGGTCGCCGAAGCTCCTTCATTCGAAGAAGTTGGGCGAGCCTTTGTCGAATTTTGCGGTGAGGACGCCCTCCTGATCGCGCACAACGGCGACGGATTCGACATCCCGTTTTTGAAATCCGAATTCTCGCGAAACAGCCTCGAATACCCCGCATGGAAAACTCTCGATACGCTCAAATGGGCAAGACGCTACCGCCCCGACCTTCCCCGCCACGCCCTGCAGTTTTTACGGGAAAGCTACGGTTTTCCCCCAAACAATGCTCATAGGGCCCTCGATGACGTTATCGTTTTGCATCAGGTTTTTTCCGCTATGACCGGCGACCTCTCCATCGAGCAGGCCTACAGCCTTTTGAACATACCGAGGCGGCTTCGCCATATGCCTTTCGGCAAGTACCAGGGACAGCCGCTCAGTAAAATCCCCAAAGACTATGTCAAGTGGCTGTCGAAAAGCGGCGCTTTTGAGAGGCCCGAAAATCAGCAGCTGAAAGAAGCCTTGGCAGACCTGCAGCTGTTATGAAAATTTGCATCGTCGGATGCGGGTACGTCGGCTCCCGCGCCGCTCGCTATTGGCGCGAACGGCAACACATCATCACCGCCGCAACTCGTTCTCCTAACCGTCTCAATGAGCTTGAAACCCTTGCAGGCCAAGCCCTTCTCCTTTCCGACTCCTTTAACGCCGCTGTCAAAGGACAGGATGCCATCCTGATCGCCGTCGCTCCCGGCCCTAAAGACGACTATCCCCACACTTACCTCCACACAGCCAGAGAAATCATCAAATCCGCAAGCCCTCACCAAACGATCCTCTATACAAGCAGCACCAGCGTCTATGGAGACCAGGGTGGAAAAATTGTCACTGAGATGACGCCATTAAATCCCCTGAATGAAAAAGCCGGCATCCTAATCGAAACAGAGAAAGAGCTGCTCAAACACCCCAAATCCTGCATTTTCCGCCTTGGAGAGATCATCGGCCCCGGAAGAGAGATGAAAGAGAAACTTCAGCGCCTCCAGGGCAAAGAACTTCCCGGAACCGGGGAAAATCCCGTCAATATCATCCACATCGACGACATTATTAAAGCCCTTGATTTTACCCTTACGCATCACCTGACCGGGATTTACAACCTGTGCAGTGACGAGCACACCCCTCGAAAAAAGCTCTATACCGATATTTGCGAAAAAGAAGGAATCCCCCTTCCCACCTGGAATCCCGCCCTCTCCTCTCATCACGGCGGGAACCGCATCGTCTCCACCCAAAAGCTCAAAGATGCTGGATTCAGATAATTTATATAATCTTAACACATTATTTATAAAATAGAATTTTTTCAAATATGGAGTAATATATATGAAGATAGATAGTAAAACATTACAACAGAGTTTAAATAATATTCTGCAAAATAGAAACCTGCTTAAGAATAATTCGCAAAAAAACTGGCAGAAAAAAATTAATGACGTCCTTGAAGGATCAAATCTTCCTACTGACCCTAAAATTGAAGTTGAGAAAAAATATTCCAGACCCCTGGCATTCAGTTATCGTTGGAGTAGAGATAGCAAAATTATCCCTAAAATTTTCCGCGTTGCAATGGGAAAAATATTTTCTGCCATATTTTTGCTAAAAAAATCTTTTGATATTACGATTAACGATGAGCACATCTTGTTAAGCAAAAAAGAAGCAATGTCATTAGTTAAAAAAACTTATGAACTTAATACAAATGATCATTCTCAACATAACAATTTGCCCAAACCACCAACCAATAAAGATCTTGGAGTTAGCAAAAATATTCAGATCGAATATATTAAATTTGAAATGAACGATGAAAATACAATAATGACAATAAATATTTCAGACGACCTAGTTATACTTTGTGAGCCTACTGATGAAAATTATGATCAACATCCAATAGAAGATATTTCGAAAAATTTAGAAAGCCTAGAAAAAATTATAATTAAATGCGAAGATCTCGGAGATTGTGAAATCAGAAATAGAGGAAATTTACGATTCTACAACCATGTAGTAGAGACATGCAAAGACCACAATATAAACATTGAAATAAAAGTTCCTGCAAAAAAGGAACCTCGGAAACGTTTCCATTTTTCCCTATAACCCGAGATTTTTACTTCATTAGAAGGGGACAACCGGAGCAGAGAAGCGGACTAGCCCCTTCAAAAGCCCCAAAACCCCGTTTTTGCCCCATTTCAGAGATTTACACTAAACTAACTGAGAATTTATACAATCTTAACATAAGAATAGTAAAATTATTACTTAACAAATAAGAGGTAATAATATGAAAATTGATAATTCAAAATTAACAAACAGCATCAATTTGATTACTCATAATAGAAGCCTGCTTGAGAGCAATTCAAAAAAACAGAAAAGCTGGCAGAAAAAAATAGACAAAGCAGTCCAGAACATATTTCTTCCATTTGATGCAGATTTAGACATTACAGCACATAAAGAATATTCCCGACTCCTGGGTTCTACTTATGTATATAGTAAAAATAGTAAATTGGTCCCTAAATTTTTGCGTGTCTTAATAGGAAAAATATTTTCCTTTACCCCCCTGTTAAAAAAATCTATCCGGGTTACGATTAATAATAAAGATTTATCCTTAAGCAAAAAAGAAGCAAATGCATTAATCAGGAAAGTGAATTCAGGCACTCTTCTGGATGATACTACCGATTCTTTTATATATCGATGGGAAAAAGAAACAAACACCATAAAAATAAGAATTTCTTATGATCTCTATAATAATGAAGAATCAGAAACTGAAGATTACGATCAACAATTAATCAATGATATCAATGACAAGTTTGAAGTTTTAAAAGAAGTTATAATTGAATATCCAGATAACAATGACATTCAAGAAGATAAAGTTAAAGATCTGAATATATACAAACATATAGAAAAGGAATGCGATAATTCCCATATAACTATTAAAACAGGCAAATATACCTACTAATTTAATTTAGAACTCCCCATCTAACATCTGGGGAGTTTTTTATAAAAAAATAAAATATTCCCATTATGAGCATTCAAGCACAAGAAAGGCCATCGAATCGGAAATTTGTCGGCGACCTCCAGCAGCTGATGACTATGATCTCCCGGTTTCTCAATACCGAAACCAATCTTGTGAAAAGCTCACGCCGCAGTCTTGAGAGAATAATCAAAGGAACTAGCGGGGACTACTATTATCAGAGCAGCACGAATAGGCTGACTGTCTTCATCCACGGACTCATGCACAATGAAACAGCCTTTCATAGATACGACCCTTTGCTTCACTCAAAAAGCAGCATTCTGAGGGTCAACATCTCCAATTCATTTCAGGATATTGAAATATCGGCAAGGGAAGTAGCCGGAAAAATCAAGCGCTATTCCGAAGATCCTGCTGAAGTGCATCTGGTCGGACATTCGCTGGGAGGTCTTATCGCGGCGGCAGTGGCCGAGTGGGCAGATTTCCCTGTAAGAAATGTCGTGGCTATCGGAAGCCCGTTTCAAGGTACCAGCATCGCAAAATACTTCACTTTCGGAAAAGCCGTGCAGCAAATGAAGCCCGGCTCCCCTTTCCTTAAGGGTCTAGTCGAAAGCATGAAAAACTATAAAGAGATCAACTACCATTTTGCCGGTTCGGAGGCGGATCCCGTCATCGACCCCTTAAACTCATCTTTTCCATTCGGAGATCTTTATATTCATCAGAAGAAGTTCGAGGGAATCGGCCATGGGGACCTTCTATACAGCGAAGAGATCGAAAGCTGGGTTATGCAATCTCTCGGCATTCTGCAAGTTTAGCAAAAAAACATTTTGTCTTATAATGACAGCTATCTATGGCTGTCAAATTTGAGACGAAACTTTTTTTCCAGGGCATCTCCCACCAGGGGAAAGAAACTCTTAAAAACATTGGTCATAAGAGTTTGCGCGTTGTAAAAAAAATACAGCAAATCATCTCTATTCTCATCCAATTTTTCAAAACCGAAGTCCATTTAGCCAGATGCACATGGCGCTCTATTAAGAGGCTGCTTCTGGGAACGGGTGGCGATTATTTTCATCCAACCAATAAGAAAGTCCTCACTGTCTTCATCCACGGTTTTTTGCACAATGAAACCGCATTTAAGGATTATGACAGACATTTTAAACCGAAAAGCAGCATCCTCAGGGTCAATATCTCAAATTCGCTTCAAGATATTGAAAAATCGGCTCGAGAAGTGAAAAGAAAAATAAAAGATTGTTATACCCTTTACAATCAGACTATTGAGATTAATCTTGTCGCCCACTCAATGGGCGGGCTGGTCGCGGCCTGTTTAGCAGAGAATTATCAATCAAAGAAATTCACCGTCAAGAATGTCGTCGCGCTCGGAAGCCCGTTTGAGGGAACAGAGGTTGCCCACACATTCGGATTTGTCAAATCGATACAACAGATGAGGCCAGACTCCGAATTCTTAAGCCAGCTTGTAACCCAAATGAAGAATAATCAACGCGTTAAGTATTACTTTGCCGGCGCGATAAAAGACCCGCTGATCACTCCCCGGACCTCTTCTTTTCCATTCGGTGAGGACTACCCTCATCAGAAAAAAATTGAGGGAAAGGGACATCTCTGCCTATTATTCAGTCAAGAGGTCAAATATTGGGTGATTGGGTGTCTGGGTATTCTCGATACATTGCCTTGTTTGTAATTCTCCTGGCTTTTTCGACTGAGGGAAATTCTGCTCCTTATTTTCAGAAAGTCGTCAGTGAACTCAGTCATGACATTCCCTCGATTATCAAATGCTGGACACATCGCTACTTTGACCCGATAGATCAACATTCGGAATTTCCTACCGACATGGAAGGAGAAATTCCCATTATTTTGATTCACGGCTACATGCACGATATTTCAGGATGGAAACCGTTCCGCAATGCTCTGCAAGAGGTCGGCCTCGGCCCTGTTTACGTTCCCAGGCTAACCAACTCCTCCGGGGATATCCGCTATTCGGCAAAAGAGATCGCCTCGGTTATCCGCTATATTCTCGAGCAGACAGGACAAAGCCAAGTCATCCTGATCGGACATTCCATGGGAGGGATCGTAGCCGCTTACTGCACACAGCACTATGCCGATGAGGGGACGGTCAAAGCTGTCATCACGATCGGGGCGCCGCTTCAGGGGACGCGCCTTGCCCACCTCGGTTTCGGCAAGGCTTCAAGACAGATGAGCTACCGAAGTCCCTTCTTACAAAAATTGACCGCCCATATGACCTACAACCCTAAAACCGAATACTATTGTTTTGGAAGCATTGTCGACGAGGTGATCAAACCGTACCAAAACGCCTTTTATAAAACTCCTGACGATCTGATTCACTTTCGCCTCTATTCCGATGTCGGCCATCAGTCTTACCTTTTCGACGAAGATGTGATTAATGAGGTGATTCTAATGATTGACGCATTGGATAATGGCGGCGGCGATCATCCGAAGATGCTAGTAGAACTCAAGCCTATCGGTTAGAAATCGATAGGCTTAATATTTGCCGTTCCATTCAAGGTTTGCTAAAAAAGCCCTCATTCAGTTCTAAGAAAAATAACGTAAATCAAACTCATATTGGTTTTGGTGAGATATCTTTAGTCGCTGATTGAAATGTCTTGGCTGATAAGGAAAACCCCGCTTATAAATATCATAAGCCACATCATACCTAGCGCAATTCAAAGCCAATTCAAAAGCATTCAGACCTGAATTGTCCTGAACTTGAAAATCTGCTCCGGCCTCAAGCAAGAGAAATGCCACCTCCCTACACCCTCGACTAATCGCAATATTCAGTGGAAGATGACCATTATTTGATGTGTCGTTTACATCTGCACCCGATATGATTAACTGATTCACTTTCTCTAACAGGTTTCTTCCTTTCAAATTTCGCTGGCCAAGGATAATTCCGATTTTATTTGAAACAGGAGATTTCATTGATTCTGCAAGTAGAAATTGAAGCGTAGTGGATATATCGGCACAAACCTGACTCAGATTTCGAGAAACAGACATATATGCTCCTTTTCGGATATACTGATCCCAAAGTGATTGACGGTCGGGGGCAAAACCATAACGCTTAATTATCTGAAACAACTCTGTCCTTTCGAACTTGATACCCCTTTGACTGAAGGTTCTCTCCACAGCTCGTTCTAACACCTCTCCATCATAATGGCCTTGTCTTAACAAAACCCAAACATCGTGATAATCCTTGACGCGACTGTTGAGCATCCCCTTCTCCACCATGGTATGAAGTTTTTCTGCAATGACAGTCTCAACAGGATAACCACAGAGCTTGGGCATGGGTAAATCCAATAAAGTCGGATAAGTGATCTCTACGGGTGCGGGGGTTATCCTATCTCCAAATCCTATATCTAGCTGCATGGAAATTTTCGTATTCTCTAAATATCCTTGAAAACACACACGAATACCTTCATATTCCCTTTGATTTTGCATGATTTTGATTGATAATGAATTTGAGTCAAAGACGATTCCATCTAAGCAATCAACTTCGAGATCACAAATATCCCTAATAAGACTTTCTATATTCTCTTTAGAATTATCTGCCATTGCCAACACATCAATATCTCTGGTTGCTCTGGACTCCTGAATTTTCCATACATGGAAGAGTAAAGCTCCTTTTAGAATAAAACGTTTAGAGTGAGAGCTTCGACTAAGTCGGTAAAGAAAACGCTCCATCCCAAAATATTGCAGCAGTTCCTGATATGGTCGATTTGTTGTCCGAGCTAAATTTAGCAGGCGACCTTTTATAGATGCTGCGATGTTTACGGCTTTAGGACTGGTCATGAATAATACTCTCTATGTAGGGAGTCATGATCTTAAGCACTCGTGATTCTTTAGCGAGGTTCTCAAGCAAAGCCATGTCAGCCTTCTCCTTCCTCCAGTAAACTTTGAGCGCTTCTACTGCGACATCAACACCCACTTTTCCGCGCAGCCGAAAGCAGTCTACAATGGATTTTTCCTGTGAATAGATTTTAACTTTTATACCATGCATATCGTGGCATTCAACTCCAGTTTCAAAAACCTTACTCGAAAACCAATGAAATTGAACTGGAGGATATGAAATTTCAGGGGGATGATAAGACTGTCGAATGGCAACATCTACCCATCGAGGAATCTGCACTGTCAGTTCATGAAAATAAAGAGCAGATATTAAACAAATGACACCTTTTGGAACCTTTTTTGAAATTGCTACATAGTCCGGTTGGTCAATCCCAGGTAAGCCCGGCAGAGCATAGATCCCTTTCATCATTTGTTCCAGATAACCCAAGTCTCTAAGCTCATAGAGAATACGTGGATGTATGCCTAATGCAAGCGCTTCTGAAGTTTTCAGTACACCTCCGTGCAATCGAAATATTTCAAGAGCTTGATCGCGAATCTGTTGAGATTTTTTTCTAGCCATAACGGATAATATTCGCATTAGTTATAAACTATTAATGTATATTTTATCCATAATTTTAGTCAAAGCATTATTTTGAAAAAGTTATCTCGATTAGATGCTGATTGATCCTCAACCATTCCCGTGAATTTATTATTTGAAAAATTTTAACGCGGAGACGCTGGGTCGCGGGGACTAAGGAGAGAGGGATGAAAACAAAAAACAAAATCCGCGACCCCGCGACCCTGCGTCTCCGCGTTTTACACTTTACGAAAGGCTATTAATGAAAATTGAGCATATCAAATATAAGTATTTGAATTTATGATAATTAAATTAAATAATTTTTTTCACAGGAATGACTGATTGATCCTAATGATTGACGCATTGGATTATGGCGACGGCGGCGATCATGCGAAGGTGCTGGTGGGGTTCAGATAGCCTTTCGGTTAAAAAAGGGAGCGAGTGGTGCGACCCGATACTGCCCATTCCCTCCAATACTTTTTCTTTCACGTGGCGGGTGCCGGAAGTGTAGATTGTTTCGAGCTCTTTGATGACATTCTCTTCCCGGCCCCAAAGGGCCAGAATCAAAGCGGCCTGCGCTCGTATCTTTTCATCGGGGTCGTCTAAAAGCTTTCGAATCATATCGAGCGACTCTTCCTCCCCTTCGGAAAGCATCAAAGCGGCGACAACTCCGGTGATTCCAAAGGTCCTTTCTTCCAAAAACTGCTTCATGGCGCTCTCAGTTCCGGGATACTTCATGAAAGCGAGGAGCTGCAGGAGCTCGAGGCGGACGAGCTGATTCACCACTTCGGGAAATTGCGGTATATCTTCACGATGCCGCACAAGGCTCGGCGCCACAGAACGAAAAACCCCCTCCTCCTGCCACATCCACCTGTCGCCGCTAGTCATCAGCTCATGGTAAATCTCTCTGCAGGCTTCGGGACAATGGATGCGCTGGCCGATGAGGCCGATAGCGAGGTTAAGCCTTACATAGGGATCAAAACTTTCTTCAAAAGCGCGCTCGATCAGAGGCCTTCCATATTTTCCCGCAGATCTCAAAACCGCTGCCGCAAAACAACGAATCTCTCTGGAGTCGTCTCGCAGAAAGACGCTCATGGCTCTCTGACCTTCGGGATGTTTGTGAAGCATGAGTACCCACGAGGCAATGATTGCCACTTCCTTATCGGGATCCCCCAGCATAGGCAAAATGGTATGGGATATATCCTTACCATTGACTTCCGGATCCCGTAAAATTCCCGCCACCTGCAAAGCGGCTTTGCGAATTTGAGCCGAGTGGTCGGAAAAGAGAGGCACAATCAAATCGAGATCTTCATGCTGCTTGAAGACTGCAACAATTTCACAGGCTAAAAGTCGAAGCCCCACCCGGCGGCTTTTTGCCAGCCTGGCGATATCGCGGCGGCTGGATGCATCGAGAATCATGACAAGAGACTGAACAGCAAGGGCCCTCTCTTCATCGGTTGACTGATTGCTGGAGATAATTTTTCGCAAAGCTTCCCGAGCCCTTTGGATTCGCATCCCGCCTGCCGCCTTGAGGGCAGCCATTCTGGCATTCCAGGCTCTATCTTTTTCAAGGACCTCGAGAACCCGATCCTGGAGTATGGAGTCGCGATTTTTCATCGAAAGTTCAAGCGCGAGACCTCTGACAGCGGAATTGGTGTCTTGAATCCCTTTTTCCAGAAGCTTGATCCCTTTCACGGAGCCGGAGAGGTTCGCGGCAACAAGCGCGACGGCTCTGGTAATGGGCGACGCCGCCCAAAACCCTTTGTCGATCACTCCCCAAGCCATGCTTTCGAGCAGATCGGTCTTTTCAAAAGCGTCAGGGTATTGCCGGACATAGTCCCTCCAGCAGGCCATCATCCTCTTTTCGTCCCCCGCCTTTGCCAACGTTTCGATTTCCAGTTCCTTGACTTTTCGGGACGCAGGGTATTGAACCGCTCCATTAGATGCTTCCGCTTTGGCCGCGTCGACATCTCCAATCAGAAGATGGGACTTGACCCGTTTCAAGACCCACTCATCGCTGGCAGACAACCCAAACCAAACAGATAAGCAAAAAGTGATTCTTATGAACAACAGCAATTTGGAGGCTCGCTTTTGAAAAGCTCTAGGCAGCTTTTAAACTCGGGGGTGCCCGCGTCGCCGATCAACTCAAACAGCGCCGACTCCGTGCTCGTCACCCTGGCCCAGTCTTTCATCTCGGCAATCGCTGTCGAGAAATCATAGATCGACCTAGAAGAGATGGCATCGTTGATAACAACAACATGCTTGCCCGCGAGCACAAGGTCTTTGGCCGTCTGCATCACGCACACATGCGCTTCAATTCCCGCCAAAATCCAGGTATCGATATCGAAGCTGAAAAGATAGTCGCGAAGCGCCGCATCCCTGCCGCAGGCAAAAGTGGTTTTTTCCCAATATTTCTGTCCTTCGGGGAGGACGCTCTTCAGCTCCGAGATCGTCCTTCCCATCCCCTGCGGATACTGTTCGGAGACAACAATCGGAACAGACAGTTTTTTAAAGCCTTTGATCAGCTTGACTAAGTGGGACAGAACTTCATTGGGGTGTTCGACCAAGGGGAACAGCTTTTCCTGGACATCGATTAGAAGACATCCCGTTCGGCTCCTTTCCATAAAAAAACACTGCCTCATCCCATCACCCCCAAAGGCCTGCCGCCCAAAAGATGAAAATGGAGATGGCGGACCGATTGTCCGGCGCTCGGGCCGCAGTTGGTCAATATCCTGTAGCCCCCTTCGACGCCGAATTCTTTAGCCAGCTTCTGCGCTACCGTAAAACACTCGCACACCAGAGGCATTTCATTTTCAGGGACAGTCTGAATATCCTTGAACTGTTTTTTCGGCATGATCAACAAATGAACCGGCGCTTTGGGAGCGATATCTTTGATTGCAAGAATTCTATCGTTTTCGAAAACGATATCGGCCGAAGCCTCTTTATTGATAATTTTTCCGAAGATCGTTTCTTCTGCCATACTCACTCCTTAATGACTAGTTCCAGCGCTTTTAACGCATCCTCTTTCGTTTCCCAAACCGAGATAAACCGCCCCTTATGGCAAAAAATTGCGCCGGATATTTTTGTCACTTCCTTGAGGTCGTCGTCATGAAGTCCTGCCCACGCTTCGGGAAGAGGAACCCGAACGTTCATCCTGTCATCATAACTTGGGGGAACGCCGCGAAGCTTCCAATGCCGTCCCGACGGCATCACGATAAAAATCGCCGGATGATTTTCCCCTCCCAGTTCAAAAAAAAGCTCCAGCCAGGGAACGCTCTTTTCAAAAATGAGGCACCGCTGCCCTTCCCGCATTTTATCTTCGACAATATCTTTGCACGATTGAATGTAGTGAATCCTGTCAACCATGCGGCGAAGAAGGTTGGAGACAAAATCCAAAGCCTTATGAAAACAGCGGTTTTGCTCTTCCGCTGAGCTCCCATGCTCAATGGGATTGAAATTAGCCACCACGTGGGAAACAGAGCAATAGCCATAAACTTGAGGCTCTTTTCCATTATCATGAAGATCAATCCCATGAATGATGGAGCGGTTCAAATGCTCGTAGGTAAACTCATCCAAATAGCGCTCGTCCTTCAAATATTTGAGGATCATTCCCGCGCTGCTAAGCTCGCCCTGATACTCCACCTGATGATGATCGAAAAGTTTCCGCTCAGGATCATAAACGCCTCCGACATCGCACACAAATTCGCAGGATTCGAGTGTATCGGGATCCCTCGTCCGGAAAATCTTATCGCGGTCGATCAGGTCGTGCATCAAAAGAAGCGTGCATGCTGTCACCTCATCGGCATGAAAACTGCCATCGTGGGTTCCAAAGCTTCTCGGTATTTTTTCCATAGGGCAGGTCCAATAAAACTTGTTATTATTGCACATACGGCATTTCTGATAAACTAAATCTTATTCTCCTCATTATCAACATTTTAATTCCTTTGTTTACTTGTTCTCTATTCTAAAATAAAATGATGACATGTCCAGACTCATAAAAAGTTTGCAGCATGATTTGGTCACTCCCGACGGAACGCTTGACGAGTACCGGAAAATCGACAAAGCCAATGCCGAAGGCATTGTCGCTATCGACGAGATCGGCGCCAACTTCAAAGGATTTGAAATCGACTCTGCCCTCGTTTTTTTCAATATCAAAAGCGCGCTGGCCCAGCTCGGCGTGGACGGGAAGGGGGTGGAATACGACCTAAACAAAAACGAATCGTCCGCCCGCATCAAAGTTCATTTCACCGCTCATGGCCCCGTCGGCGAAAAACTCCTCACTTTAATGCCTCTTGGTGCTTATGTCGGCAAGCTGTTTGCCGCAGACGACAGAAGGCGGGTTCGAGATCCCCATTATCTTTTTCGCATGTTCGGCAGGTCCGACAGATTCGGCAATCCCCTCCTCTCCCTTGGCGGTTTGCAGGGAAGCAAGGAGCTGCTTTTGGATAAGGTGGACGGGAGAACAGTGGCCTATCTGTCGCTTTTAAACGGCCAGCAAGTCTATGAAAAACAGATTTTGCAATTTCTCCCCTCTTTTACTTTGGCCCTGACAAAAAACCAGTCTCTCAGGCAATGGGTCGAGCTTCATCAGAAATGGAATCCGCAAGCTACGAGAACGTTTAACCACAATGACATCCTCCTTGTCCGCACACTTCCCCTTCACATCAGAACAGTCTTTGCCAGAGTCGTAAGCGACCTGCTTCCTCCCGGTTTTCATCACACAACAGCCTCCGTCCTGCAGCCCGATACTAGCCAATCGGGAGACATTTACGAAGTCTACGGAAAAAGCGATCGGGAAATCACCGACATACCCCTGGAGTTTTATACACTCGATCCCTACCGCGAATATGTCTTTTTCGCAGACCGCGACCAGCTGCAAACGTGCATTGAAGACCCAAAAGCCCTTTTCAACGCTTTTGAAACCGCCCCTCCTCCGAAAGAAGCCAGAGCCTCTACCTTCGTCGTCAAAGGAGAGCAGCTGCTCAACCTCTCTCCCGAAGACTGGATCGTCAGAGAAACCAAAATGCACGAGTTTCCGGGATCGATGCAAAGCGACAGGCAGGCGATGATGGCCGAAAGATACATCGAAAAGCAGCCTACCTACCCTTTTCTCGAAAAAATCGACGAGGGCGACATCACAAGCCAGGGAATACTCCTCACCCGCTATTTCCCCACCCCGCTTCTCAAAAGAATGCTGCTGAGCAACCACGTGCAGCAGTGCCTGAAAGGGATCTATTTCAAATACCCCTCGCTCGGCTTTCAAAACTACTTTTCCGCAGAAGACCGCGCCCTTCTGAACGACCTGGAAAAATTCGGCATCCCCGTCTACTGGGTAGATGAAGCCTCCCAAAAAATTCTCAAATATGTGCAAAAACCCGATTTCGACACCGGCATGTTTGTCCCTTTGGACAAGGTCTCGACTTTTTTAAACGCCCTTGTTCTGGGCATATACGGATCGAACCTTCTTGAAGGCAACTTCTACGATGAACTCAAAGTCCTCCTTGAGGGACTTTTGGAGATGAAGCAAAATATCGATCATGAGCTGCTTAGCCCCGACACTCCCTTGGCCCTCGTGACAGGAGGAGGACCGGGAGCCATGGCCGTCGGCAACCGCGTTGCCAAAGAAGTCGGCATCCTCTCTTGCGCCAATGTGGTGGATTTCCGGACAAAAGAAGGAGCTGTTGTAAACGAACAAACAATCAATCCCTACATCGACGCCAAAATGACTTACCGTCTCGACAAAATCGTTGAAAGGCAGGCAGAATTCAGGCTCGATCTGCCCATCTTTCTGACAGGAGGCATCGGCACCGACTTCGAATACGCCCTCGAAGAAGTCAGTCGAAAAGTCGGCTCCACCCACGCGACGCCCGTCCTTCTTTTCGGCACGCCCGAATACTGGGAGAAAAAGCTATCGTCGCGTTTCCGCGTCAACCTCGAAACCGGAACCATCAAAGGATCCGAATGGGTGAGCAACTGCTTCTACTGCGTCCAAAATGCTAAGCAAGGGCTCAAAGTCTACCGCGATTTCTTCACCGATACCCTCCCCATCGGCAAGCACGGCCCCGTCTTTTCACGAGGCTTTGTCATCGCCAAAAGTTAGTTTTTAAAAAAATTTTTAATTAATTTTCTTGCTTAAGGTGTATATTTAACCTACATTTTAAGGGATGTATTTTGAAGATTTAGACATTTAGTGTATCATCTGCCACTTTGTAAATTGATAAATCTTTCGTCTTAAAAATGGAGGTTAACCTTGAACAGCGCATCTATCACGCTTAACCACTACGCGGCCCCATTGGAAAAAGAAATTCGATCGGCCATTTGCAGCAACAATACAATTTTGAGGATTGCATTATACAATCTTATCGCCGAAGCCAGATCGCTTCATAGCCAAGATAAAGCATTCCGCCACACCCCTATTCCTAATCAAATAACGACCAAAACCCACCGAAATGATAAAGAGACCCATAACAGGCTGTGCAAACAAGCCAAAACACTGCAAAAAAACCAGGCTCGCCGCAAAACATCACATTTTTTGAGAACAAAGGTCACACTTTATGACCTGGATTCAATCAAGGAACTAGAAAACAAGACCGAAACTGAAAATGTCGACTTATTTAAAGCCCTTACCGAAATCAACCAATCGGTCAATTCCTCAAATCCAACATTTGTTGTCGAGTCGACAGAGGTGCTGATTAACATTCATACTCACAGTAAAGAAAAGCTCAAATACTGGTCGACGGCATCGCGCAAGGTCGCAAGGCTTGATCCCGATGACGAAAGTGTATGGATGCTCAAAACCCCTACAAGATGCATCTGGGAACAAATTACCGTCGCCGGTCTCATCTTCAATACCATGATCAAAAATCCTGATAAACGGCCTCTTCTCATTGA
This sequence comes from Waddliaceae bacterium, assembly GCA_963783885.1. GTDB lineage: Bacteria > Chlamydiota > Chlamydiia > Chlamydiales > SLFE01 > SLFE01. Next base: position 26,475 of record CAWAPJ010000019.1, on the reverse strand, counting down.
TGAGCTTGAAATTCGTCTTAAACAAATCGAGCCGTTTTATCAAGAAAATGAGAAAACACTCAATCTGTTCATAACTGCATTGAGGAATGTGTTAAAAATGCCCCCTTTTGACTCCAAAATAGGAAGCCTATAGACTGAAGTAAGGAGTATTGCGAATGAGTCGGCAGTTACTCGAATTCGGAAAGGACATCTGGGTGGCCGAAGGCCTCGATGTGCCATTTTTTTTTGGCTTTACCTACCCGACTCGCATGGCTGTGATTAGATTGTCGGATGGAAGCCTTTTCATCTGGTCGCCTGTTGCCCTTTCCACTCCATTGAAGCACGAAGTCGACTCCCTGGGACCCGTTCGCTACCTCGTGTCACCCAATATGCTGCATCACCTTTTCCTTCAAGAATGGAAGTCGGCATATCCTAAAGCTCGTCTCTTTGCCCCTCCGGGGTTGCCAAGACGGCGGAAGGATTTGACCTTTGATGCCGACTTGGATGATGTTCCTGATAAGGGCTGGGAAGCCGATGTTGACCAGGTCGTTGTGCATGGAAGTTTTGCGATGACAGAAGTGGTATTTTTTCATCGCGCTAGCCGGACCGCGATTTTCGCGGATTTGATTCAAAATCTTTCGCACAACCGATACAAAGGCTGGCGCGGATTTATAGCCCGCATGGATGGAATCACCGCCCCTAATCCAGGAGCTCCTCGGGAATGGAGGGCCAGTTTCATTAATCGCCCAAGAGCCCGTCAGGCGCTCGAACGTATTCTTGCTTGGCCCATCGAACGAGTGCTGATTGCACATGGCGAACCTGCAACAACAAATGGCAAGGCATTTGTTCGGAAAGCCTTCAAGTGGCTGCTGGGTCGTTAACAAATGAATCATTGAATGATTTTAAAGTAACCTGACGATATCTTCGGGCAAATACTTACGGTCGATCGAAAAGAAATAGGTAAAGGTTTCAAACCAATTTTGCGAAATGACCAGATAGCCATTTTTTCCCTGATTTCCCCATGAATTTAACGCAAGCCAATGTGTGGGCTTTCCCTCCTTGTTTAACTTGACCCCGCAAAGAAGCATCCCATGATTCCAACCGCTCTCACAGGTAGCGAGATTCTCTTTTTTTGTCATTTTTAAAGAAATTCCTAACAGAGAACTATAGTTATAAATATCTGTATCCAAAACTCCCGATTGCATGTAATGCTGTTGATTGATGTCGCAACTAAAATAAATTGGATCCCCTCCCTTTATCGAATCAATGGCTGAGGGAACAATCGATGAATAGGGCAAATTCAAGCATACTGACTTCTCACTTCCAGCCATAGCCTTTTCAATTTTGCTACAGCAATATTTTTGGAAATAAGAGATCTCCTCGGAAACTAAATTGGCGATATAAATTTTATCATCTAGATTACCCGGTACAATATCTTCGAAGAAACGAACCGGAGTTGTCTTATAGGAAATGGTCTCATCACCATCTTTATAAACAAAATCAAAAGACTCCGGCGGTTTGCCCAGGCACTGAGCAAGATAATTGTATATCATTTGAAGCATCTCTTTTTTGCGAGCGAAAAGCTCCTTTTTTGTGGCTCCCGAATTACACTTTTCCCTAAGCTCCAGGGTAAATTTTCTCAGCATCAGATTGAGTAGACGATTAAGTCCATCTGAATCTCCTGTATGATTTGTATCCGGCATTACCGCCTTGGGGATAACTCCATATTTTTTGACTAGAAAAACAAACGGATTCCAATGCGATCCTTCTTTAAACGGATCGACCAGCAACTTGTTGACTTTAGAATCCTTGAGATCCTTATCCATGAATTTAATCATTCTATTGAGGAAAAGGTTTGCCTTTTCAATTCTGTCCCAAAATGAAAGATAGTTTATCGAAAGGTCAAAATCTTTCTGAAGCTTGTATTTGACTCCCAGTTTAATCTTCAGATAATTCAGACCGGCATGCAGCCAGCAATTGCTTGATTTTCCCTGATTGGAAGCTTTGGGAAGGAACCCGACAGTATGAGTGAATGTTTTGGGAGTTTTTTTCACGACCTCTTGATTGAATGCCCGGAAGAAAAATTTGTCGCAAATGCCGTCAAGACGGCAGCTATTACTGAACGCCTGAATAACCGTCTCGGTTATACATCTGTTCTCATCCTCTGATTTGATACGCTTCGGACTGGGAGCTTCAGGATCATTTTTAGGTCTATCGACCTGGCGTTTCAAGGGTTGCATCAAAACTATCCTTCAAGCTGAACTCTAATCTTTAATGAGAGCCAGCCGCTGAGATCCCGGAGCCAATTCTTCCCCGATTCTGATCGCCGACATCACCGCACTCTCGTGCGAGTCATTGTCATAGGTCCAGTTCCCCGCAAACCATAAGTTGCGGTTGCCCTGAACCATACCCACTGCCTTCTGCACCCAAAAATAAATCAGATCGGCAACAGGATGGTCATAAGTCTTCAGAGCATACAAATTCTCAGGCATCGGTTCACCACGATCCCCAGGGGCCCGTACATCGAAGGTCAGCCAGGACTTAAAAATCGGCGTGTCGCTCAGCCATTTCTTATAAACAGTATTCGCGCTATTGACCCCGTCATAACGTATGTTCACCACTCTCCAGTCATCGCTATCCGGAGGCATAAACCTGGGATCACCGTGAATGGCGATCGTCGTACGGAAATAGCGGACCTTCCCTAAAATCGAACGGATATCTTCCGCTTCCGGAATCTCGTTTAAAAGCCGTCCCGCATCGCCCGCGTTAGTCGCGAGCACCAAATGATCGAACTCAGTCGCTGTTCCGTCTTCTTCGACCACAACATATCCATCGGGACCATAAAGAATCCGTTCAATCCTTGCTGACAGCTTAATCTCGGCTGTCTTAAGCTGATTTCTGAGAGCCCGGATATACGCGCTCGTCCCCCCTACGATCTCATACCACTCGTAATCCTTTTCCTGTTCGCCCAAGATGACGTATTTCAATGCATCAAAAGCCGCAAAATCTCTAATCTGCTCGGCAGAGACTCCCCAGCCGGCCGCAAGAAAAGGAATGAGAAAATCCCGCTTGAATCCCTTAGTCAGATGGAGGCCGTCCACAAAGTCCCCGAAGGAAATTCCCGAATCGCCAATCTCGACCAGCCTCTTACCTTCCTCGATCACATAAGAAAACTGGAGCAAATCAAAAACATCCCCGACAGACTCCCACTCGATTTTACCGTTATGAAACGGCGGAAGGATCACCACCTCGCTGCCGTCCGTCTTGTAATAGGTCGAAACAAGGGTAAACGGGTTGACCGGCACATTCAAAATTCTCAAAAGATTGAAAAGATGAGGGAACTGTTTTTTCGCGATAAACTCGAATCCCGCATCTATTGGAACCGTTTCTCCATTCACCTCGACATCCACTGTATTCGCGTGGCCGCCGAGCCTGTCTTGCTTTTCAAAAAGTGTCACCTCATGATCCCCTTCAAGAAGCCACGCCGTCGTCAGGCCCGAGCCTCCTCCGCCGATGATGCCGATCCTCTCTCCATAGAGAGAAAAAACAAGAAATAGACTGATAATTGCTGCTACTGTTTTCATAACCCACCACTATAACGATTGTTGATAATTATAGAAAGCCGCTTTTAAAAATCCCGCCACCTCATCGGATGGAATCACATCATTCGGATCATTTTGTCCCGAAGCATAGCTTTTCAGATAATCGTCCGAGACCACATTTTTCCAGTAATTACGCGCGAAATGGGGATACTTCTTTAAGAACGCTTCCATTTCCCCATAAGTGGGACTCACGCTTTCTATTTTTTCCCCTTCCTTGAAGTAATTGAGCCACCCTTCGAAGGATTGTTTGACCTCAAGAGGAAGCTTTTGCAAATCTTCCGCAGACAAATTTGGAAGATTCTTCACCATCCGTACATACCCTTCAGGAGCTTTCTCCCAGTACTTCGGCGTCCACTCTTCCGCATAGTCTAGAAAATCCGCAAACAGCCCTGGATCAATCCTCCTCGGAAAGTAGATATCGCCCACCTGCCTTTCCCACGTATGGTAGCGAAACAGAACCTTTGGCGGCGCCTGAACAAAATCATCGGCCAATTCCGGCTCCAGGCTCACCTTGCTCAAATACTGAAACGCCGGCAAATACCCCGACTTAATCTGCGCGTTGGCCCTCATATACCGCGGATTTTGCCACAGAAACACCGAGAACTGCCGATTCGTCACCCTATTGAAAGGGCTCTCGCAAACCTTTTCCTCAAGGTATTTTTTCAGTCCATACTGCAATCCCAAAATACATGCCAGAACAGCCAGCAGGACCCCCAGCCAGATAAAAAAAGGCTTCGGATTTTTACCCAAGCTCTCATTGATCAGCTTATTGTCCTTAATACCCATAATAGGCCACAAAAGTTACATAATCGGTTCTCTGCCTGCTGAACTGCCCCTCCAGCGAGAAGCCGTTGTGATACTCCATATAGAGCCGCACCTTCTTGTAGTCGCAGTAGAGCCTCGACCATTCGTAACCGAACACAAACGTCCCGTCGAACTTGTAATGATTGTCTTCCCGGCTCCGAAAATAAGCCCCGGTAAACGGTCGGCCCAGCACACAGCTTTTTGGCAGATACCACCTGAACGGAAAGTAAAAATCGAACCCGTACTCCAAATACAGCCGCCTATACGGAAACGTTTCGTCACGCCTTGCAATGATGCCCGCCCCTGCATAGAGCCTTGTGTCGCAATTCGGCACCCACGACACGAAAAAGTCGACAAACTCCGAGCTTGGATTCCTCCTATCGAAACCTACGTTTTCCATCAAAAACTCATCGCCCAAATGTGAGGAAATATGAAAGAACCTCAGCCTGAAAGCCCAGCACTTGTAGGCATAAGTGATCGGAATCGCCACATAATAATCCGCATTCACCAAAGGCGCCGACTCCCTTGTTTGCTGGAAGATGGCCCAGACATTCCCTTCGATGCCGATATCGAGCAATCCCCCCCGGCAAAACGGATTGCAGAACCTCACAAGCCCCGCATAGTCCCCGAAGGAGACAGGCCCTGAGTTATCCGACGGACAGTCCGGACCATACCCGTGATCATTCCCTACATGCTTAATGACCTGGTCATAGAGGCGCCATCCCGCCGACATCCCCACCTTTCTTGGATCAGCCAGAAAAGGAGGCATGAGCGGCCCGCTAGCCGGCAGAGCCGTAACGCAGCGCCTGTAGCAGACGCTGGTCGCATGGCAATTATCGTAGCAGCAGTGCTCGCACTCAGTCCCATAAGCCATAGCTGCGGACAGCAAAAAAATCCCAATTAGATAACGCATTTCCCCACCCAAAAGTTTTAAGTCCAAACAAATACCTATACCCATACTTTCATTTTTTAGCAAGAGAGCGCTCTCTTGCAGGAATTTACTTGATTTTTACCCCAAATCCAGCATAATAATAGTCTTCCCCACGGGGCAGTAGCTCAGCGGTTAGAGCTGCGGACTCATAATCCGTAGGTCGCAGGTTCGATTCCTGCCTGCCCCAATCTTATTCAGTGCATACAAGGGCATTTCAGCTTGATTGACAACGACTTTCAAGTTATCATTTACCCTCGCGGTGCAATGGCGGTGCAGCAAAAAAAAGTCTTACCAACACCATCCAGTCGCTTAAACCAAAAACACTAAAAAAAGAGGTTTAAGATGGCATCCATCTTCCAAAGAACAAACAAGGACGGCACCAAAGTCTGGCGGGCCGTCATCCGGCTTAAAGGCCACCCTACCGTCTGCGATCATTTTGACCGCAAGCAAGAGGCCCTAGACTGGGCGAATGAAACCGAACGGCAAATCAAGCTCGGCCGATACAATTTTGCCAAGCATGACCAAAAGAAGACGCTCGCCGACCTGATCGACCGGTACATTGAGGACGGCGTTCTCGACCACCATAAAGCTCCACAAGATACTAAGCGGCACCTAAATTATTTTCAGCTCCCGCCTCGGAGACTATGCCCTCACCTTCATTACCCCTGAACTTCTCCTCGACGAACGAAAAAACTCTTAGACGCCACACCCCCACGAAATACCAAACCGCAGCCCCGCAACAGTTAACAGCTATTTGTCCTCCTTAAGCGGGGCTTTGCGATATGCCTGTCGCAATTTCGTTGGATCGATGAAAACCCTTGCGCAAATCTCCTCAAACTAAAAGAAAACCCCAAAGAGCGCCGAGCCCTAACACATGATGAAGAAGTCCGCCTTCTGGACGCCTGCAAAAGGAGCAAGAACCGCTACTCTATGCCATCACTCTCATGGCGATGACGACAGGCGCGCGCAAAGGAGAAATCTTTCACTAACTTGGGATTGCATCGATTTTGACAAGCGACTCGCCCACATTAAAGACTCCAAAAACGGCAAACCCCGAAGCATTGGGCTTGTCGATTCAGTCATCAAAGAGCTCAAAAATTATTTAAATGATTCGCGACCCATGCAAAAGCCTCTAGTCTTCGCTCAAAAACAGCCTTTGGCAAATCGACATCAAAAAAGCGTGGAATAGAGCTCTCCAAGACGCCGGCATCAAAGACTTTGTTTTCCACGGCTTGCGCCACAACTTTTGTTCCATCGGCGGCGAAATTGGAGCATCAGGCATACAGCTTCGTGCCCAACTTGGCCACTCCTCTTCCCGCATGACCGATCACTATTCCCACCTGGAAGCGGATGCCACACGATTTATTGGCGAAGCAATCGAAAAAAGGATCTCACAGAGGAGAGACCATGAGTAAGGATTGTTCAAAGCTAAGAGGGATTATTGAAGAGCTAATTGCGGATATTGCCAAAGTTAAGGAAATATGGATGCAGGTTTCGGCAAGATAACCCTGACTTCGAACAGGTCTCCGAAGAAAGCTGGAAAAGCAAAGAGGCTCTTTTTTGGATGCATGGAGAAACAAGAACTTTGAAGCAAATGAGTCGAGAGATGGTTGTATGCGGAACCCCCTCTCTCACAAACAGCGAAAAGTGAATGCAAACGATAATTATTTTGCGTGGATAGATCATATTAGAGAGAACGGGACATATAGCTAATTTGATGATAATGACCTCCAAAAACCTAAGGAAAAAGAATGTGTTAATCGATTATGTGATCAGATTTTCCCATATAGTCGAAGAGAATGGGTGGGGAACAAAAAAACAAAAACGGCTTTAAAATCATTTTTGCATTTTTTAAGTGGATTACCGCTGTCAGGTAGAAGTTGCTTTATCGAGCATATTTTCCCTAAAAAAGATCAGATCTTCTGCGAGAACCACAATGGAAAGAGATTCGTCCGCAAGTTTTGCCGATTTCCATAAAGTTGCAGGATCAATTATCAAAGAATTAGCGTATCAATGCGCTTTTGGACGTACAAACGCAAGACATCATGCAGGTGAAGCTCTCGCATTGATATGGCTCTGTATTTCTTCATCTCGAATCAGATGGCCACGTTCTCTTGAAAGTGTCCATAGGCTCGGGATTGATGCAATTATTTATGACAAGGAGTATCCAGAGTTGCTTGCGCCAAGTTTTTTTGGTCCATCATCCAGTTAGAATTGGAAATCGGGTCGCTAGATTTCTACAAGCCGTAGCAAAATTCCATCGAAGAGACCAAGGAAAACGATTTTACAGACACCTCTTCCTGACTTACGAAAGCCCCTTAACACCGCTATTCAAAATGCGAAGCTCACTTCTGAGCTTGGAGAAATCACATTTTTGACGTTTCTTTCCTATCCACATCACTTTGGTAAAGATATTCGATAATTCTTTTTCGACTGATTTTCAGAGAGATAAAACTTCCTCATAGCGTGCCCGTGATAAACGGCCCTATTCCGCAATAATGGGCGTAATTCCTTTTTAAACAACAACAGGAGTTACGAATGGAACAAGTTCAGTACCTTACAACAACACAAATCGCCGAGAGCGATTGCTACCCTTTTACATTGGGGCAAATTCGACATTACCTGCTGATGCGTCATCGCAACGGCTTGGAAAAGGCCGTGAGAAAAATCGGCAAGCGCCTCTACCTTCGGAGAGATTTATTCGAGCAATGGATCGAATCCAATCAAGGAGGTGATCAATGAAATCATTCAAACGGAATTTGGATGCCGCAAAAATCAAGGGATGGATTTCTCCTTATGATTTTTACTTGCAAGAGCAAGACCTCGGGAGATTCGGTTATAAATCAGGGCAATGGGCCGTTGCTGGCCTTTGCCCTTTTCATGATGATGGTTCGGCAGGATCATTTAAGGTGAATTGCGAGAGTGGAGCGTTCACCTGTTTTTCATGTGGGGAAAAGGGTGGCGACATCATCACCTACATACAGAAGAAGTATGATCTCTCCTTTCTTGAAGCGTTAGAAAAACTAGGGAATGAATGGAGGGTCGCATGAAAGATTTACCGTCAATCATTCCTCGAAAAAATTTAAGCTATTATTGGACCTATTTGGATTCAGATAAAAAACCTATTGCAATTGTTGCAAGGTATGATGAGGATGGAAAAAAGAAACGCTTTCATCAATATCAGCATTGGTGAAGATGGTAGCTGGGTTGAGGGAGCGCCAACTCCCTCGCCCATATTTGGAATAGATTCACTTCCTAAGAACCATTTTGAAGGGTTTGTCTATATTTTTGAAGGGGAAAAATGCGCACAAGCTGCGCACTATCTCGGGCTTCCGGCAATCACTTCCATGATGGGGTCGAGTCAAGGGCATTTGGCAGATTGGGCGATCCTTGCCGGTTACCGCCATGTAAAAAAGTTCATTCTTGTGCCCGATAACGATGATCCCGGAAAAAAATACATGCAGATTGTTTACGACGAGGTAAAAAAGGCATGTCCGCAAGCAGAGGTAATGGTTTGTGAGCTTCCAGTAAATAAAAAGGGAGGCGATTTTGTCGATTGGTTAAAGGAGCAGTCTTCTTGCGCACCCGATTGGGATGGATTCGCTCCATTAGATGAACCTTATTGCGATTATCTTGAAGGGAGCATTCGAAATAACTGTTTCCAAAAGCAGTATATCGGCAGAAGACTACTTTGCTAGCATTTCACCATGTCCAGTCTTGTTTGACAGCGAACCTGAACCAATAGAAGAGGTTTTAAGTGAAGTGTTGCCATGCCCTGCACATACTCTGCCAAAGATGATCACAATTTGGATGCAGGGAATTGCGGATCAAATGCAAATTCCAATCGATTTTCTGGCGGTCCCCTTTATCGTTTATACAGGAAGTCTCATCGGTAGAAAAAGGGCTCTTGAACTTCGCCCAAATTCAGGTTGGATTGAATTTTCGAACCTATGGGGGATGCTTATTGGACGACCTTCTGTTATGAAAAGTCCCGGCGATGGAGGCAACAATCAAGCCGCTAACAACACTGGCATGCAATGCGCTTAAGAAATTCGAGTCTGAATCGAAGGCGCATAAAGTTAAGCTGGATGCATGGAAAATTAGAAAGAAGGGGGCAGAAGAAGTTTATAAAAAATCTTTTAAAGAGTCATTAGGGGACGAAACTAAACTCCCTTTAGAATTTCCATGCGAGGAACCTCCCGAAGAACCAAAGCGAAAAAGGTATAAAACAGATGACCCCACGGTCGAGAAATTGGGGGAAATTCTGATCGAAAATCCACAAGGAATTTTGCTCTATCGCGATGAACTTTCGGGATGGTTGCGCAGCTTCGAAAAAAATGGGCGTGAAAACGATCGTCAGTTTTTTCTCGAAAGCTGGAGCGGTAAAAAAGATTTCGATGTGGATCGCATCGGCAGAGGATCTTTACACGTCCCATCCCTGTTTCTATCAATCTTTGGAAGTATCCAACCGGGCCCGCTATCGCAATATGTGCGTTCAACAATAAAGGGAGGTGTCGGTGATGATGGATTTCTTCAACGCTTTTCAATGATGGTTTGGCCCGATGTGAAATCGGATTGGGAGCTTGTTGATGGAATAAATATAAAGACAGAGGAAGCGGAAGTGATTCGCATCTTCGAACATCTCGATAAGTTAGCATTTGACGATGAGAATAATCCTATTATCTTAAATTTCACAGAGGAGGCCCAAAAAGAATTTGATGAGTGGCAAAAAGCCCTTGAATTGCGACTTCGCGCGGGATCGTTGCCAAACCATTTGGAAGCGCATTTTGCAAAGTACAAAAAACTTTTGCCGGCATTATGCTTGATTCACGAACATTTAAAATCGGCAACTTCAGGGAATTATCCCGAGGTAATCACGTTGGACTCTCTGCAATCCAGTTTGTTGTGGGTTGAGTATCTCGAGAGTCATGCGCTCCGTGTTTATGGTAGCGGCGCTAACGCTATTCCAAAGGCTGCGATGGAGCTGCTTCGGCATATCAAGAACGGAGACATTGTGGAGCCGTTTTCTGTTCGAGATGTTTACTATGGGCATCACTGGAGTGGTTTGACTACATCGGATGAGGTGGAGGAAGTGCTTGATTATCTCGTTGAAAAGGATATTTGGGGTGTGCAATGGTAAGAACAAATGGAAGACCCTCTCAAAAATACTGGGTTCATCCAAAAGTTTTTGAAGAGTGAAGAAAGCAGAGGGTTCAAAAGGTCCAAAACTCGACTTTCGAACCTTTTGGACCTTTGCAAGTGTAGGGATTTAGAATTTTTTACAGTCAATAAACCGTTAAAAACAGGAGAAGAAATATGTCTACGGAAAAACAAATAATCGCAAATAAGCAAAATGCTCAACTTGCCACGGGTCCAAAAACGACAAGTGGAAAGGAAATAGTGTCTAAAAACGCCATCAAACATGGTATTTTTACAAAAGATTTGATTGTGTCTTCAGATATTGAAAACGAGAGTGAAGATGAATATCAAAGTATTTTGAATAATCTAGTTGACTGCCTACTTCCGTGCAATCAGATGGAAAGCTTGCTTGTCGAAAAAATTGCGGCGGATTTCTGGAGATTGCGCCGTACAATTAGGTTTGAGACTGGCAGTATAGCGCGAGCCGTAGAGTCATTGCTAAATGAGTTTTACTCTTATAGTCGACCAAACAATGAAAAAATTGATAATGAAATCCGAGAGAAACAAAGAATCATGAAGTGGAATACATCCTATCTTGAGTGCCTCGCTAAAGGAGAGGTTCATTTTGATAAGCCGGAATGGTGCGGGGATGATATTGAAAGCGATATTGCTGATGACTTCTATATGATCGCTAAATCTATTAGTTCCCTAACCAAAGAGGAAAAAGAGTGGTTGTACCGTTCATACGATCTAACTTTTGAGGAGCTTAAGAAACTATTGAAAAAATATGGCTATTCTGAAACAAAGAAAATTTCCGCTAAGCTGATCGAGCTCTTCTCTGAGCAAAATCGATCTTTTGAAGACGATATTAAAAATTTATCTAAGCAAAAGCAGACGAACGACGAGTCAAATAAACTCTTATATATGCTGGGTATGGTCCCTTCGGCGGATAACACAGAAAAAGTCTTGAAATATGAACGATCCTTGCAAAAGTCGATTTACCAAAATCTCATTATGTTGAAAAAACTGCAAGGAGTGTTCTAAAAATGGGTTTGTTTTGGAGAAAGTTGCATCCAGAAATATGACTACATAAGCCCTTGTTGATTTCTCCTATGATGTAATTGTCTCAAGTCGAGATGGAAACAAATTTTTACTCTTATATGCTGCCTTCTCTAATTTTTCAGCTTAGAGTGTAAAATTTTATTGGTAAAAGAAGTTGTTGAAAGTTTATATTTGAAATGACATTATGACAGAATAAATTCCCTAGGGTTTTACTTTGAGTTGAATGAGTTTTCAGCACCTAAAAAGCGCTAGATCTTAAGTTTGTGTAACTTACGCTAAAATTGAATTATACTCCATTTCATCTCTATTGGTGGGGAAAATTGGAGTTAGTTCCAAAGACTATTGCATTAGATACAATGAAAAAAATGCTTGGAAATAAAGACAAACCTCAGGATAGTTCCTTTTTTAAATTTATCGATTTGTTTGCTGGAATTGGTGGTATTCGAATTGGTTTCGAAGAATCGGGGGGAGAATGCGTTTTTACATCGGAGTGGAATCCTTATGCTCAGAAAACTTATACTGCGAATTTTAAGGATAAACATGAAATTGCGGGGGACATAACTCAGATTTCAACAAATAAATTCCAAATCATGATGTGTTACTAGCTGGATTTCCATGTCAACCATTCTCAATAGCAGGTGTTTCCAAAAAAAAATCGTTAGGAGTTCAACATGGTTTTGCTTGTGATGCACAGGGAACCCTTTTTTTTGACGTTGCTCGTATAATTAAAGACAAAAGACCCTCAGCATTCATGTTGGAAAATGTAAAAAATTTACAAAGCCATGATAAAGGTAAGACTTTTAAGATAATAATGAATACCTTGCAAAACGAATTAGGTTACTTCGTTTGGCATAAGGTGATTGACGCTCAGCACTATCTTCCTCAGCATAGAGAACGAGTTGTTATAGTCGGATTTTGCAAAGAAGTTCCTTTTTCATGGGATAAGATACAATTACCTGAAAAGGGACAGCATAAATTGAGCGATATTCTTCATCCAGAAAACGGTTCGGAATTGCCTGAAAGTCCTTATACGTTTGGTGAATTAGCTGAAGTAAATAAAAAATACATTTTAACAGACAAGTTGTGGAGGTATCTACAGAATTATGCAGCTAAACATAGGGCAAAAGGAAATGGCTTCGGTTTTGGTTTGGTGACAGGTAATGATGTTTCTAGGACATTATCAGCAAGATACTACAAAGATGGTTCTGAAATTCTCATATCTAGAGGTGTTAAGCAAAATCCAAGGCGTCTAACCCCTAGGGAATGTGCCAGATTAATGGGATATGAGGACTCTTTTCAAATACCTGTTTCTGACACCCAAGCATATAAGCAATTCGGAAATTCAGTTGCGGTTCCCGTATTTAAGGAAGTTGCCAGATTAATGCTTCCTCATATCACTTCACTTACAAATCATGTGTAATTTAAGGTTGGTTTATCATTAGAACTTGTAAGTTATTAATATCGACCGATTCTTTTATCATGTATTAGAATTAAGAAGCTTGAACCCCTATTCTGATCAAGGAAATTGCATGAAGAAATTATTTGATAAAAAATCGTGCCCGTGCCCGCGTCCGCATGCTATTCCCCATAAGTTTTTCAAAAATATTTAGATCATCCTATTTCATTAAATTTTGAAACATTCAGCGATAATTCAACGCTCGCTCGATAAAGCTCGCTCAAAACGCAGAGGCTCGGAGATATCTCTGTGTCTCCGCGTCTTGAGCGAGCTTTAGCGAGCGGGCGTTAAAATATTTTACAATACTTCCAGACAATTAGACTTATGGGGAATAGGATGCGGGCACGGGCACGATTTTTTATCAAATAATTTCTTTATGCAATTTCCCTGCTATTCTGATCCAGTGTGCAAGTATTTTCATATGTTAGACGTTATTGATTATTCCAAAACCCATTATAAAGTATTTCTAGTACATTTTCGAAAGAATTTCTAAAAATTATTATACGCTTGAAAATTTAATAAATATAGGTTATGTTACTAACATATAGTTATTTATATTTGTTATTAAAGTTTTTTGTAAACTAAAGTTAACAGAAGAGGGATTGATTTGGCAGATGTTCACGATTCTATAACGCGAAGCAGAAATATGACCGCAATAAAGAGCTATGGTACAAAGCCTGAAATTACTCTTAGGAAAGCGCTACATAAACAGGGATATCGTTATACAATCAATAATCGCAAAATGCCCGGCAAACCTGATTTAGTATTTCCTAAGTACAAAGCTGTTTTGTTTGTACATGGTTGTTTTTGGCACCATCATAAATGCAATTATTTTAAGTGGCCAAAAATGTAGAGAAGGATTTTGGAAAAATAAAATTCTTGGAAATGAGAAAAACGATCGTAGAAAGCAGAAGGAATTATTTCAAAAAGGGTGGCGGAGTAGTTATAGTTTGGGAATGTGCTATTACCGGAAAAAACCGAATCCCTCTCAATGAATTAGTTGTTTTAATTGGTCACTGGTTAGAATCTAATAAAAGCAATATTGAAATAGAAATTTAGGAAATGAATGAATTCAATTTCACAATTAATGGAACTAATGCGTTCGCATGGTGCAAGGCTGTTTTATGCTAAAAAATTATCGCCTAACGATAATTCTAAAAATCAAATATATCTTGGAGGGGATTTTTGTGCATTAAACATTATTCCTTATCATGAGATTGTTACAGACCCTTCTCCGCAGTCAGGAAGTAAAAGGGATCGTCTGAAAGCAAAAATCAATTTTTTTTGGATAATATGAAGATGGTAAATATCTTGCACCGAATGCTCAACTTATATTCGTATCCAAGTATCCAGAAGTCAGAATGTCAGGCTTTCTTAATGGGTGTCGTAAATCTCCTTCTGAAGTTTTAAGAGTTAGAGATGATGGTCGTGTTCTTTTTTTAGGGATAACAGATTCTGGGATATTCTGGGATATGCATCCTCAACTTCAAGTCCTCTCTAAACGAGATTTATAAGAATAATGATTGGGCATCTCTCGGTGTTTTTTTGGAAATTCCACCAGATTACAAAGCTAATTCTGATACAAAACAGTTGTTAGTAGAGAAATTAACAAATATATATGAGAAACATTGGATTTCTTCCAAAATGATAAAATCTGATGGAAGTATTACACCATATTTAGCTAGAAATGGTGGTGGATACACTTTAGAAGCTGAACTTGGAATTTTGCCGAACAGTTATTCAGAACCAGATCTTTTGGGATGGGAAAGGGGGGGGGAGGCGGGGGGGGAAGTGGGAGGAGGGGGACAGGGGGGGGGAGGGGGGAGGGGGGGGGGGGGAGGGATTGGGGGTGGATGGGGGGGGGGGGGGGGGGGGGGGAGAGGGTAGGGAGGGGGGGCAGGAAGAGATAGGGGGGGATGGGGGGATAGGAGGGAGGGAATATAAAACAATATGGTGTTTATGATTTTGAAAATTATAGACCCAAGTCAACCTGATTACCCTTTTTACTCCTGAACCATCTGGAGGATTGTATGTTGAGAATGGAATAAAAACTTTTCTTGGTAAGTTTGGTTATGCTGACAAAAGAGGGAAAAAAGACAGGATAAATTTTGGAGGTAATTATTCTTGTAAAAAAAACTTTCATAGCAATACCGGTTTAAAGTTAGTATTAATTGGATACGATGAAATTAAAGGAAAAATTGATGACGTATTGAAGGTGGAATTGCTCTAGTTTCAGAGAATGAAGAAATAGCAGCTATATGGCATTTTACCAAAAATTATGCAACACTGGAACCGAAAACATGCTCAAGCTGCCTATATTCCTTCCATTTTTAGGAATCCCCCACCCCAATATGCATTTGGACCAAGAATTCTTTTAATGTGAGAAGACGATTTTTTATCTTTCTTCCGAGCAGTCTCATCAGGTTACATTTACTTGATCCAGGAATTAAATGGGAGGGACTTATTCAGGGTAAATCAAAAATTAAAAAACGAAGTCAATTTCGTGTAAAACATTCTGATTTGCATTGCATTTATCATCAGAGTGAATATATCGATATCACTCTAAATTAATGAAAGTTATATACTTTACCTTAAGCCTCCGATTTCAATTATCAAGATTAAAAATGTTCTGATTATAGGACACAAATATCTAATCTTTAAAATATTGTGATTGATTTTTTTATAGGTTACTAATATACTTTTTTTATAATTTCAGAGGCATATGAAAAAGTCATTAATCATCCTTAGCTTAGTAAATATTGTCTTTATGGCAGTATTTTGGTGGAGGTTTGCGGTGCCCATTGCCAAATGCACTCCAGCTTTCATCGACAATACTGACGCTTTAAGCCACTTTCTTGCCAGTCAAGGAAACCATTTCTCCTTAATTCAGATTTATTTAACTTTGATTGCGCTTGGATTAGGGGCCCTTGCGCTCTGGGGGTACACAGAACTTAAACGGGCTGCGGTAGAACGAGCTGATAGTGTGATCAATGATAAGATACCTACTATAGTGAAAGCATGGCTCGAAAAGCAGGGAAAAAATGTAATTTCTCAGTTGATATTTGATCAGAAAATGGAAGAGCCTACAAATGATGCTACTGACCAATCGCACCTTTCAGATTCTTTCTGAAACGGATTTAATGGAAAAGGATCCCTATGAATCGACTTGATAGAATAATTTCAAAAATTCGAAAACATCAGAACAAGGCTCCTGTTGATATCATCGCGATTGCTAGAGAATTGGGTATTTCAGTTTACAGGAGTAAGGAAGCTGTCAATGTGGCAGGAAGAATCATTCACGATCAAAACCGGGGGGGCTCATCAGGATTCGCCATATTTGTAAACTCTGCTGACGTACCTAGGCGACAAAGATTTACCATAGCACATGAAATAGCGCATTTCATACTTCACTCAGATTTAATTGGTGATGGAATAACCGATGACGCCCTGTATAGAAGTGGCCTAAGTAACAAGATGGAAGTAGAGGCTAACAAGTCTGCAGCCGATATACTGATGCCATTTCATCTTGTTAATTCGGCATTATCTCGCGACTCTACCGTGAAAGCTCTAGCAGATAAATTTGGTGTTTCAGAAAGTGCTATGTCCATTCGTTTAGGCGTCCCAGCATAAATAAAATAGAAGCAAAAGCCTCTGCATGGTGCACTGGCGGTGCAACGGTGCACCAATTCCACCATCATCAACCCACAAAAACCAATAGCAATCAATTCTTAACTCTTTTATCATTATACTCATAGCGGTTGGATGGTAACGGTTGGTCGGTATTCCCCCGCCCTCATAATCCGTAGGTCGCAGGTTCGAGTCCTGCTTGCCCCATTCTTGAAAGTAGAAATTTGAAATCAGATTCTCTGACATTTTTCTAAAAAAAATATTTCAAACTAAGTTTATTAAAATTAAGTTTGTGAATTCATAATAAACCAAAGATGATATATAATGTTTAAAACTAAAAAGGTAAGCTATGGATAATTATCTTTCAAACAAGAAAAAACTACTTGAACGTGCAAATAAAGAATGGCCACAATTTCTATCAAGACGAAAACAGAGACTCGCTCAAATGGAATTAAGAAATGGAGGAGCTGAAAAAATCACTGAATCAATTCTTGAAGACTTATTTACAATCGTCTTAGATTGGCCTCTTGCTAATGTGGATTATCAATCAGGTCGATGCGATATTGTACTAACTGATATTGGTATTAAACGTTTGCTTGTTGAAACGAAATATCCCGGAAGTTTCCAAAATGATACTAATATGAAGAAAGCCCTTTTACAGGTGAACCGATATTCCGAAAAACTCAATGTCAATAAAGTTGCTGTTAGTGATGGTTATCGTCTATATGCTATCGATTTAAAAGAAGGGAAAGTGACCGAAAGAGTTGACGTCTTCCTCGATTCAAATTTCCCTGAAGATCTTTGGCTATTAAGTGTACATGGAATATATCGTCCTACTCCGCAAGATTCCGAAGAAAGACCTATCAACTTTCTTTCAAGTGACGAACTTTTACACCCAAAATATCAATTACCTGCAGATTGTTTTGCCTATGCAGGTAATCCTAATGATCCTAAAAGTTGGAGCCTCCCCTATTTGTTAAGAGATAGAACGGTCGATAAAAAACGATTGCCGAAAGCAATATCTGCTATAATATCCAATTATCGAGGAACAAAAGTAAAAAAAATTCCTGAAACAGCTATTCCGATGGTTTTAAAAACCTTAGAAAAAGCTGCTCGACAAATTAGAAAAATGCCTGATCAATTTCCTAAAACATCACAAATATATAAAAATTTAGCCAATATCTTGAAACAGTTCTAATCTCATGAAAAACGGTAAAAATTTATTCCAACATCTCTCAAAATTAGGATTAAATGACCTTGTTCCCAGCTGTTTTTGCACAATTCAAGCCCCGGCTCCTTAATCGCCAACTACACTTTCTTGGAAGAAGCGTTTTGAGTAAAGAAGACCATAAAAGGATCGTGCGTCAATGGGTTAATCGTGACGGGTTACTATCGCACATAAAACCTTTCAACATAGATCGGTCCCAAGCCTACCTCAATGTCTTATTATTGGTTACGCACTTGGCCCGCCTTACGGGTGAAGTTGCCGAAAAAATATGTATAGATGAATTAGAAAACCCTTATTTTTGGACCAAGCAAAAAAGACCTCATCCAGCTCCAAAAATTGATATTATTATATCTGACCTAGCAAACGCCATTTCAAAAATCATGTACCCTCCACAGCCAATAAAGAGCTTATGATTAAGAAGACAGTATTGATGGAGCAGACTATCCTGTTTCTTCAGTCTTTGTTTGGTGCGAGCGATGCAAAAATGGTGCAAAACTGCACCACCTGCACCAGCACCATCCATCAATAACCAATAGAAATTTAAGCGTATCTCTCTTATACTGTGTCTGATTGTAGTCGGTTGGTAATGGCTAATGAGGCATTCCCCCGCCCTCATAACCCGTTGGTCGCTGGTTCAAGTCCAGCTTGCCCCACTCTTGAAATAAGATGCATAAAAAGAAAAATTCCAATACGAAGTATTATT
This sequence comes from Waddliaceae bacterium, assembly GCA_963783885.1. Classification (GTDB taxonomy): domain Bacteria; phylum Chlamydiota; class Chlamydiia; order Chlamydiales; family SLFE01; genus SLFE01. The sequence goes on along the minus strand of CAWAPJ010000019.1, from coordinate 7,944 downwards.
GACTCCACTTAAATCCCACAGCTGATTCAGGAAGATTTAGAGCTTTAGCAATTTTATATAAGGTTGTGCGTCTTGGCATAGAAGATGAACTGAAAAATCGACTGAGAGAAGGCTGAGGAATACCCGTTCTTTTGGCAAGTTCGCTTATTCCCCCTTGACGGTCAACCTCTTCTCGAAGTCGATTTTTGAACTCGACGATATCTTGTTTTATGGATTCAAGATCTTCATAGTGTAAATAAGGTCTTTCGGTTGGTTCATTAGGAAGGTTTTTTATATCATCAAGAACCTCTTGCAAGTCAGCTACAATATTGTCCCTTTCTTCAACATCGCTCTCCTCCATCCACATTTCCATAAGATCACGAATTCCTTCGTAATGCTGACAATTCTCCATTAAGGCAATAATAAATCCGCTTTCTAGACTCTCCCGACGCATCTCATTGAGTATATCCAAAACATGTAGATCACCTCGTTCCTGGCTACCATATTCGGTGTTCATTACAACTCCTAAAATAAAAATATAACATATTATAACATATTATAGTAACCCTTGCCAAAGACCTATTGATTATTTATCCCAAATAATCTAAAATAAAGATATCAACAGAATAGAAACCAGACCTATGCCCTACAAACCTCTATCTGAAAAAGAATATATCAGTACATCAAAAGACTAGGTTGGTCTCTTGAAAAGGGTTCTATTGACTGGAACCTCTATGATGAAAATAGCCACTTCTTGTGTGCAATCAAAATTGCACATGGCAAAAGAACAAAAATCGAGGTCGTGGCCCATAGCGTGAAGAAAACAGAAAACCTTTGTAAGGAAAGAGGCTTAAAATGGCCACCAAGAAAGAAATAAAAGAACAACTTAAGATAGCCCTCGATGAAGTTGGACAAATTACGCCCGTCTACGATGAAAGTGTTGAAGCATGGATTTTCTCACATATCAATTATCCCATCGAATGTTCTGGTGAAACCCCTCAGGAAGTTATCTATGATTATCCAAAGTACTTGGAAGAATTCATCAAACAAAGACTAAACGGCAATCTAAACCCATTAGTTGAGTCAAAAACTAAAGGAAGAGGCGGTAAAAGACCTGGTGCAGGAAGACCAACAGGTACCAAAAAAGAAGAAAAAAAACGGGTTTACCTACCTATCGATATCGCAGATTGGGTCGTTATGCACCAAGATGAAATCAGAAAATTCAAAAATCAAAGTAGTGGATAAAAAAAGCACAGTTATTATCACCATCTACTTAATTACTATCAAGCCCTCTCCACAAAACCTACCGAATGATTAGTTTCTATGCTTCCAATGTCTGCATCATTCACTATGGCACACTGATGGCACAGTTTGGCAAGTAACGGGTCGTTACTCTTCATCGCTAATCGATTGATGACAATACATAAGAGTCTGTATAGTAGCGACATGAGCTGCTGTTTTAAGAATTGGCTCTAGCTGATAAGCTATCTCTTTTTAGACAAGCTCTTTAGGAAGTGTTGCTTGATTATATAACCAATTTGTTGCACTTGATAAATAGACCATCATGTTTTCCTTGAAAAAAAGTTCTTTAACTCCCTTAAGCATTTTCGTTTTGCTGCATAAGCATCTCCGGCGAGTGTCATATATTTTAGCAAATTAATATGAAAATGACTGTTCAATTTAGAAGGATCATTTTGATTATAACCTTCAGGGTGCCACTGGGTACCCATAATAGGGGCTCCTTTGACGTTTTCAAAAGCTTCTGCTGAACCCTCTTGTGGTCCCATAACATTTCCATGTCTGTTTTTTCGAAGAATGCTTGGATTTTGTATTGAATGTGCGCTTATCCTCATATTTAAAGGCGCTTGTCTTTCATTTACTGCCTTCCAATGAACGCTATTGACTGTGAGTGTATTTGGAAGCTTGCAATGTTTGGAAACCATCGCACTCTCTAATAAGGAGTTTCTAGCAATCTCTATATTATGAACTTGTACGTTAAAGATAACTTTTGCACCTGATTTATCCAAATTCAACATTCTTGAGTAGCTGTGGTCTTTAGCATCAGCAAGAGTATTTAATTGATCATGAAATCGAAAAAGTTTGCTCGGATCAGCCGCAACTAAATCAGGATATCTTGACCAAATTAAAGATTGCTCCCAAACTCGCCATGCACCAGCACAGATGCCAATCATCGGTTGTCCACGATTGAGGGCGTCTCGAATAATTTTATACTCATGGGCTTGCCTATCCGGCTCATTTTCTACTTTTCTCACCCTTCCGGGTATGACCAGAAGTCCTCCATCATAACTTCTATTTATGGTTGGAGGAATATTTTTTCCTCCAAAAGGGAAGGCTGCATTATGCGGAGTTAAAACAGCTCTAAATAATTTTTCCACAACGGTAACACGGTTAGCGGATATTGATGACATTGTAGGATGCCTCGTTGAGTTCTGTATTGTCATATGATCATAGAGCATCCCAAACGCGTCTTTGTCTGTCGCATGTCCTCTGTAGGAAATCACAACAGGTGCTATTGGCTGTCTTGTAAATTGCAGTGCTTTCGTCTCAGAATGGTACACAAGCCTAACCGGATCGGCTTTTGGTTTCTGAACTATTAAAATCAGAGGGGGGATAATAGTATTGAGGCATAAAAAATACAAAACATCATTTTTTTGCAATAATCTGTAAATTTTATCTGCCCCTTTAGGCCATTTGCGATATTCAGCCGGGTATTTTTTAATAAAATTCTTCAATATCTTGGCAGGGCTTCTTGTATGGAGATTCAGAAAACGGGAAAGGGTTTTACTATTAATACCAATCCTTTCAGCTACTAATTTCTGAGTAATTTTGGGCAAACCCTCTTTACACGAAAATCCTTTAACCTGACTGATGTAGTCGTGCAATTGACTGTACTTGGGTTCTAATGAAGTGTTCATATGATGACTTTTTACAAATTAAAATTAGCTAGATCTATGGCGGGTGACTATCCACTTTGTCTCAATGTCTTTTGTTCCAGGACAATAAATTACCGTAAAGAAAGAATCGGCATATTCTGGCCGATCTGAGCAATTATTATATTTAATTTTTTGCTGGGCCATATCACTCCCGTTAAGTGTGTATTGTTGACCAACTTGAAGTGTTAATGACATTAATAAGCTCCTTTGCATTGTGTCTATATATTTTAACAAGAATTACGATAAAAAACTATGTGTAATAAATCTTTTAAAAAATGTACAGTTTAGATTAGAAAGGTTAGAAAAATTGGAGAGCTTAAATGACACGGCATATTAAGACATTTAGGGAGGGGAAAAAGAGTTGAGAAAGAATGAAATTTCAGGGCCTTGTTCTCTAATCGCGCCGTTTTTAGTCAAACATTTTCTAAGACTCTTCAAAAAATTTTGAATAAATCATTGATTATCAATAAAAAATAAAATAGACTCCTTAGTCGCTACAACCAAAGGAGTCTAAGATGAAAAATTACCGAGTTGGTAACTGGTCTAAGTATAACACAAGCCTGAAAAAAAGAGGAAGTCTTACTATTTGGGTCTCCGAGGATGCTATTGAGTCTTGGCTTGCAAAACGTCCGGAATTTTTAAAAGATAGACCCAATACCTACTCAGACCAAGCTATCCTCTGTGCAATGATAATCAAGATCGTATTCACCCTACCCTATCGACAGACTGAGGGTTTTCTACGCTCCCTGTTTACCCTCATGCGACTAGATCTTCCCGTTCCTGATTATACAAGAATTTGTAGAAGAGGTCGCAATCTCACGCTTCCAACAAACCTGGCTCCAGGTAGCAGCCCCCAGCATCTTGTAATCGATTCCACAGGATTCAAAGTCTATGGAGAAGGCGAGTGGCACACTCGCATGCACGGGAAATCTAAGAGAAGGCGATGGAAGAAATTTCATGTAGGCGTATGCCCTGATACAAATGAAGTCATTGTCGGTAAAGCGACAGAACTTGAAGAGGCTGACTGCAAAATATTTCCAGAGTTGATCGAGGAAGCTCCAAAAAGCATCCGCAAAATCGCTGTGGATGGAGCATATGATACTGAAGAGGTCTATCGCCTTGTACACAAGCTAGGAATCATGCCTTGTATACCGCCGAGGGAAAAATGCGGTTTTAGATACCGAGTCGCGAGAGCATATGCAAAAACGAGACGATGCCATCAGAGTCATACATGGTCTTGGAGGAGATTCGCTGGCTAGGAAGATTTGGAAAAAGCTTATAGGCTATCATATGAGGTCAATTGCGGAGACGGCGATGAGCCGACTTAAGGGCATTTTTGGGGATACATTGTTTAGCCGTTCAGAAAATGCCCAGAGCAATGAGCTCCAATTAAAAGGATTTATTTTGAATATGATGACTGCAACCGGGATGCCAGTAGGATATATGGCCTAAGAAAAAAGGAATTGGACGAAAAGAGGGCTAAGAATCTCCTCTAATTAGAACTTACGCAACATATTGTAATCGCGCTGCTTAGTTAAACGAAAGGCTGCTTCTCTGGCAAAACGCCGCGGAGTAGTTTATATAAACTCTCCATTGGAATAACACGGCCTCGAAGGCCAAAACCAAAAAGGAGAAGCAGCCATGAACCATTATGTAGGATTAGACGTATCTTTGAAAGAGACTTTTATTTGTGTCGTAGACCACCAAGGAGAGGTAGTGTATGAAGGACATACCAAAACAGACCCCTCATCAATCCAACGGAAGCTTTTGAAAACCGGGGTTCAGCTCGATAAGATTGGGATTGAAACAGGCTCCCTAAGCCACTGGTTGGTTACTGAGCTAAGAAAGCTCGGCCTCCCAGTCCTATGCGTGGATGCAAGACATATGTCCTCGATTCTGTCCATGAACATCAACAAGACAGATACCAATGATGCGCGGGGAATAGCTAATGCCATGCGAGGAGGCTTTTACAAAGAGGTGTTCGTCAAAAACCAAGAGCTTGTCGATACAGGCGTTCTCCTTCAGTCAAGGAGCACCCTGGTTCAAGAGCGCACAAAGCTAAAAAATGCAATTCGCGGTTTTTTAAAAGCTTATGGACTAACTGTTTCTACAACCGGAAAGTTGTTGTTTATCAAGCTGGTTCGGGAGTGCATCCAAGATCAAATAAGCTCCGTACAAGCAGCTATCGAAGCACTTTTAAAGGGATATGAATGTTTAACCGAACAAATAACCAACCTCGAGAAACAGATCTCGTCGATAGCTCGAGACAACGCCGATGTCCAACTGCTGATGACAATTCCTGGTATCGGGGTTTTAACGTCCTTGAGCTATCTCGTGGCGATTGGTGATTACACCCGCTTCAAAAACTCGAAGAACGTCGCTGCATTTTTGGGGCTAACACCAAGGCAGTACTCCTCAGGAGAGACCCAAAGATTAGGTCGTGTGTCAAAGTGCGGATCTAGACAAACCAGGTCGTTGTTAGTGGAGTCGGCAGTTGTGATGCTAAGCCGAACTAGAAGTTGGTGTAAACCTAAGGCATGGGCGTTGAAACTTCAAAGAAAAAAGGGCTTCAAAAAGGCGACAGTTGCCCTCGGCAGGAAGCTGGCTGTCATCATGCATGCGATGCTTTTGAAACGCGAACCCTTCCGGTACGGAGACAGCAAGGAAGAGAGTATAAAAAAGGAACCGGTAGCAGCTTAAATTTACCCCGCTCTGCTTTCCTCTTTTTTCGGCCTTCAAGTCCGGGTGAGAGGCCGAAAAAAGAGGAAAGCAGAGCTTGAAGCCAGAATAAATGGTGGAGAGAAGTTAATTTTTAAGCCAGAAACACATACCGATTTGAATCAGGTCAAGGCGCGGCCTTGTTTGGAGCTTTAGACTCCGCACGCAACATAGCCTGGCCTGATTTATTTCGAAAAATATATTGGGACGAGAGCAGAGAAAACCGCTCTCCAAAGTAGATCCCGGAGAGAACCAAGGGAGTGTGTTATGGCGATAAAAGAGACTTTTTTCAAAATTCTTTATGGAGAAGAGAAAATGTTTGACTAAAAACGGCGCGATTAGAGAACAAGGCCGATTGTAATGGTTGTTACCAAGGGAGATGGTAATTTTGAAAATAAATCTTGAAGAGATAAAAGCTAAAATTTCTGATTTGATAAATGGGAAAATAAGTAGAGAAGAAATCACTGACTGGGCAGTATCGTTGGAAAGATTAAATGATGAAATGATGCTGGATTTTGAAAATCATAGGGATAAAAAAATAATATTAAATGCAATTTTCTTCCTTACAGCTGCAGATTTAAAGGTTAGTCCTGAAAATTATTTTCATTCAATGGAAGATTTTGCTGAATATATGAAAACATTAACTGAGTAAGAAGATTGTGAAGGGGTCATTCACTGTGTCTATCTAAATCAAATCGCAAAACAGGCGGATCGCCAAGCAAAAATATAGCAAGCCCGCCGATGGCTGGAACCTTTCCAGAAGGATCAAAAGTTATAACCCTTATAACTACAGGAAGGTAAAATGAAAATGACTGATCATCAAAAACGCCTTTGGCAAAGTATGATCGATTCAATACAACAGTATATTGATGAAGATACAAAAGATTTTTATAACTTGGTTGGTCAACTAGCAGGAGCATTGTATGCTTCTGAGATAAAAGATCAAGAACTCATTGAGAATTGGTATGATTTCTGGATGCCTCTTGAAATTCGACGTGCTGTGGAAGGCAATGAAATTAATCAGGAAAAAGCTTTAAAAGAACTACAAGAAATGAGTGATTCACAATGCAGGGATCGGCCCCCTTTACGACCCCTTCGCTCCATCTCCATTACAGAAACTTCATCACTACTACGAGTCGTTCCGCCCCCGTGCCGCACATCGATACTCTCGCTCTTATGGGTCTTCCACTTTGAGCTTCTCTCTTATCATTGCGACGACGAGTTCACACGTTCCATATGAAAGCCTATGTTAAGTTCATGCCACCTCTATGCCGGCCGCCGCTCAAGCAGTACTCAGGTTTCCCTTGAGCTTTAGTCCTGGATGCTGCCGTGATGCTTCCAGTTTTGACGACTTCTAAGGGCCTTACGACATTTTCAGACGGTGGTTCACTTTCGTTCATCTCCTTAACATGCACCTGAAATGGTCATTTCCACTCCTTTTCCTTAACGCTCACCATGTGCGGCAATTTGCCTTCGCAGCTTAAGGTGGTTTGATTCTGCTCCTGAAAGCCGAATCAGGGGGTCTTCCCCTATCTTCCATACAGCTCCCTCACGAGCTAAAGCTTATGAGGTTCGTGTCACACCACGGCACGGCCCCTTCACGGCCCTGTTTTCATCTTTAACTCGTCCTTTTACTTTGCCTTCTCAACCAATCCTTTAAATACTTGAATCAATTCCAGCATATTTAAAGGGCCACAATAACCTTTAAAAAGGTTATCTTTGATACTACAATAAATCCAATCCGTGTCAGTTCTATCTATAAATTTTTCAAAAAATCCATGATTATCTAAAATTGTACCTTCTAATTTAATTGCTATTGACCAGCCAGGATTGTCTATAGTTGTAATCAGAATGTTTTGATCATGTTCCCAGTCTCCATCGCAATTGGCATAATACCAATTTTGTAACCATAAAATTAAATCTTTATCATCTAACATTTAAGGAATCTCCCAATTATATGGATATCTGATTCCCCCTGGAGTATGAGGATCATGGATATGAGGAGTCATTATCGCTTCTCTGGTGACTTTATTAAAATGTTCGTGATAATGACTTGGACCATCAAACCGTACTCCTACCTCCCAAGGATTTGGATTTCTTGGATTCGATTGGGGCCAATATGTTTGATATTTTTCTGTCTTACCAGTTATTTGATTTTTTCTGAATACACTATGCCCCCCATCTGCAAATTCATCAGGACTAAATCTTTTCCTTAATACTTTATTTTGTTTACCGAAGTTTGTAAATGATGAAAATTCGTTAGGAGCTTGAAAAGAGAACAAGCCTGAAATCT
>CAWAPJ010000018.1:0-10522 GCA_963783885.1 Waddliaceae bacterium | reverse complement strand
CGTGCCCTCCGACATAAATCCTGCCGACAACATTTTCCTCTTTTTCGCTGTAATGAATATGCGCTTTCAGCCTCTCTAGCAAGTTTTGGTTTGTCGGAATCACCGCTGCCGACTCGGCAGCCTCCACTTTCAAGGCATTTGGAAGCGCATACAAACTCTTGAATTCGGCAAGCGGCATAGCCTTGGTCACAAGATTCAGCTTTCGCAATTGACGGTGGGTAACAACCAGATTTTCCCCTTTCGGACTGACAACGGGCACCTCCGGCGTCTTGGACAGCGAATAGGGCTTCCAGCCATTGTCGTCAACTAGCATAATGTTTTTATCCGCCATCGCCTCGGCCATAATCGTCAGCAAGTCGGTTTTAGGGTTCTTTTCCGAAATCAGGCTCGCCGCTCGGCTTTTCAAAATATTTGTCGGCACAGTCCCTTCCGATCCCAGAGGGATATCCCCCCAGGTGACGAAAATGGAAGTGTAGAGCTTATCAGATAAAAACGGCAGGATCGCTGCCGGCCCTACGGCATTCTCGTCGATATAGACGATGACCTCAAGTCCCTCTGTTTGTTTCAGCTCGTAGACTTTCCTTGCGAAGTCCAGAACCTGTCGAATGTCACCGGACGAGGAGTTGATAATAAAAACAACCTGCTGTTTTTTCCCTTGAGGAAGCTTTTTTTCCGCTTCATGGATCTGATCAGCATCCAAGTACCCTTCAAAGACGATAAATGGCTCTTTCTCAGCGGCAAGGGCAGAGAACAACAAAAGAAAAACAGCAATAAAACGTATACAAGACATCTACAAATGATGTATCACAGCGTCATTTATTTCGGTAGAGGCAATTCTCTTAATTATAACAGCTGAGCTACGGTTTCTCTAGCGATACGATCATTGTTCTCCATATCAAGCTTAAAGACTTTATTGTTTTGCATGACCTGAAGTTTTCGATACTCATCGTCGCTAACCCATCGGCCTTGTTGAACCGGCTTGAAATAATAGTTTCCGACCGCGGTGATCACCCAGGGAGCGGCAAGATTTATGGCGCTTGCCAAACCGGTAATTGCAGGACTAGCCGCATTTGCCGCTTCTCCGGCCAACCAAAAAGAGATAGGGCTCCAGGCAAATCGGCCTAAAGATCCCAATACACTACCTGCAGCAGCCTGGCTTTCGTAATAAGCAGCGTCGAAAACCATTGCCGGTCCCTTAGCGTTTATCCAACTTTTCGTCGCTCGTCCAACACCCCAGGCAACCCAGGGAAGAATTATCGGGGCAGTTGTTGCAAGTGTTCCTATCATCATTGTCCTCCGCGTTTGTTCTCTTTTTTCGCTCTCAGCATAAACAGAATGTATTAAGGATAAACAAAGAGTCCATTAAGAATCAAACAAAAAAGACAGCACGCAATCGCGTGTATATTCGAGATGTTCGTCGGTATGAACTGAAGAGACAAACCACGCTTCCATTGGAGAAGGAGGGATGTAGACGCCGCGGCAGAACAAATGCCTAAAAAAGCGGACAAACTGCTCCCGGTCGCAGCTTTCGGCGTCGCAAAAATTTTCCACTTTTTTCTTTCCAAAGAAAATCGAAAACATTGATCCAGCTTGCTGAAGACAGACGGGAAGATTATGTTTTTGAATCGCCTCTTCGACAGGTTTTGTGATGATGTCGGTTTTTCTCTTCAGCTCTTCATAAAAACCGTCTATCTGAAGAAGACGCAACGCCTGAAGTCCCGCTTCCATAGCCACGGGATTTCCCGACAGCGTCCCGGCCTGATAGACAGGACCCAGAGGAGCCAGACAATCCATGATCTTTCTTCTGCCTCCAAAAGCCGCCGCATTGAATCCGCCGCCGACAACTTTTCCAAGGCATGTCAAATCGGCCTGAGCTCCATAGAGGGCCTGGGCTCCTTTTAGCCCCACTCGAAATCCGGTAACGACTTCATCGAAAATCAAAAGCGATCCCGTCTCAAGCGTTTTTTTCCTTAAAAAAGCCATAAACTCCCGATCCGCCGGAATAACTCCCATATTGGCTGCCACAGGCTCTAATATCACGGCAGCGGCATCTTCTGTAATTGCCCTATCGGCAGCCTCGATATCGTTGTAGGGAATGCAAATGGTTTGAGATACGCTTTCCCCGGGAACGCCTGCAGAGGACGATTCGCCGAGAAAACTCACCCCCGATCCCGCTTTGACAAGAAAACAATCGGCATGGCCGTGGTAGTTGCCGATAAATTTAACGATCTTGCCGCGCCCGGTATAGCCCCGAGCCAGCCTGACGGCAGACATTGCCGCCTCGGTTCCCGAAGAGACAAAACGGACAGTATCGATCGACTCCATAAGCGACACCACTTCGCGCGCGGCCCGCTCTTCGATCAAAGTCGATATGCCGAACGAGGTTCCTTTCTCCATCCTCTTTCGAACAGCATCTAAAATGACAGGATGGGCATGGCCGTGGATCAAAGCTCCCCAGCTGCAGCAGTAATCGATAAACGTTTTCCCATTGATGTCTTCGATTTGATCGCCAAAACCCCTTTCGACAATAAAAGCTTCGTCTAAAAGGCCCTTGCAGCTGCGCACAGGAGAATTGACTCCTCCCGGTATCACTTCGCACAATCGTTGAAATGGTGTTTCGGTCAGCATAGGGCTTGAAAACTACCATGACTTGTATTTTTTTTCAATAGAGCGCCTCTAACTTATAAAATCGAGACTGCATAATTTTGAAAAATCTGTAATTACTTTCTAGAATATTGAGAATTCGACAGACGACATTCCGGTTAATCAATTCCACACCGGTATTTGGATCATAGAAAAATACCCCTTGCTCCTCTTTGATGAAAACCATAGAGTGGCCGCAAGCTTCGAGCTTGTTATTATCCAGAGGACGTAAATCGCGCAATAAATGAACACCATACTCTAGATTGTTGACAACTTGGGTTAGTTTATCTTTGGTTTTCTTATGATCCAAATTTAAGTATGTAAACTCCTCAGATGCAGAAGTAATTTTCAAGGAATGAAAATTGGCTAAAGACTGCACTTTCGCGAGAGAAAAATCGACTCCATGCCGCGCGCGGTCAACTTCAATGCAATTGAAAGCTTCTTGACGATTCCTAAACTTTGGATTGACTTCGCTTCGGCCAAAATCATATCGGCTATCGAAGGATTGTATCTGTCCAATTAAAATTTTCAGTGGAGTTCCTTCAGTGATTTCATTCTTTTTTTTCATTCTCAAATATCGAGAGGCAAAATCTAATGACATCGCCGAGCAGTACCCGCCTATTACGCTTCCTTTGATATGATTTTGATTGAATTTAATGCCTCTAGGTTGATCGTTTTCAAGCTGACGAAATATCTTATCTACCTTATCTATTTGAGTCATTCCATAAGGCACGCCTTGTGTCCCATGAACCAGCTTGACAACATCTGAAGATTTTTGTCTTTTCCACTCGGTTTTACCGGCAATAAACAATGGCAAACCAAAAACCGAACACATCAAAAACATAGAAAGAAGAAATGTGAGAGCTTTTTTAAAGATCGAAAGGATCGTGCTGTCTTGCTCAGTCCCTCTCAGCCACCTAACAGTTTTCCCGATGAATGATTCTGATTTAGTAACTAAACTATTCTCATTATTTTTAAATAAAAGATTATTATTTTCTATTTTATTCATTAAATATTTCTTTGTTTTTGATGATAATATATTAAAATAGTTAAAAAATTATTAAGATAATTAGAAAATCCCCATGAACCCCGAAATGCTTACTTTTTCAATCATTGAATTGAAAGCAATGCTTTCCAAGGGTAAACTACTGTATATAAGACATGACCAGATACTTATTTTTACTCATTTTTACGGTTTCTTTTGCCGGCGTATTCGCCGAATCCCGGGAAGAGCACACAACCTGGACAAAGGACCATTCAGACGACTCCGAATGGGAGCGTCGAAGCCAGGCAAGCGAATCCCGGCAATCGCCATATATTATTGAATATGAAGGAATATCAAATAAAGAATTGATTGATTTGCTCAAGTCTGTCTCTCAGCTGGAGACTTTAAAAAAGCACCCCCCCGCAACCAGAACCGCCCTAAACAGGCGGGTTGAGGCCGATATTCCCAACCTTGTCAAGGCCATGCAGACTCTGGGATACTATAAGCCGGATATCAGCTTTACAATCGACACTCAGCAAACTCCTTATGTCATCCGGGTTCTTATCGATCCAGGACAAGTGTATCCCTTCCAAAGCTTTGAAATCCTGCCGCTTCCCGAAAGAGAATTGTTTAACGACTCCCCTCTTCTTTGCATTTCTATCCAAGATCTGGGAATTACTTTGGGGCACCCGGCTTACCCGGAGCAAATTCTCGAGGCGGAAACCCGCCTGCTGCAGATCCTTGCCTGGAAAGGGTATCCTTTAGCCAGAATTCATAGCAGAGAGGTAATCGCCGACGAGGACAACAAAACAATATCCGTCAGGCTCCGCGTCGACACAGGCCTTCCGGTTGTCTTCGGTCCCACAACCATTAAAGGACTCAGCGGCGTCAACCCTCGGTTCATTTGCCGCAAAATCCTTTGGGGTATCGGCACCCCTTTCAACCCCCATTATTTGGAAAAAACCCAGCAGGATATCGAAGAGTCGGGGCTTTTTGCCTCGGTCACCATCTCGGCAGACGAAGAGCTAGATGATTGCGGGCAGCTGCCGATCACCATCGACTTGATTGAGAGCAAACACAGAACTGTCGCCTTGGGAGCGAGCTACACAACCCAGCTGGGTCCGGGTATTTTAGCCGAATGGGAGCTGAGAAATATGCGGGGATTGGGCGAGCGCTTCAGGGTGCTCGCTGATGTCAGTGGAATCAGGCAAAGGGGCGCTTTGATGTACAGGCAGCCCGATTACCGGATTTTGGGGCAGGATATTTTGTGGATTGGCGAGTTTGAACATGAAAAAACCGCCGGATTTACCGAAACGTTCTACAGCATCGCCAATCTAATAGAACGGCAGGTTAACTTTTGCACAAGAGTATCCTACGGTATTCAGTTCAAAGAGCTGTATTCCAAGTCGGATAAAGACAGCAATTTCAGCCTTCTCAAAGCGCCTTTGCACTTAAGATGGAGCAACGCCAACAATTTGATGGATCCGACAAGAGGCATGTCATTGAATTTAAAACTCATTCCCACGTGGAGCATCTTGGGAAACAATTTTATCTATTATATTCAAACTTTTGTGGGCACATCTTATTATTCGCTCGATCGGGCTGAGAGGTGGACTCTTGCCGGCAAAGTGGATTTGGGAACGATATTTGGAGCCAGCAACAGGACCATTCCCCCGCCCGAGAGATTTTACGCGGGAAACGAATGCATTTTACGGGGATACAATTATATGACTGTCAGCCCGCTGGGACCTACCGGACTGCCGATCGGCGGGCGTTCCCTTATGGTATACTCCCTTGAGCTTAGAAACAGAATTGGAGAAAAATTGGGCTGGGTGGCATTCTATGAAGTGGGGAATGTCTACAGCACGATAGTCCCCGACTTCAGCCATAAGCAGCTGCAATCGGCAGGCTGTGGACTTAGGTACCAAACGCCCGTAGGGCCTCTTCGGGCTGATGTCGCCTTTCCGCTCAACAGGAGGAAAAGGTCAAACGGGGATTACATCGACAGCGTCTGCGAATTCTATTTTAGCGTGGGGCAGGCTTTTTAAACTATGGGGACATTCTTACTTAAAGCCCTTTCGACTTTTTTTGCGGCGCTTTTCCTGTTGATCGTTTCTCTTATCGCTTTGTTTCGTATTGAACCTGCGAAACAGACACTGACAAAAGCAATTTTGGAAACCGTCGAGTATAAAACGGGCTGGAAAATCGAAGTCGACCATTATGACGGACAGCTTCCTTTTCAACTAACGATCGACGGGCTAAGCGTTTCTCAGGACGGCGCCCCCATTTTTCATCTCGATCACTTCAAAGCCGCTGTGTCTCCTTGGGATTTTCTTCACGGTACTTTAGCTTTTTCTGAATTGAAGCTCGATGGGCTGACAACGTATGAATCTGCCCAAGAGTCGGAGACAACTTACACCGCTTTTCCGCTTCCCTTTAGAAAAATTCATATCACGAAGCTTAGTCTAAAAAACTTGCCTAAAAAGCTCCCTCGCATAAGCGTTGAAGGTTCCTTAACTGTCTACCCGCTGCAAGATTATCTGTCTGCCAGGCTGGCTCTCTCGCACGAAAATGACCCCTCCCCTCCTCTTTTTCTGTCCTTTTCACTGCGAAAAGGCGACTGGATTGCCGACGCCCAAGAGTCCGAAGAAGGTCTTCTCCACAAGCTGTCGGGCATCGACTTGCCCCTACCCCTCCACCTGACCGCCTCGGGAAACAGCCGGGCTGCTCTGGGGGATTTCCAGTTGCAGACAGATCTGTCGAAGATGGATCTTCCGGGAATAAAAGATATCGGAAGCCATATTTTACTCAAGGGCATTTGTGAAATCACTAGCGGCCAGACCATCCGTATAGGCGAATTATCCGGACAATTTTTGGAAAGCCCTCTTTCATTTTCGGGTGAGCTTTGCTATGAACACGCAAAAGGATTTATCGACGGGAAACTCGAACTCTCCCCTTTTCCATTTCTTGACTATGGAACGATCACTGCCTCTTTGCTGCTCAGGGGTCCCGCCCGCTCTCCTCTAATGACGCTCAACTGCTCGAGTCCTGAGATCCGGATCGATTCACATACATTCACAAAGTTTCACTCGCAAACTGTCTGCTCCTTCGAAAACAGTCAATTCAGCGGGGAATGGATTGCCGGCGCCAGCTATGAAAACATTCCTCTCACCTTTTCTTGCAAATCCGCGTTTACCCCGGATGAAAACTTAAAAATCTCCAAACTTGTGATTACATGCCCCTCGATAGCGCTTTATGGAAACATGAATATCAATCCCCAAAATCGGCATATCGAGGGAAAATTAGAAGGCACCGCGCAAAATTTAGGGCCGATTGGCGAAGCTCTTAACATGCCTCTGGAAGGGTCTTTGGGTCTCCTGGTAAAAATTGAAGATGAGAGCCTTAAGGCCTCGCTTCAAGGAAAAGATATAGCCGTTTTAGGCATAAAATGTGAAAAAGTTTCCCTTGAAGGAAATATCAAACACCTTTGGGATGATTATCAGGGAGAATGCGCTCTCAACGCCTATCACGTTGCTTGGAATGATACCGAATGGACAGAATTTTCGTTCGGAACCGCATTTACAAATCAAAAAAACACCTGGCCTTTTACCCTAACTGCCACCGGCAGCGAATCCACCAAAACCGACCTCAACGCTTCGGGAAAATGGCATGCGGAAAAAAATGATTTTTTTGTGCATTTAGGCATACTGTCAGGCCATATTTTCGAAATCCCTTATGAACTGACCTCCCCTTCCAATATCTACGCGCTCCATGAGGAGGTGCGGACATCTGTGATTATGCTCTCGTTTGGCGAAGGAAGCATCAGAGTCGATGCCACAATCCAACCGGATGACGTCAATTGCCTAATCGACATGAAAAACCTTCCAACATCCCTTTGCAACCATTTGCTTCCCGAAGCCCTCGGCCTAAACGGAACTGTCTCCTGCTTTTTGCGCTTGACCGGCCCCCCGGAAAATATCCAGGGATCAATTGCCATGAAGGGCAAAGACCTGCAGCTCTATGATGAATTTTTTGCCAAACTGCCTGCCTGCCAAGCCAAAGCCGAAGCTGTCCTCAGCAATGAGGTCCTCAGATTCGACGGAGAGATTTACGATTCCCCCAATCCGATAACCTGTTCCGGAGAAATTCCACTATTACTTTCTCTCTATCCATTCAAAATTGAACTTCCTGAAACCGATAGGATGCACACTCTTGTCAAAGCTTCGGGAGAAATCGCCCCATTTTTAGATCTTTTTGTCACCGACACAACAAGTGTCGGAGGAATGCTGGACATGGAACTTATCATTGGAGGCACCCCCGCCCTGCCAATTGTCGAAGGAAACGCTTCGATCAAAAACGGATCATTCGAAAGCCTTAATTCGGGAGCTGTCCTAAGCGATATTGAACTGACACTTATCGGAAATGATAAAAAGCTCATTCTGGAAAGTTTTTCCGGCCATGACGGTCTTGGCGGAAAAGTAACAGCTACAGGCCACATACTTCTCGATTCAGGCACATCTTTCGAGCTCGATGCCGCCATCGACAAAGCGACCTTGATGCGCCTTGACTACGCCTCAATGACTATGAGCGGAAATGTCCGCCTTTCAGGCGACAGCAGCCGGGGTAAAATCAGAGGGGACCTTCATGTCGACACGGCACTTTTGGAAATTCCCGAACAGATTCCCATACAAATGAAAACCGTCGATGTCACCTACATTAATGATGAAGTGAAAGAAAGCCCTTTTATGGACAAGAAGAAGAAAAAACCCTGGCCAATCGATCTCTCTCTCAATTTTCATGTTCCCGAAAGAGCTTTTGTTACCGGAAGAAACCTCGATTCCGAATGGAAGGGAGACTTTGCATTTACAGGAACCACCCAAGATCCCCTCATCCAGGGCACCCTCCAGATCATTCAGGGGCAGTACTCATTCAACAACGAGAGCTTCATCAGCACACAAGGTTCGGTCCATTTCGCCGGCAGCTACGGCGCTAAAACAACCCTCTACATCATAGGCGAGCGGCAGGTCGACAACAATAAGATCCAAGCCATCCTGAAAGGGGACATCACAGATCCCGTCCTCACGTTCCGTTCTAATCCTCCTATGTCGCAAAAAGAGATCCTGGCATGGATACTGTTTGGCCACGGGATCGACGAGATCACCCCCTTTCAGGTCGCCAAACTCTCCCAGTCAGTCCTCAATTTAGGCGGCAGCAGCGACAATCCTGATTTCCTCACCCGCATACGAACGAAAATGGGGCTTGACCGCATCGATATCAGCGGCACCGACACAGGAGGGCTCAACGAACTTTCCATCCGCCTCGGCAAATACATCTCCCAGGGGATCTATGTCTCGCTCAATAAAAGCATCAACGCCGAAGCCAACCAGGTGGCCATCGAAGCCAACCTGACCCGCCACTTCAAAGTCCAGGCCGAAATCGGCGACAACGCCCAAGGAAAAATGAGCCTCAAATGGGCAAAAGATTATTGATCCTTGCAATTGCAGAGCCGGATAAGTGAAACTCACCAATGTTTTCAGAAACATTTTTTTGATATCTTCCTAAAGACACGATGATTGCAAGTTCTTCTCTCCAACTCTCTTGGGGAATGCTCCATTTTGAAATTTCGAAGATAAAATTCCAGGGATCTTTGGAGGCTTTAATCTTTGCGATCTCATATATGAATTCGGGTGTGGTGATTGCGAATTTTTTGACCAGCTCCAAAGCTTTCGAGGAATCGTTCTCGACGGCAATTTTTAATAGCTCAAAACGAAAATTTTCTTCAGATATCGGAAATTGTTGAATATGCTTTGGCGTTGACCTCGGATTTTGCTGGATGGCGCTGAGGGCGACTTTTTTTACCCAATCGGCGCGGCTGATTTTGTAGCGTGAAAACCCCTGAGCGACGCTTGGACCGTCATTTTTCGAGGCTTCTAAGGCCAATTTAAATCGAAATCGTTCATTTTTTACCGCTTCGATATGATCGGTAATGAGTCGACCTTCTGATTTCGCTATTATTAACAGTATCTTATACAACTGCCGATCACTGAGTGCAAAATTAGGGCGATAGGCTAAAAATGCCCTAGGGTCTCCTCGAATCACTGTTTTTGCTGCACTATAGTGATCCTTTTTGGGGATCCGGGATAAATCCTCGGCATAGTCCCACGGGTTAACTCTGGCTGTGCTTTTAACACTATTCATAATGTTATTATTATAAAGATATTATGTTAAAAATCAAGAAAAATTAATACAAAGTAAATATTTAATTTAATATAATAGTTATAGAGGTTCTAATATGCATGTGTCTGATTCTGAATCATTTCCAAAAACAAATTCCCTTATATCCTCAAATTTTGAGCAACAGGAACTCTCAGAACAGGACATAGATCTTTTGAGAGCAGATAGATTTGGAGGGGAAGGGCCGTCCAGGATACAGCATTCCGGCATATCGCGAAATAACTTGGCTGTGTCGACCGCCCCCCACCCATTGACCCAGCTTCCCGCCTTTTTTTCTCAAAGCCTATGGAAAGTCAAATCCCTTGTACCCGCAAATGATATGAAAGCTTTGGTTGAAGAACAGCTCACAAAGGATTTTTTCGAGCGCTACGGCGATTCCTACCAAAAAGCGTTAAAAGTAGCAGCAAAGGCTATTTCGTCATACACAAACAGCAATCGATATGAAACTAAAAACCGCGCTGAAGAGACGTTTAAAAATCTCCTGAGAGAAATGGAGCCTGAAGTCAGAAAAAGGTTAATCGTCAAACTGCTTTCAGACTATGCCTCCAAAAGTAAAAATGACGAATATCAATTTATCATTGAACAGCTTTATCATGTATTTCCCAAATTGAATGAATTCATCATCCATCGGTATGGAACTAATGGAGTGATCACACCTGA
>CAWAPJ010000017.1:0-101790 GCA_963783885.1 Waddliaceae bacterium | reverse complement strand
AGGATGATGAGTGTGCCTCGGAGACCAGGAAGCCGGGCAACTGAGCGAAATCGAAAATAAACTGGTAAAACCCGTAAACTTGTTCCTGGCAGAACATAAAAATAATACGATGAAAAGTCGATATAAGGGGTAAGTGGTGCTTTAACAGGACAAGGGGTGTCAGCCATCTTTTATTTCGTATGAAAAATTCATTCATGCTGTGACCGCCGAGGGTGGATTTAATAAATTGTTTACTTGCCTTCACAGACATTTTCCCCGGTATATTGACAAGGGTAAAAAAACTGTTTTAACAAAGTAGCTATACAAGCTGATGAGAAGGACGATTTCCAGATCCAGCTTTAATCCGCAATATAAAAAGAGGACATTCACAACAAGTGTATCAATAATTTGCGACACCCAGGTGGACACAGCGCTGCGCAGCCATAAATGCCTACCCTTTGTCAGTTCTTTTAAAAATCCAAAGAGGTGCATATCGAGGATTTGGGACAATCCATACGCGATTAAAGAGCTGATCAAAAAGCTATTCCGTTCAGTCCGAAAATTGCAGAAAAAGAGTTTTGGAAAAAATCGGGATCCTCATAGCCGTTCGGGTGGGTCAGCTTGATCCCAATCATTAGGATCAACTGGGAGAGTATGCAGAGGGTTAAGCCCAGATAAATCATGAGCCTTGCTTTTGGACCTTCCGAGTTTTGGGTCACAAGGTCGGCAACGAGAAACGTGAAAGGAAAAAGAATCAGTCCGCAAGGTATGGCCGAGCAGACGGGAAAAAGGGCAAAGCGATTAATTTGACAGCTATTAAATTTGCCATGAAAATAATTACAACATAGAAACAGGGAAAAATTAAATAAAGCAATTCTTTTCTTGAAAACATAAGTGTCAATTATAGATGATTTGACCCTTATTTGTAAAAGTGATACGCTGATCTCCAAATTATGGGAGGTTCCGGTGCAAATCACATTTCCGAAAACGCCCCCTTTTAGCCGAGACCAAATGCCATCATGTTTTTAGCCGGGGACTGGCTGGCGCAATTTATTGAAGATAATGCTGCCCTGTCCTGAATGTTCACAAACTCTTTCCATTTGGGATATAACACCAATTTCCACTACGCCTTCAACAATCCGAAGAATCATTCAAGGCTCAGGGATCTTTTATATAATGACCCTTTTGTATGTTGCTCACGTGTTTTATTCAATGAGTGAATACATGAAATCAGATTGCCTAACTATTATTCACCATTATGTCCTGTCAAGAAAACTGGCTATAAAATCCATGGCATTATGGAGTTCTTGGTAGTGTTACTTCGTTACTGGGAACATGCATATTTATTTCCAATAAACCTTAAAAGAATCTCCGGGACCAAGCAGGCTTTTAATTAATCTGGGAATCATTTTGACTACACTTGCTAATTATCTATGCCTTTCCGAAACAGTCCGGGTTTCTTAGTCCAGCTCCTACGGTCGTTTATGATTTGGGATTGATGACAATGGCAGCCGCACTTATTTCTCATGACAGGCATTGTCATATAAGACAATTAAGGTTATTTGGGATATTTGCTCTCTCTTTTGGTTTTATGTTACTAGCCAACCTCGCCCTTTGGTTTCACGCGAACGATATTTTATCGTCTAAAAACATAAGTCTTTTTAATATCATTAATAAATCTTTTATATGAAATATGCTAATGCTTTTTTCCTTTAAAACATAAGTATTGATTACAGCCGATTTGACCCTTACTTGTAAAAGTGATAAGCTCATCTCCAAATTATGGAGGTTTCCGTCGCAAATCGCATTTCCAAAAACTCCCCCTTTAGCCGAGAACCAAGCGCCGTCCTATTTTTAGCCGGGATTGGCTGGCACAATAGATCCAGATCATGCCGCTTGTCCTGAATGTTCACAAACTCTTTCCATTCGGGATATAACACCGATTTTCTCAATACCTTTAAGGATGCAAAGATTTTTTTTGAATGTGGGCGTTTACATAATGTTCGGATTTAATTTAGCGCCTATCTTTTATTTTCTCATTAAATTTTGACCCCTCGGATCGTCCGAATGGTCCTTTATCACCATGCCCGGCGAAAAGACTGGGTCATGAGTCCATAGCATTATGGTTTGTCGTGGACTGTAATTTCATTCCTGGGAAGCTGTGCAAATTTAATTATTCTATACCCTGAGATAATTTCCGGACAGAACAAGCTTTCAATTAAACTGGTAGGAATCATTTCGATACACTTGCTAATTTACCTATGCCTTTCCGAAACGGTCCAGAAAAATCCAACAACAGTTCCTTTGGCCATTTATGATCTTCTTATTGATAACAACGGCAGCCGGACTGATTCTTTTGCATGACGGACACTGTGATATAAGACAAATGAGGTTATTTGGGATATTTTCTTTCTTTTGGTTTTTCACGTTGCTGGCCAACTTCGCCTTTTTGTTTCATGCATACGATATTCATAATTAAAAATCATTTGGTGAAATCTAAGAACATTCAATATCAATAGGATAAGTTTTATAGAAAAGATGAATACGCTTCTTTTCCAATGGTAACAAAAATTTTAAAATGTTAAAATAAAAATAAGAGAAAGTTCTAATTTAATAATAATAAGCTAATTTAATAAGAAGATTTGTTCTCGTGGTTAATCCTGTCTCAAATAGTCAGACGCCTTCAAAATCGCTTAGAAGCTCTGAGGCTGATTAAATTTATCAAAAATATTTGACATACTATAATGATATCAATGATGTCATTAATGCCGTGAATCAAATTCCATCTACTTCGATCAGTTCCATCAAGGGCTGATTACATTAATCAATATCAGTTGCTTCGCAAGAGCAATTATATCCTATCTATCAAAACCAATATAACAACTCTAGCGCTACTTTAGAAACCTTCGAGAAACTGATGTTCAGTATATAGGAGGTCACAAGCAACGCAAATTTATGACGACGTGACAAATACATATTCAACATCATCAAGTTCTTCACCGATTAATGTTTTTCAAATGAAGTAGCTAATTCATCAGGATCATCATCGACATCCTCTTCAGGGAGTTCCAGTACCGATTCATCATCAACGAGTGGCACAACCATCGTCCACGAGTTCTAATGACATCCAGCGGAAGAAGTCCGGATGCAGATTGGTTTACAGCCAATACTTAAGTTATTACAATGATATTAACTCAAAAATTAATTCTATAAACCAATTGCCGTATTCCACACTCAAATTCAATCTAATGTGATAAATGATAAAAAAGAATCGGCGGCTCTTCAACAGCAGCTTTATCCTATTTATGTGAGTCAATATGGAAATTCTCCACGGTGACCTTATCAACTTTCCAGGATGCCTGTGCAGATATTGAAAACCAGGTCGCGCAGTTTTATAATGATGCACTAGGAGCTTCTCAAGGTGAAACATCCAACACAGGATCTTCTTCGGGAATCCAGCACACAACAAGCTCTGGTTCTACGACGGGTCTCACTGGTCTACAATAACAACAGGCACGACCGGTGTAACCCCGGTAACTCAACAGTCATCTTTAGCTAATAAAGTTGAAAATGGCACTCGCAATGTCGATTGGACTAGCTGGAACACCCCCATTCCTGAAGGGGTGAATACTGTGAATCTTTTGTCGGAAATATGTCCTTAGATGCTAATGGGAATCCAACTATAGGCACTTTTGTTCAACCTGTCGCAAAATCCTCCTGATCTAAATTACTTGTTATTCAAGAAATGCCATGCTAAGGGAATTAATGTGAAATTTTCCTTGGGGAGGAAGCGGGGTTCTTATGATAACACTTGGGATGTATTAACAAACAGTATGTTTATCCTTTTGCAGCAAGCTTTGTCAGACTTTTGCCAGACTACGGGTTGATTGACTGCGAGGAATTCACTTCAGCAAATGACAACCCGGCAAAGCAAGCGCTTGTCGGTACATTGATCAAGGATTTTAAAACAATTAACCCTGACTACCAGACAAGCCTGGCATACCAATGCCGGATTTGGAACCAATTTCCCATGGCAGAGGAGTTGTTTGAGAACATTTTGAATGCCTCTCTCTACACCGATCCATCGACAGGGGAAACACACGGCGGCGTCGACCGTTTATATATTATGTCCTATTTCAACAGCATGTCTGATGAACAAAATTGGGTCAATGGAATGGGCTGATTGGATGAAGACTAACTATAACTTCACTCCTTCTCAAATTACTGTTGGGTTGGATCCTGCTGCAAACGCCTATGATTCAAACGCTTTTGCCTCCTGGGCTGCAAGCCAAGGGTATAGCACTTCTTATTGGGATTATGATCCAAGCAATCCCACGCAGTCAAAATGCAATAGCCAATCTACTCTAAATGCTTAATATAGCTCAGACTCCTCAGCCTGCTCTAATTGTCTGATTTAAATCATTATAGCTAAATTTTATTCCACTCACCCGGATATCTTGCGGGGAGCTATTCCTTAAAAATTTTAGTTGGCAAATAGAATAAATCAATCTTTAATTGAATTTTTTTAATTAATTGGACTTAAACTGATTAGAAAGTGATTAGGAGGCTGTTATTAATTGAATCGTGCTGCAGATATCAGTGTTGGTTTCCTTATTTCGATCTGGCCTCAAAGGGAAACCCTGACTCATTGTATTATCAATTATTCACAAAATTCCCCAGGGAAAACGCCCCTGAGTCTATTTACCTTTTTTATATGGTACTTGAAAATGGCAAAAAAATGTTGTTTGGGTGCTCAGACCGGCAAAATGTTTTAAAAGCGCTGGAAGCTGAAGGGGCCACTAAGCGTAATTCCTGTAGAGGTTCTTTATTTCTGCTGGAAAACACTGTAAGAAAGGCCAGTGAAGTCGGTGTCGATACTTTAATTAAAATGAACCGTCAACGCTCCCCCGGATTCCGCGAATTGGTGTCATTTTCATAACTTCGGAAGTCAATCTCGAGGTGAAATCCTTCGCAACTCACTCAACAGCTGATTCAAGAGCTCTGTTGTCATGCTTAAGTATGAACAACAGCCAGTTGGTTTAAGCAGGAACTAAGACATTAAGTAATTGGACGCGCCTGTTTTTAGGAAAAGGCCTTGTGAGGTCAATCGTTGCACAGGCTGTAGCGAACACCTTAGTTGAAAAAAGCTCTAATCTCTTTAGCTACGTTATAGGAGGAGGTACCTGAATACTAGTACC
This sequence comes from Waddliaceae bacterium, assembly GCA_963783885.1. Lineage (GTDB taxonomy): Bacteria > Chlamydiota > Chlamydiia > Chlamydiales > SLFE01 > SLFE01. The sequence goes on along the minus strand of CAWAPJ010000017.1, from coordinate 96,613 downwards.
CTATCAACTTTGTATTGATAAGTGAGACTCGATCTTTTCGCAACTGCCATTGCGTTCGATCTCGGAAACTTGACTAAGTTTCCTTCGATCTCCACGCTTCGCATCAAAAATCTCATCGTCTCACTTATCAATACAAAGTTGATAGGGTACTAGCCACAATTGGTCTTAATCTTTTATTGCAATATTACTTTCAATCTAATGAGACAAATGAGGCAGCTGATAAAGCAAATGGATTCAAACTTGATAAGCTTGAGGACTTGAAACCTTTAAAAGGAGAAAAAGAGGTCTATACTTTTCTTATTTACATAGCGCTTAAGGGTAAGGAAGTTATTGAAAACAATGATTTTGCAAAAGCATTGCAAGATGTAAGAAATCATTACCATGAAGAAGTATAAGTTAATAAAAAGCTTCGCTCAGCTGCTGGCTATGATCATTTTGCCAGGTTTGGAATTCAGCTATCAGCTTTTTATTAACTTATACTTCTTCATGGTAATGATTTCTTACATCTTGCAATGCTTTTGCAAAATCATTGTTTTCAATAACTTCCTTACCCTTAAGCGCTATGTAAATAAGAAAAGTATAGAACCTCTTTTTCTCCTTTTAAAGGTTTCAAGTCCTCAAGCTTATCAAGTTTGAATCCATTTGCTTTATCAGCTGCCTCATTTGTCTCATTAGATTGAAAGTAATATTGCAATAAAAGATTAAGACCAATTGTGGCTAGTACCCTATCAACTTTGCATTGATAAGTGAGACGATGAGATTTTTGTGACTGCCGAAGTGGAGATCGAAGGAAACTTAGTCAAGTTTCCGAGATCGAACGCAATGGCAGTTGCGAAAAGATCGAGTCTCACTTATCAATACAAAGTTGATAGGGTACTAGTATTCCGGTACCTCCTCCTATAACGTAGCTAGAAGAGATTAGAGCTTTTTCAACTAAGGTGTTCGCTACAGCCTGTGCAACGATTGACCTCACAAGGCCTTTTCCTTAAAACAGGCGCGTCCAATTACTTAATGTCTTAGTTCCTGCTTAAACCAAGCTGGCTGTTGTTCATACTTAAGCATGACAACAGAGCTCTTGAATCAGCTGTTGAGTGAGTTGCAAAGATTTGCTCGAGATTGACTTCCGAAGTTATGAAATCAACAGCAATTCGCGGAATCCGGGGGAGCGGGAGACGGTTCATTTTAATTAAAGTATCGACACCGACTTCACTGGCCTTTCTTACAGTGTTTTCCGGCAAAAATAAAGAACCTCTACAGGAATTACCTTATAGCTCTTAGCTTCCAGCGCTTTTACGGCATTTTCCCGAGTTGAGCACCCAAACAACATTTTGCCATTTTCAAGTACCATATAAAAAAGGTAAATGACTCGGGCGCGGATTCCCTGGGAATTTTGTGAATAATTGATAATACAATGAGTCAGGGTTTCCCTTTGAGCAGGATCGAGATTAAGGAAACCAACACTGATATCTGCAGCACAATTCATAAGATCACCTCCTGATCACTTTCTAATCAGTTTAAGTCCAATTAATTAAAAAATAATAAAGATTGATTTATTCTATTTGCGACTAAAATTTTTAAGGAATAGCTCCCCGCAAGATATCCGGGTGAGTGGAATAAAATTTAGTTATAAATGATTTAAATCAGACAATTAGAGCCGGGCTAAGCAGCCTCTGAGCTATTATAAGCATTTAGAATTCCATTGGCTATTGCATTTGACTGCGTGGGATTGCTTGGATCATAATCCCAATAAGAAGTGCTATACCCTTGGCTTGCAGCCCAGGAGGCAAAAGCGTTTGAATCATAGGCGTTTGCAGCAGGATCCAACCCAACAGTAATTTGAGAAGGAGTGAAGTTATAGTTAGTCTTCATCCAATCAGCCCATCCATTGACCCAATTTTGTTCATCAGACATGCTGTTGAAATAGGACATAATATATAAACGGTCGACGCCGCATGCTGTTTCCCCTGTCGATGGATCGGTGTAGAGAGAGGCATTCAAAATGTTCTGAACAACTCCTTGCCATGGGAAATTGGTTCCAAATCCGGCATTGGTATCCAGGCTTGTCTGGTAGTCAGGGTTAATTGTTTTAAAATCCTTGATCAATGTACCGACAAGCGCTTGCTTTGCCGGGTTGTCATTTGCTGAAGTGAATTCCTCGCAGTCAAAATCGACCCCATCAAATTGGTGAGTCTGGCAAAAGTCTGACAAAGCTTGTGCAAAAGATTGAACATTATTGTTTGTTAATACATCCCAAGTGTTATCATAAGAACCCCCGCTTCCTCCCAAGGAAAATTTCACATTAATTCCCTTAGCATGGCATTCTTGAATAAACTGGTCCATTTGATCAGGATTTTGCGACAGGGTTCCAAAACCCCCTATAGTTGGATTCCCATTAGCATCTAAGGACATATTTCCGACAAAAAGATTCACAGTATTCACCCCTTCAGGAATGGGGGTGTTCCAGCTAGTCCAATCGACATACCAAGTGCCATTTTCAACTTTATTAGCTAAAGATGACTGTTGAGTTACCGGGGTTACACCGGTCGTGCCTGTTGTTCCTGTAGAGCCGGTAGAACCCGTCGTAGAACCAGAGCTTGTTGTGCCGCTGATTCCCGAAGAAGATCCTGTGTTGGATGTTTCACCTTGAGAAGCTCCTAGTGCATCATTATAAAACTGCGCGACCTGGGTTTCAATATCTGCACAGGCATCCTGGAAAGTTGATAAGGTCGCCGTAGAATTTCCATATTGACTCACATAAATAGGATAAAGCTGCTGTTGAAGAGCCGCCAATTCTTTTTTATCATTTATCACATTAGATTGATTGAGTGTGGAATACGGCAATTGGTTTATAGAATTAATTTTTGAGTTAATATCATTGTAATAACTTAAGTATTGGCTGTAAATTTGATCTGCATCCGGACTTCTTCCGCTGGATGTCGTAGAACTCGTGGACGTGGTTGTGCCACTCGTTGATGATGAATCGGTACTGGAACTCCCTGAAGAGGATGTCGATGATGATCCTGATGAATTAGCTACTTCATTTGAAAAAACATTAATCGGTGAAGAACTTGATGATGTTGAATATGTATTTGTCACGTCATCATAAATTTGCGTTGCTTGGTCTCCTATATCTGAACATGCGTTCTCGAAGGTTTCTAAAGTAGCGCTAGAGTTGTTATATTGGTTTTGATAGATAGGATATAATTGCTCTTGCAAAGCAACTAATTGATTAATGTAATCAGCCCTTTGCGTGGAACTGATCGAAGTAGATGGAATTTGATTCACGGCATTAATGACATCATTGATATCATTATAGTATGTCAAATATTTTTGATAAATTTGATCAGCCTCAGAGCTTCTACCCGTTGAAGGCGTCTGATTATTTGAGACAGGATTAACCACAACAAATCTTCTTATTAAATTAGCTTATTATTATTAAATTAGAACTTTCTCTTATTTTTATTTTAACATTTTAAAATTTTTGTTACCATTGAAAGAAGCGTATTCATCTTTTCTATAAAACTTATATTATTGATATTAAATGTCTTAGATTTCACCAAATGATTTTTGATTATTGAATATCGTATGCATGAAACAAAAAGGCGAAGTTGGCCAGCAACATAAAACCAAAGGAGAGAGAAAATATCCCAAATAACCTCATTTGTCTTATATCACAGTGTCCGTCATGCAAAATCAGTCCGGCTGCCGTTGTTATCAATCCAAGATCATAAATGGCCAAAGGAGCTGCTGTTGGATTTTTCTGGACCGTTTCGGAAAGGCATAGGTAATTAGCAAGTGTAGTCGAAATGATTCCTAGGTTAATTAAAAGCTTGTTCTGTCCGGAGATTCTCTCAGGGTATAGAATAATTAAATTTGCACAGCTTCCCAGGAATGAAATTACAGTCCACGACAACCATAATGCTATGGACTCATAACCCAGTCTTTTCGCCGGGCATGGTGATAAAGGACCATTCGGACAATCCGAGGGGTCAAATTTAATGAGAGAATAAAAGATAGGCGCTAAATTGAATCCGAACATTATGTAGAAGACGCCACGATTCAAAAAAAATCTTTGCATTGTTAAAGGTATTGAGGAAATTGGTGTTATATCCCGAATGGAAAGAGTTTGTGAACATTCAGGACAAGCGGCATGATCTTGAATATATTGTGCCAGCCAATCCCGGCTAAAAACATGACGGCACTTGGTCTCGGCTAAAGGGGGAGTTTTTGGAAATGCGATTTGCAACGGAAACCTCCATAATTTGGAGATGAGCTTATCACTTTTACAAGTAAGGGTCAAATCGGCTGTAATCGATACTTATGTTTTAAAGAAGAGCGTTCATCTTTCATATAAAAGATTTATTAATGATATTAAAAGACTTATGTTTTTAGACGATCAAATATCGTTCGCGTGAAACCAAAGGGCGAGGTTGGCTAGTAACATAAAACCAAAAGAGAGAGCAAATATCCCAAATAACCTTAATTGTCTTATATGACAATGCCTGTCATGCAAAATCAGTCCGGCTGCCATTGTCATCAATCCCAAATCATAAACGACCATAGGAGCTGCTGTTTGATTTTCCCGGACTGTTTCGGAAAGGCATAGATAATTAGCAAGTGTAGTCGAAATGATTCCCAGATTAATTAAAAGCCTGCTTCGTCCGGAGATTCTTTTAAGGTTTATTGGAAATAAATATGCATGGCTTCCCAGTAACGAAGTAACACTCCAAGAACTCCATAATGCCATGGATTTTATAGCCAGTTTTCTTGACGGACATAATGGTGAATGATCATTTAGGCAATCTGATTTCATGTATTCACTCATTGAATAAAACACATGAGCGACATTCAAAAGGGTCATTATATAAAAGATCCCTGAGCCTTGAATGATTCTTCGGATTGTTGAAGGCGTAGTGGAAATTGGTGTTATATCCCAAATGGAAAGAGTTTGTGAACATTCAGGACAGGCAGCATTATCTTCAATAAATTGCGCCAGCCAGTCCCGGCTAAAAACATGATGGCATTTGGTCTCGGCTAAAGGGGGCGTTTTCGGAAATGTGATTTGCACCGGAAGCCTCCATAATTTGGAGATGAGCATATCACTTTTACAAATAAGGGTCAAATCGTCTATAATTGACACTTATGTTTTCAAGAAAAGAATTGCTTTATTTAATTTTTGCCTGCCTCTATGTTGTAATTATTTTCATGGCAAATTTGATCACTGTCAAATTGATCGCTTTGCCCTTTTTCCCGTCTGTCGCCATACCTTGCGGACTGATTCTTTTTCCTTTCACGTTTCTCATTGCCGACCTTGTGACCGAAATTTTCGGAAGCCCAAAAGCAAGGCTCATGGTTTATCTGGGCTTTTCCCTCTGCATACTCTCCCAGTTGATCCTAATGATTGCAATCAAGCTGCCCCCCCACCCAAACGGCTATGAGGATCCCGATTTTTTCCAAAACTCTTTTTCTGCAATTTTCGGACTGAACGGAATAGCTTTGATCAGCTCTTTAATCGCGTATGGATTGTCCCAAATCCTCGATATCCGCCTCTTTGGATTTTTAAAAGAACTGACAAAGGGTAGGCATTTATGGCTGCGCAACGGTGTGTCCACCTGGGTGTCGCAAATTATTGATACACTTGTTGTGAATGTCCTCTTTTTATATTGCGGATTAAAGCTGGATCTGGAAATCGTCCTTCTCATCAGCTTGTATAGCTACTTATTTAAAGCATTTTTTACCCTTGTCAATATACCGGTATTTTATCTGTGTGTGAAGGCAAGTAAACAATTTATTAAATCCACCTCGGCGGTCACAGCATGAATGAATTTTTCATACGAAATAAAAGATGGCTGACACCCCTTCTGCTGTTTTTAATCCTAGCACCGCTTACCCCTTATATCGACTTGCAAGCTTCATCATATTTTTATGATTCTGCCAGGAACAAGTTTACAAATAATGGGTTTTACCAGTTTATTTTCGATTTCGCTCAGTTGCCCGGCTTCCTGGTCTCCGGAGGCGCACTCATCATCCTGATAGCTTCTTATTTTAGAAAATCACTGATAAAACACAAAGACAAATGCCTAATGCTGGTTTTAGCAATGATCATCGGGCCAGGCTTGATCATCAATGTCCTTTTAAAACCGGGCTGGGGACGCCCCAGACCCAGACAAATTGAAAATTTTGGGGGCATTGTCCCTTACCGCTCTTTCTATTCCCCCGATTTTTACCAAGAGAAATCAGACAAATATAAGTCCATGCCAAGCGGCCACGCCTCGATGGGTTTTTATTTTTTTGCCCTGGCAGTGCTGGGAAGGCGGCTGAAGAATCGGAAGCTTGAAATTTTGGGATATTGCCTCGCTTTTGGTCTTGGGGGCGTGCTTGGACTGACCCGAATTGCCCAAGGGGGGCACTTTTTTAGCGACGTCATGATCTCCGCCCTGATTACCTGGTGGGTCGCCTTAACTCTTGATTGGATGTTATTTTGTGAAAGGCCTTACAGAAAGACAGTCTGAAATTGTTGAATTTATCAGGTCCTTTATTCAAAAAAAAGGCTATTCTCCGAGTTACCGCGAGATCATGAAGCACTTTGGCTTCTCTTCACTGGCAACGGTATCGGACCACTTAAAAGCCCTGCAAAAAAAAGGGCTTATCGAATTTTTGAACCACTCAAGACGATCGATTTCACTCATTGATGAATCTCCGTCAGAGAATTGCGGCACTACCTGCTGTTTATCTTATATCGGCATGATTTCATCGGGAGAAGCCCTGGAGCTTTTTCATGACGCCAAATCAATCACTGTTCCCGCCAGACTCGTCCGGAATCCTGAATCAAGTTATGTGATCAAAGCAAAGGGATTTAGCCTCCAGGAAGAGCTGATCGACGATGGAGATCTTCTGATCATTGAAGCCAAGCATGATGTCGATGACGGAGAAACGGCTCTTGTTTCAATGGGCGGCCTTCCTTTTATCAAGCAGATATTTTTTAACGGCGACACAATTGAACTCGTCAGCCGCAATCAAAACATCGATTCCATCACAATCAATCAAAATCTCGTAAAAGTTCAAGGCGTTCTTGCAGGCCTCATCAGGGCTTATTAACACTTACTCGGAAGAAGATAAAATTGGCATATCCGCCTTAAATTTCAGGTATAAACAACTTATACTTGCCTTAAAATCTAAAAATAAGTATGTATATGTTCAAACGCAACTAAAAGAGATAAATGAAAATGAAACGTTATATTTTTTTCTTATGCTTGTTTTTGTGCATGACAACTAAAATCTCAACAACTGAATTGAGTTTTTTTGATGGTTCCACTGTCATAGGAGATCCCCAAGATGAATATCTATTTAATTACTTTCCATTCGACAATTACACCATTGTCAATATCACTGAGTTGGGCTGTTTTTATATCGATCCTATTGATGACTGCATTAAAAATGTTTTAAGAAGAGGCATCCCTTGGGAAGACGAAGTCGCTCATTATCTTAAAAAATATTCCCAAAAAAATTCTGTAGTTTTAGATATCGGATCTCATATTGGGACTCATACGGTAACTCTTTCTAAAGCTGTAGGACAAAATGGTATAGTGATCGCATTTGAGCCTCAGAGAAAAATTTTTAGCGAATTAGTTCAAAATATGCTTTTGAATAACTGCAACAATGTGATTGCCTATCGAGCTGCAGTTGGAGAGAGAATAGATGAAGTAGAGATGAAACCAAGTTATCCCAATAACGAAGGAGCGACTCAAATAGGCTCTGGTGGCGACAGTGTTTGCATGATAACCATCGATAGTCTCAATCTGACAAATGTTTCTCTAATAAAAATAGACGTAGAAAATTATGAGGACTTTGTTTTGGATGGAGCTTTAGAAACGATACAAAAAAACCGACCAATCCTAGTTTTTGAACTCATGGGTCATAAAGCCAGCGCTGGACCTGATAGATCCGTTAAAATTCAACAAAGTAAAAAGAAAATCGAAGAACTAGGCTATAAGATTCATCATATAGTTTGTGATGAATACATCGCTTATCCAGAATAATTATTTTATCCCCAGTAGACGTTTTTTTGCAGCTCATTGTAAGCTATAGATTCAGGCAGATAATTCCTGGCTAAAACGCTGTCTTTTCGCCCAAAAAACGGCGTTTGAAGCAAATAAGAAGCGACACAAAAATATACATCCAGCAAACGGCAAGAAAAATAGCGGCGAAATGATGAAGAATTCCGTAAAAAAGGGTCACGGCAGCCAGGACAATCCAAAAAACCATCTGAAAACTCGATACCTGAAAATGAAGCTGCCTAATGCTGGGAAATTTTAGATGACTTACCATAAAATATCCGAGGAGTATCATAGAAAAGCTAAGCAGCAGCACTTTTGTAAATGATGAAATGGGAAGGTAAGTCCTTAAATCATGTGAAAATAAAAACAAGTTCAGGGAAACCAGAGCTCCGGCAGAAGCGGGTATTGGCAGCCCGATAAAGTGCCTTTTCGCCGGCAGAGGCTCTAGAGAAGATTCTTTCGACTGAGAGCTAAAGCGAACTAGGCGAAGAACGCCGCAAACGGCGTAAATCAGCGCCGCTGTTGTGATCAGAAAAGACTCGAATGTCGCCGTTTGGATTGAGACGCTTTTTAAAACAATGACAGCGGGCGCGACACCAAAGCTGACGGCGTCGGCAAGCGAGTCGAAAATGCCTCCGAAATCGCTTGTCGCTCCCAAAGCCCTCGCAACAGCTCCATCGAGAAGGTCGAAAATGCCCGCCAGAACAAGCAATCCCGTAGCGACCGTCAAAAACGTTTCGGTCAGCTCATCAACCGGAGTCGCACTTAACTTGAATATGACATAGAGGCCGCAGGTCAAGCCGAATGCGGTTAAAAAATTCGGAAGCAAATGAATTTTTCTAATGTGCTTTTCCTTCATAAAACCTAATTATAGAAAAACAAACTTAAAAATACCATATATCTTTTGGACTTAATGACTTAATCGCATCTCCCATGTGAACGATAATTTTCCCTTCAATGCGAAGATAGACAATACCGACCACCACCCGACCGTCATCCCTTCTCACCACAACGGGATCATTGATCAGAAATTGATGATCTTCGTCCTGATTCAACGTCTTGAGAACATCCTCGGGAACCTCGCTTCCCAAGTCAAAAGAAAATTGAGAAGCAGACCTCTGTTTAGGTGGAGCTTGAAGTTTTTGAACCAGCAGATCAGCAACTGCTTTAAAGTTCTTATCCCCAAGATATTCTTGAAATTGGTGTAGCTGCTTTTCGGTGAACGAAGCAAAACCGGCCTCCGGCATTTCCAGGCGCTCTTTGACTTCCCTGCTCATGTGCTTATGAAGAATACGGCTCAACTGGTAGATTTTAGAGTTGGAAACTCCGGATATATAATCGGAAAGATACATGCCGATTTTCACGATCCCGGATTCTTGATTTTCAGCATCCATAAGCTCGGATTTATGTTTTTTTTGAGGTTAAGTTTATTAATCTATTGTTCTTTAGGGACTTGCGAATTTTTCGACAGGCTTTGAAAAAATCATAAAGTCATGCTAATGTCATTACACTATAACTGGAAGTTTGCCGCAATACCTTCTACCTGCTTCCCAAAAGTTCCATTTTCTTTACGTAAGCATCTTTGAGAATCCGACGGACCTTATTTTCTATCTCATTTTCAGGGGGCCGCATGCCGACAAGCAGGTCCCCCAAATATTTTTTATCATAGGCAACAGGAAGCATGGCTTGGTTGACATCCATGGCTTCCAGGCATTTTATCGCAGCATACGACTCAGGATACTGCTTGCAAAGCTCTCTAAGATGCCGCGACTTATCGAATTCCAGAATTACCTGAAATATGTGGGCGGTTCCCGTACCGATTTTTCCGTCGATAAGCAGAGAGCTGACGACCAGAAACCGCAATGTGTAATCGAACATCATTTTTTGAATATGAAAAGCTGCGGCGTCTTGAGAGACATCGACGGCTCCAAACTCAAGAAAGGCCATATAGTCAAGAGCGTCTTTATGCTTCTCGGAAAGCTTATCGTATTCCAGAATATTTTTAACCATCCGTGAAATGCGGAGATTGGGATGATATTCGCAAATATTATACAAGGCTCTCTTCTTGTTCTTTTCGAGCCTTAGAAGCCTCGACTTGTTTTTTTCCTGCGCCTGCTTTGCCAAACGATATTTTTGGAGGGCCAGGTGGATAGAATCTTTTCTATTGGCGATATATTCGTCGAAATAACCTTTCTCTAGCCACGAATGGCACAGAAACTCGTTTTCAGACAGGATATTATTGTATTTGCCTTCCTCATAGTTCTTTTTAACCTCGTCAAAATCGATCGCCGTCTCATAAGCACTCAGAAAGACAGAGGCCATAGAACAGACTATAAAAAAGAAAAATAATTTCATATCCTCTCCATTGAAACTTACATTGTAGACTTGTTAATTATTATTTATCAAAGTAAAATAAAGAGCATGCAATTCGAAAAAGATCAAAGAGTACTCGGCTATATCGTCGACCGAATCGTTAACATACACGAAATCAAGTGCGTTCTAAGAGAACTGACACACGAGGCCACGGGTGCAAAAATTGTCCACATTCAAAATGACGACCCCGAGAATGTCTTCTGCCTCTCGCTTAAGACAATACCGACAAGCTCAAACGGCGTCGCCCACATATTGGAGCACTCGGTACTGTGCGGTTCGGAAAAATACCCTGTCCGCGACCCTTTCTTCAGCATGAACCGAAGAAGCCTGAATACCTTCATGAATGCTATGACCGGCGCCGACTTCACCTGCTATCCGGCCGCCTCTCAAGTTCCGCAAGACTTCTACAACCTCCTGGAAGTCTATCTTGATGCCGTGTTTTTCCCTCTCTTAAAAAAGGAAAGCTTTCTTCAAGAAGGGTGGAGACTGGAATTTTCCGATCTCAAAAACGAAAACTCGCCGCTAGAGTATAAGGGGATCGTTTATAATGAAATGAAGGGAGCCCTTTCGTCTCCAGAGGCGCGCCTTATCGAAGAGCTCAACCAAACCCTGTTCCCGGATCTCACTTATGGATTTAATTCCGGCGGAGATCCAAAGGATATACCCAGACTGAGTTATGAGGAATTTCTCTCTTTCCATAAAAACTCGTATCATCCCAGCAGGGCGATATTCTACTTCTACGGCAATATGCCCCTTGAGGGGCATTTGGAATTCATTGCCAAAAACGTTTTGGACCGGACAAAACCCCTCCCTCCGAGGCCTCCGCTGCCAAGGCAAAAACGATTCACCTCCCCGAAAACCAAAAAAGGGAAGTATCCTTTCGGCACTACCGAAGACCCCCAGGACAAGACTATTGCGGCATTGGGATGGCTTACCTGCCACATCCTTGAGCAAGAAGAGCTCCTTGCCCTTTCCGTCATCAACCTGATACTTATGAGCAGCGATGCCGCCCCCCTGAAAAAGGCGCTGCTTCGCTCAGGACTGTGCCTTCAGGTCAGCTCTTACATCGATGCCGAAGCGACAGAGGTTCCTTTTGTTCTTATCATTCAAGGACTAAAAGATGGAAAAAGCAAAGAGATTTTATCTCTCACTCTCGAGACGCTCAAACAGATTGTAAGCAATAAAATTTCCGAATCCCTCCTGGAAAGGTCTTTGCATCAGTTGGAATTTTCCCGAAGCGAAATTTCCGGAGAAGGGTACCCTTACGGCCTATCCCTTTATTTCCGATCGGTTCTGACCCAGCAGCACGGAGGGAAACCCGAATTCGGACTAATGATCCATTCCCTCTTCAAAAAACTCCGGGAGTCAATTGCTTCCAATCCGCATTACCTCGAAGATCTGATTCAAAAATATCTTATCGACAATCCCCATCGGGTATTCACGATACTTGAGCCCAGCGCAACTCTTGCAGATGAAGAAGTCGCCAACGAAAGAAACAGACTGGAAAAAATCAGGGAGAAGCTCTCTCCCGGACAGATTAGGCAGGTCAAAATCCAGGCGGAAAACCTTGCTGCATATCAAAAAGCCCACGAAAAAGACAACCTGGATATCCTTCCGAAGATCTCTCTTGCAGACATCCCCAAAAAAGCCAGAGACTTTTCGCTTGAAAAACAGACGTTTGACGGGCTCGATGTTTATCATCACGACTGTTTCACAAACGGTATTATTTATACGGATTATGTCTACAATATTCCCAGACTTCCTGAAGAGATGCTCCCCTACATCCGCATTTTTGCTATGCTAATATCCCAGGTCGGCTGCGGAGGCCGGTCATATGAAGACAATCTTGAATATATTCAGGCCAATACCGGAGGGGTCGGGGCTTCTCTCAGCTTAAATATCAACTGCCAAGATTTTCATGCGTTTCAACCCACCCTGCACATCCAGGGAAAAGCGCTCCACGCAAAAATTCCAAAGCTGTTCCCCCTCCTTCGCGACATGATTGTCAGTCTTGACCTTAGCGATGTTTCCAGGATTAAAGAGATCCTGTTCAAACATTATACATCTCTTGAAACGCATTTCACGCAAAATGCCATGAAATATGCGATCAATCTGGGAGCGAGCGGACTGACTCTCGCCTCAAAGATCTCCAATGACTGGTTCGGGTTCAATCATTACAATTTAATGAAAGAATTGGTTACCCATTTCGACATGCATAAAGAGAGCCTGATTGAAAAATTGAAGTCTCTTCGGAAATCACTTTTGGAACTGAAAGATCCCAACCTTGTCATCACATGCGAAAAGGGTGTTTTCAACGATCTTTCCCAAAATAAATTTTTTGGTCTTCTGGATATTCCCAAAAAATCTTTTGAGCCCTGGTCTGCTTCCGTATTTCATTTGGCGAAGATTCCCTCGCAGGGACACGTCATTCAATCCCATGTGGCGTTTTCCAGCCAGGTCTTCCCAGGTATTTCCTACACCCATCCGCAAGCTCCGGGACTCAGCCTTGCCAGCCAAATTTTAGAAAATGCCATTCTCCACCCTAAAATCAGAGAACAGGGGGGAGCTTATGGATCGGGTGCTGTAAGCAGAGACGGAACCTTTTACTTTTATGCTTTCCGCGATCCGAATATCTTTAACTCGTTCAGAGCCTTTAAGGAGAGCATTGATTATGCTGCCGAAGGAAAATTCGATGAATCCCGCCTCGAAGAAGCGAAATTGGAAATCATCCAATCACTCGACCATCCCATCCCTCCCGGCTCTCGCGGCGATGTCGCCTACAGCTGGCTGCGGGATGGCAGAACCCACGAAATTCGGCAAACATTCAGAGATCGAATATTGTCAATGACGGCAAATGATGTCCAGGAAGCCGTTAGAGACAATCTTGCCTCTCTCGCGGGCAAAGGCATCAGCGTCGTTTTCTCAGGGAAAGACCTTCTGGACAGAGAAAACGAAAAGCTCAAGTCAAGCGGCCTGGCACTCCATATTTAATATGTATACACAAATTTTTTTACTTATTCTCCTGATTCTGACAATCAATCTGGCGCCTGAACTTTCCGGTGGATTTTGGAATTTAGGCATGTTTGAAACAGTTGCTTTATCCGCAATCCTGTATGCAGGAGTGCTCGTTGTCATCTTTTTACAAAACTTGTGGCTAAAACCGCGGAAACCAATGAAAAAAATCCTTGCCGCAAGTTTGGAATTGATCGGATATTTTATTTTCATCTATTTAATCCTAGGGGTTCAGACACATTTTTCCTGGCTTATGGCTTCCGATACTCTCCTTTCTGCTGTAACCTTATTCTTTTATCTGCTGGGCCTCGGTTTTTCCCAATACACTGTGGATTTAAAAACAAAAGACAGATGGAACCGTGCAAAATCTCAGATGAATTTTCTCATACCGTTTATCATTCCCTATTTCACACTGACAATCACACTCGATCTCTTTTATGTCTTCTTCGGCATTACGGAAGGATGGGTCCCCACGCTGATAGCCCTGCTTCTGCTCATTGCCAGTCTTCTTTTCCTCCCCTATTTCATACAAAAATTCTGGAATTGCACCCCCCTTGCAGATAGTCAGCTCCGCTTGCGCCTTGAAGCCCTATGCACAAAAGCCTCTTTCACACATGGAGGGATGAACACATGGTCTGCTCTGCCCCATGCGATAACAGCCGGAATCATCGGCGTCATTCCCCGCTTCCGCTATGTCATGTTCACTCCGAAACTTTTGGAAATGCTCGCCCCCGAACAAGTGGAGGCCATACTCGCCCATGAAATCGGGCACAGCAAACACAAACACCTCCTGCTTTACCCCTTGATCATTCTGGGCATGGGAGTCTCTGTCGCCCTTTTTTTTGTTCTTTTCGATCATCTCCTCGACTTTTCTTTTTCCCCTATGTTCGCACCCCTTCTGGTATTTGTGCCTTATGCCCTGATTATGTGGTTTTATTTCCGCTATATTTTCGGTTTCTTCTCCCGCCTTTTCGAAAGACAGGCCGACCTCTATGTTTTCAAACTGAAACTTCCTCCGGAAAATATCATTTCGGCCCTTGACCACATCGCCATCGCCTCAGGAAATATTCATCATCATCCCAGCTGGCATCATTTCGGCATCCAGCAGCGTATCGACTACCTCAAAAAGGCTATGGAGACTCCTGCTCTCATAGAAAAACATCATAGAAAAGTAAAAATTTTCCTGACTGTTTATTTTGTCTTCTTATCTCTTGGAATTTTCTTTCTGATTTGGTATTAATTGATAGTTCGTATGAATGAATTACAGACACTCTATCAGAAAGTAAAAGATCAGGGGCTTGAGGACTATAAAACTTTTCTGAAGTTTCCCAGCATCAGCTCCAACCCTGACAACGCAGCAGATATGAAAGCCTGCTGCGATTGGCTTGCAGAGTACTTATCTAACAGCGGACTCGATGCCGATATTTGGGACACCGAGGGGAACCCCGTGATTTTTGCCTCCTATCTGAAAGCCGGTTCCGAAATGCCGACACTGCTTCTCTACCACCATTACGATGTTCAGCCTGTCGAGCCGGTGGAAGAGTGGGACTCGCCCCCCTTCGAGCCAACCATTATAGATGGGAATATTTATGCCCGAGGAGCCCAGGACAATAAAGGACAATGCTTCTATTCTATCCTCTCCATTTGCTCTCTTTTGAAAGAAAAAAAAATTCTTCCCATCAACGTCAAAATACTGATTGAAGGGGAAGAAGAAATCGGAAGCCCCAGCCTTCCTGCACTGCTTGAAAAGAAAAAGCAACAGCTCAAAGCCGACTATCTGGCCGTAGTGGATATGGGTATGAGAAGCAAGTCCACCCCCGCTGTAACACTCGGGGTCAGAGGTATGATCACACTTGAAATAATGGTCCGGGGAACAAAGACCGACCTTCACTCGGGAACTCATGGCGGTGCGGCGTTCAATCCCAACCACGCCCTTGTTCAGATACTCGGACAACTTCGCGATTCCAAAACCGGCAAAATTACCATTCCCGGTTTCTATGACGATATCAAAGAATTGACAGACGATGAAAGAAACTTTCTCGCCCTTGACTTTCCCGAAGATAAATATGCCCAGGTTTTTGGACAAAAACCGACCGGAGGCGAAAAGGGGTATCCTCTTGCGGAGAGAACAGGACTTCGACCGACGCTCGAAATCAACGGATTGAGCGGAGGTTATACTGGTCCTGGATTTAAAACTGTCATTCCAGCAAAAGCTGTAGCAAAAGTATCCTGCCGCCTTGTTCCCGAACAAAACCCCGATATATTGGGTAAGAAGCTAGTGGAACACATCAAAAGCCTGGAGCCGGAAGGGACGGAAGTAACTGTTAAACTGCGAGCTGGAACCGGATACCCTGTCCGCACGACTCCCCATTCCACAATTGCCAAGGCCTTTGCAAAGTCCTATGAGGAGGTTTTTGGAAAGCCTGCCGAATTTATCGTTGAAGGCGGGTCGATCCCCATTACCGCAAAACTTGCCAAAGCTTGCGGAGGAGAAACTGTTTTCGCAGGACTCGCCCTTGCGGACGATCAAATTCACGCCCCCAATGAACACTTTAGTTTAGACCGTATCGAAAAAGGATTCTTGAGCATTGGCCGCCTTTTGAGTATAATTGCTGAAAACCAGGAGTAAACAATGAAAAAAAAATATGTATTGTCATTTTTTACCACACTTATTCTAGCTTTCAATGTAATGACTTTTTTTTCTCCACAAACGCTGGCAGCCCAGCCTTCGGACGACTTTACTTCTGTCGCCAAAAAAGCCATACCCGCTGTCGTTTCGGTTAAAGTCGAATTCAAGCAATCTCCCCAATCATTTTTCGGCACCCCATTCGGCGCACAGGAAAAAGACCCTTTCGGCGATGACTTTTGGAACCGGTTTTTTAACATTCCCCGGCGAGAATCTCAGCCATCCATCGGGCAAGGGTCGGGGTTTTTGGTCAGTGAAGACGGCTATATCCTCACAAACAACCATATAGTTGAAAATGCCAGCAAAGTTACTGTCACGACGAAAAACGGCAAAGAATATGAAGCCGAAATCATCGGTCGGGATCCCAATACAGACCTTGCTGTCCTGAAAATAGACGGGGAAAATTTCCCTTATTTAAAACTTGGCAACTCGAACAATTTGGAAGTGGGCCAATGGGTCATTGCCATCGGCAATCCTTTAGGACTGAGCGCGACATTGACAGTCGGCGTTGTCTCCGCTATCGACAGAAGCAATTTGGGACTGACTCCCATTGAAGATTTCATCCAAACCGACGCTGCCATCAACCGCGGCAACTCGGGAGGCCCCCTTTTGAATGCCAAAGGCGACGTTGTGGGCATCAATACAGCCATCGCAACCAGCACCGGCGGCTACATGGGTATTGGCTTTGCAATTCCCAGCAACATCGCCGAACATATTATGGAGCAGTTGATCACTAATGGAACCTTTACCAGGGGGTACCTCGGCGTCGTACTGCAGCAAGTTGATCAGGGCCTTGCCGAAGCATTCGACCTCAAGGATACCCAAGGTGCGCTTGTCGCCGAAGTGGCTAAGGATTCCCCCGCCGCAAAAGCCGGACTTCAGCGCGGAGACGTTATCCTGAAATACAACGGCAAGCCGGTCGACAACATCTCGGTCATCCGCAATGCCGTCTCCATCATGAAACCCGATCAAGTCATCCATCTTACCGTGAAGCGAAAAGACAAGATCATGAATGTCGATGTCAAAGTCGGATCCCACCCTCAGAATCTCGCCTTAAATTCTGAAACGGCAAATAAACTCGGCGTCCAGGTCACCGAACTCACACACGACATCGGCAAAAGCCTCGGCTATACCGACGAAAGAGGCGTTGTCGTCTCCTCCATTGAACCCGGAAGCATTGCACAACTTGCCGGCATCAAAAAAGGGAGCCTGATCATCTCGGTGAACCATAAAGAAGTAACCTCTCCGGATGACTTCTACAGCACCCTTGCAGACTCGGAAGAAGGAAAACCCATCCTGCTTTTAGTCAAGCAAGGCAATGTCACCCACTACGTATCTCTGAGAGTCAAATAAGCAATTAAAGCTTCGTGCCTGTGCCCGAGTCCAAAAGACAGGGAGCGGGCACGTTGTTTCCATATTCAAAACTTACATTGTTTTTTTTAGACCATAGACCCTGATTGCTACCTAAACTTGTCGTTAAAATCTTTTAGAATTCGAGACGCGGGATCTGTTGGACCTGACAATCTCCTTGTCTAGCAAGGCAATGTCACCCACTATGTATCTCTGAGAGTCAAATAAGCAATTAAAGCTTCGTGCCTGTGCCCGAGTCCAAAAGACTGGGAGCGGGCACGTTGTTTCCATATTCAAAACTTACGTTGTTTTCTTAGGCCATAGCACTGAAAATCTTTTAGAATTCGAGGCGGGGGATCTGATGGAGCTGACAATTTCTATACCTAGGAGCAGTTGAAATTCCACATCTATTTTTAATTCAGTTTCTTTTTCGATACCCTTCTGATAAATCGGATCGGTACAGCGAGGCAATTCTTCCCCTTCCGTTAACATCACCTTCATCTTTTCCATTTCACATTTTTTGACTAATGTTTTTATTTGAAACCCAGACGCTTCCTTTTTACGAATATCAGCCCTTGTCTTTTTATCAATTTTAGCTGTGGCAGTCTTTGCATAATTGTTAAACACAATATTTGATACAACAAGCTTGAATCTATCATAAAGTTCGTCGACACTCATCAAAGTATTAACTTTTAATGGAGTTTTTTCATTTATCACCCTTTGCAACTCGATATGTTTCGAATTCAAAGTTCTTTCAAAAAGCTTACCGGTTATATTGAGTTGTAGATTAAAATTTTCATCTGCTGGATGATATGATTTTAGCCGTTTAACTTCAGCTTCCAGGGCGCTTATTCTTTGTTCGAAAGTTTCAAGGGTTGACACCTGCATTCATTTGCCTCCTGTATATTTTTTTTTAAACGATACTAATGAGAAAGAGGAAACAATTCAATTTAATTTTGAAGTTCTTTGGTGATATCTTCTCGCAGCGGATCAAACTCGGAACGCTCAAGATATTGCTCGATGTTTGATGCCCCGTCGCTGACAGCCCTTTTCAGCCAGCCGACAGCAGCTTGAAGATTTCCCCTTGAGGCGTTGGCAGAAGCGTTGATGAGCGCCGACTCAAAGTCGGGAGATTCGCTGTAGGCCCGCTCCCCGATTTGAAGGGCGACGTCCCATTTGTCAAGATATCCCGAAATTTTATGCAAGATACTGATAAGCTGCGGAGAGAGGGAGTCGCGGATCGGATAAAGAAGATCAAAGGCCCTTTCATTATCGCCGCGAGAGAAATAGAGCCTGCCTAGAAGTTCAACTGCTGTGTTGTAAATCACACCTTGCTCTGTTTGCTTGATGATTTCCTCAAGCTGAGATTCGGCTTCAGTATAATTTCCGGTTTCCAAATTTTCGCCGGCTTTTTTCATCATCATCTGCAATTTTTGATCGCGGTCAAGCGCGGTCAAATTTTTCAGCTCGCTCCATCCCCGGTAGCTCTCAAAAGCAAAAAGGAAAAAAATCGCGCCCGCAATTATCGATCCCAAAATAAAAAATGCAATGCTTAGAAGGACCGATAAAATAGCGCTAAACAAGTAAGAATGCCGCATGCCGCGGTGTCCAAAAAGTTTTTCGCAGGCGATGCTGAGCAGCTTTCCCCCATCCAGCGGCTGTATCGGGAGCAGGTTGATAATCGTCCAAAATAAATTGACATAAACGGCTATCTTAAGCGCCTCCGAGAACAAACCTCCGCCCGGAACGACAAACAAAAGTCCATATGCGGCTAAGCAAAGGAGAAACCCGGCAAGAGGTCCGTCGAGAACAACGATGAAATTTTGCCAGGGTTTTAAAATTTTGCCGTCATGATGCGTCAGCCCCCCAAATCCGACAAGTTCGATGCGCGCGGTCTGCCCAAAGGTCATAGCCGTCAACGCATGGCCGAATTCATGGACAAGAACGGAGACTAAAATGACGGCAATCCAAAGAAGGGTGCCGACAATTGACTGGGAATATAAAAAACCAATCAAACCGGCAATGATAAAAAAGACCGGATAAATCGTGACGGGAATTTTTCCTTTGATGGAGATCATGCCAACGCCTTTTTTACAGCTTCGCCCATTTCCGCAGGAGTCTCAGCGATTACAACACCTGCCGCTTTTAAAGCGTCTATTTTTCCTGCGGCTGTCCCCTTCCCGCCGGAAATGATCGCGCCGGCATGTCCCATGCGCCTTCCGGGAGGAGCGGTTTTCCCCGCAATGAACGCGGCAACAGGTTTTGAGCCATGTTTTTTAATCCATTCTGCCGCCTCTTCTTCTGCTTCGCCCCCGATCTCCCCGATCATAAGAATAGCCTTGGTTTCGGTATCATTTTCGAAGAGTTCGAGTACGTCAATAAAAGACGTGCCGTTCAGAGGATCGCCGCCGATACCGACGCACGTCGACTGACCCAAATTCTGCTGAGTTGTCTGCCACACTGCCTCATATGTCAGCGTTCCCGAGCGAGAGACGATGCCGACGTGCCCTCTACGATGGATATATCCCGGCATGATGCCGATCTTGCACTCGCCCGGCGTGATCACGCCGGGACAGTTAGGCCCTATCAATCGGCTGGTCTTGCTTTTTTTCATCACCTGGCTCACCTCGAGCATATCCTTAACGGGAATTCCCTCGGTGATGCAGACAATCAATTCAATTCCGGATTCCTCGGCCTCCAAAATTGCTTCAGCGGCAAAGGGAGGAGGGACAAAAATCATCGTCGCATCGCAGCTGGTTTCCTTCTTAGCCTCGGCAACGGTGTCGAATACCGGAAGCCCGAGAGACTCCTGTCCCCCTTTTCCCGGAGTGACTCCGCCGACAAACAGGCTTCCATACTCTAGGCACTGCTCTGTGTGAAACTGGCCGGCCTTTCCTGTAATGCCTTGAGTGATCACTTTCGTTTCTTTGCGGCATAAGACAGCCATCACTTACCTCCTGCTTCCTCGACGATTTTTTTTGCCGCGTCCGTCAGGCTATTCGCAACGATAATTTCAAGCCCTGAATCGGCCAGCATTTTTCTCCCCTCTTCAACATTGGTTCCCTCAAGGCGTACCACAAGCGGAACTTTCATTTTCTGCTTCCCCGCCGCAGTGATGACTCCCTCGGCGATAGTGGCGCAATTCATGATTCCCCCGAAAATGTTCACTAAAATACCTTTCACTTTAGGATCAGAAAGTATCAACCTGAATCCTTCTGCCACCTTTTCTACATTCGCCCCGCCGCCGACATCCAGAAAGTTCGCCGGCTCCCCGCCAAAGTGATGGATAATGTCCATTGTGGACATGGCAAGTCCGGCTCCATTGACCATGCATCCAATATTTCCTTCCATAGCGACATAAGCCAGGTCATGCTCGCGGGCGCGAACTTCGCTGGGAGGCTGCTGCGTAGGATCATAACATTCTGCCAATTTTCGCTGCCGGAACAAGGCATTGTCATCGATAGACATTTTGGTGTCGATAGCAAAAAATCCGCCTTCTTTGGTTTTCACCAGTGGGTTGATTTCCAAAAGAGACGCATCCGAAGAGACAAAAGCTTTCGCAAGAGCTTTCACCAGCCTGATTCCCTCTTCTTTCGGACCGATCTTCCATCCCATAACTTTAGCCAGCTGTATCAAATGATAAGAGCGGACCGATCCATCCAGTTGAATCGGGATTTTGGCAATTTTATCGGGAAACTTTTCAGCGATCTCCTCAATTTCCATGCCCCCTTCAGGCGAGGCGATAAGCATCGGCCTTGCCGCTTTTCGATCTATGATAGCTCCGACATAATATTCCTTATCGATAGCAACCATCGAATCAATCAGCACTTTGCTAGAGACCATCCCTTCCGGGCCTGTTTGTTTGGTCACGATTTTCATCCCTAAAAGATCGGAGACGGCAGAAAGCACCTCTTCCTGGGAACGGCAGATTTTCACTCCCCCGGCCTTTCCCCTCCCTCCGGCGTGAACCTGAACTTTGACAACCCCCGAGTCGATGCCTTTTTCCTCGACGATCTTTTCCGCCTCTTCACTACTTGCTATGACATAGAATTCGGGAACGGGAACTCCGAACTGTCTCAGATATTCTTTGGCCTGGTATTCATGAAGATGCATAAGACAACCTTTATTTTTTATAAACGCCCTGATATACTTTTACCAAAAAGACGGGGTCAAATCCAGCATGGTTTTTAAATTTTTTAAATCCGGGTACGAAAAAGTCAAAAGTGCCTTGTCGCGCACCAGTTCCAGGCTGACGCAAAAAATTAAAAATCTTTTCCAAAAAAAGATCGATCCCGAAACGCTAGACGAGCTCGAGCAGATTCTGTATGAGGCCGACCTTGGTGTTAAGACGGCTCAGAAACTAACTGGATCCCTTCAGGATCTCTATCGAAAAAATCCCAAGATGTCCGGCGACGATATGATCGACGCCCTCAAGCGGGAGCTGCTTCAGATTTTGACGTCTTCCGAAAAAATCCCTTTCAACAAGCCTCAAGCCGGCGAGCCGCAGGTCATTCTGATTGTCGGAGTCAACGGCAACGGCAAGACCACATCCGTCGCCAAAATGGCCAAACTTCTTAAAGATGAAGGTAAAAACGTTCTCGTCGCCGCCTCCGATACCTACCGGGCAGCCGGAATTGAGCAGCTTGAAACCTGGGCCTCCCGCGTTGGGGTTCAGGTTGTTAAGGGAATGCCCAAAAGCGACCCCGCCTCAGTCGCCTTCGACGCTCTCACAGCGGCAAAAGCCCGCCGCTCCGATGTGATCATCATCGACACAGCCGGCCGCCTCCATACAAAAAAGCCGCTTATGCAGGAGCTTGAGAAAATTAAGCGCACCTCCGGCAAGGTTATTGAAGGAAGCCCCCATGAAATCTGGCTCGTTCTGGACGCGACGACAGGGCAAAACGCCATCGATCAGGCCAAGATATTCAACGAGTTTACCCCCCTGACAGGCCTGATTCTGACAAAATTAGACGGCTCTGCCAAGGGAGGCATCGTCTTTAACATCCATGAGCAACTCAATATACCGCTCCGTTTTGTCGGTGTAGGTGAAGGGGTTGATGATCTCTTGCCCTTTGACCCTCAGACATTTGTAGACGCTCTCTTTGCTTGAGTGGCACGCTTTTTGCTTACTCTTCAGGCATAATTTAAACTAATAAAAAATGTTAATATTAAGTTGACGTTAGTAATAATTAATTTTATAATTATAGTAGTTGTTAGTATTAATTATTTACGATTTAGAGTAACCATTGATCCCTACTGCAATTCAAGCCGATTTGGTGTAGGAGCAGGGATAAGTTGTAAGCTAACAGACTAGCTTATGATGGAGAGGAAACGGCTGGCCGGCTCGTCACTCAACTTTATCCCTACAAAAAGTGCAGAAAAATCATTGGTTACTCAATCTTAGGAACTTAAATTTTTACCAACCGTCAAAATAAATTTGCGGTTGTTAATGAGAAGAGGAATGTAAATAAAGGAGTTAATTATGAATATTCTGAAAAAGTCCTTTATCTTTGGAATTGCTGTATTTATGGCGGTGATCCTAGGAGCACCGGCCATAGGCAGTCAATTACACGCCACTTCACAACCCAAATATTCGAAACAAGATGTAGCTTTTGCTGTTAGAGTCTCTCCCGGATGGGGATGGGGCGGAAGAGGATATTACGGAGGGTACCGTTATTATTCTCCCGGCTATCGCTATCATTATTATGGACCAAGATATTACTCTCCTTACAATTATTACTGGCGTTACTAATAGTAAGATTACCGCCTAGCGACTATTGCCCTAAAGGGTAAAATTCCACGCCCCTCATAAGGAGGGGCGTTTTTCTAATAAATGCCGCTGATATGTAGAGTGACAACGACAAGTTGAAGAATCACGAAAATAATCATGACGATAAGAAGCGGCTTTCCCCCAAATAATATCCGCTTTTCAGGTAGCCGCAGCCGATACCTTCCCGACCAGACCATCAAAATAGGCAATAGGCCCAGCAATAGAGAACAGCCGTACCCCCCTGCAATCCCAATGGACTCAACAAAAATTCCGGGATAAAAAATAGCTGCTGCAACTACAGGTATAAAGATCAGGCTGCAAAGGAAAAAACGCCCTTTGGCATCCTTTTCAATGCCGATTCCGTCGGCTAAAAAATCCCTAAGTCCCAAAGTGACGCCCAAAAAGGACGTGGACAACGCAAAAAAAGCAAAAAACTTGCTAATAACATAGACAGTCGGACTGTCGAGCAGATCCCTAAGAGGCTGTACAGCCGTGTCTCCTCGCGACAAAGCTTCAAGCAAACCTCCCGGCCCCTCCCGGGGAATAATGCCCATAATCAGCCAATGCCAGATAATAAAAACAGCAAGAGGAATAAAGCTGCCGAGTAAGATGGCATTGCGGACTTTCACCCTGTCAAAATCCAGATATCGCGTCAATGTCGGGACAATGCCCTGAAAGCCGAATGAGGTAAAAGCGACCGGCAGGATTTTTAAAGTCAGCGCCCAGTTTTCATCCGTCAGATTATCTAGATCGACATAGTTGTATCCCATATAGACAAATGCGATATAAGAGATGGCAAGACCGGTCATAAGGAAGATATTAAAACGCCCCACAAGCCGCGCGCCAACGTAAACCAAAGGGCCGAACAGTGCCACAAAAATTACCGGGCCGGACCACTGAGGAATTGTAGACTCGAACAGAGACCAGGTCAATTGTCCGCACCCAACCACATAAGCAAGGCTGAGGACATAAAATAGAAACAAGTACATAATCCAGGCGGCGGCTTCGCCCCAAATACCTAGAGTTTTCTTGGCCATGGACACAAAATTGGTATCTTCATGCATCCAAAGGCAAACCTCTAAAAACAGCAGACCGGTAGAGGCCATAAACGCCCAGGAAATGATAAAAACCAGAGTAGCCGGGATAAACCCGGCAAGGCTGGAGGTGATGGGCATGGCCAGCATGCCCCCGCCAATGGTTGTCCCGGCGACGAGAAGCGCCCCCTTGCCAACTGTTCCTCCTCTTGTCATTTTGCCCTCATATTGCCGATAAAATATACCACAAAAGGGAGTTGAAATCCACTGATTACAGAGGGAATTGCCTTAGCTAAAGCAATTTCCTCTACATTTTATACCGGTCGTTGTCGCCCTGGCTTTCGGCATGCTTCATCAGGACATTCACCAGCTCGTCCCAATTCGCTTTGGCAATCGGGGTTTCAATTTTGCTATAATCAATACCAATTTTTGAAGCAAAATCGAAAAAGAACTCCGGCTTTATGTTGTTTTTCGCATTTTCTTCAATCATGCTATTGCGAATCCCCGCCATGAAATCCTTCCAGACCCACCCTTTTCTTTTGATATTGCGTACTTTTACTTTCAAAAGATCATCGGTGAAAATCACCAGCATAAAATTCAGCGGGTGCACATGGTTGATCCGATCACCCGCCTGATTGAGAGAGGATTTGTAAAACAACAGCTTCGGCGTCGGCTGATCGGACAAGGTGTTGACAATGTAAGCGATATCTTCCTTTTCCTTCTGCGTCAAAGGTGTAAGATAATTACGCACTGGCCCCGATTCCGGAAAGACTTCGTCTATCTCGGTAACGGCTTTGCCAAAAACCTCTTTTCTCAATTCCTCAGGACACTGCTCATAATGATCGATAAAATCCTCGATATTTTCAATAGTATCCGACGAGGCCGCGTCGATAAGCAAAACTTTATCTGACGGAGTTTTAACAATCATTTCCAGCGCAAAAGTTTGCGAGACAAAACAACATGCCCCTGTTACAAAAATCGACACAACTTTCATATTAACCTCCATTTTTTCCAAAACAAAGTTGATGAAGCGCTAGTTCTTGACAAGCGCCTGTCAAAGTTCTATATTAGCACATTACTTAAAACTTGTATGAACCCTAAATTTTGCACATACCTAATACTCGCTTTTCTTTTTGCCCTCCCGCTTTCGGCCGGGCGGGCAAAAAACCTGCTCAAGGGGCCCTATGAACTTCTGATCGGTCCCGAAGTCTATCATGTCGAAAGAATTGTGGAAGAAGGAGGAAGAGGGCGCGGAGCGCTGGCGGGAGGCAGAATCCGCCTGGAGCGGCTCAAACCCTGTTCCATCTATCTCGGCTTGGAAGGATACGGCGCTACCGGCTTCTTAAGAGGAGAAGACAGCCTGCGCAAGCCGATGGATTCCTGCCTGACCGACGCGCAGGTGGAAGGGCGCGTCGGCTACACCACATTTTCAAAGTACTGCAAACCATTGCTTTTCACACCTTATTTTGGATATGGAAAATTCTTCAGCTTCAACAATTTCCGTCCACCATTCCCCCTTCCTGTCACCTTCGAAAATGAATTTGAATTTCTTTCATTCGGATTTAAACTGAGATACATGCTCTCCCATTCATTTTCAGTAGGATTCGACTACAAGCTCAAACTGATGTTCGAGGGAATCAGGAAGATTAGAAACGATCCGAACAAACCCGACACGTCAATTAGAATGGGGGACGAGTATCAATATTCGTTTGATTTCCCCATCCGCTACCACTGCTGGTGTGGAGACTGGAAACTCATTACGGAACTCACTCCTTTTTATCGCCTTAGGCACTACGGCTACTGCGCTCATGCGGATTACAGCTTCTTCGACACGCGATTTCACATCTTTGGCTTCCGCCTGATGGCAGGCACTGATTTTTAATGCGTTTTTTTAATCGTTTGCTCAAGTCATAATCTACTAATTCTTAGACCCTAATTGCTAGCTGAGGTTTAGGTAGCAATCAGGGTCTTAGCGTATTCATCAAGAAAAGCTAATTTTAAAAAATTAATTTAAATTGAATTTTACTATAAATTTTTGTATTCTCTTTTATAAACTATTTTACACAAAGGAATAGTAATGAATGTTCTTAATTCTCTTCCTGCTGAACTACAATTTCAAATTCTTTCATCGCTATCCATATCAGATTGTGTGAACTTTGCCTCAACATCCAAGGAAAATGAAAATATTGTCTTTGATACAAAAAGCGGCATATGGAAGATTTTTGCCGACAGGCTAGGTATTAGCAAAGAACAACGGGATCGTTTCAACCAACCGATTGCCCCTTTCAAAACAAAAACCATTAAACCATCAAGAGTTAAAAAAATAATAGGTAAGGCAAAAAGCCTTATGAGCAATAAGAGAACTCCTTCCAAACCCCTAGAAGTCGAACAGTGCACCTCGTTAATTAAAGCTTGTGGTCCCGATTCGCGCTACCCGAATATCATTGTCAATTATCTCAGGCACGCAAAGTCTGAAGGCTTAGATAATTTTTTTGACGCCCCATTAGAAATTATTCTATTAACGAAAAAACTTGCACTCAACCCTTCCCCAAAGGCCGTTGATAAGGGGCTAAAAAACATGATGGGGATTGCTTTAAGTTCGAATTCCCAAAAAGAGATCTCACTTTTTGAAACTTGGATACCTTATGTCCTGCCTCAATTGGAAGATCAGGAAAAAATCACCAAGCTTTATGCGCGGGCAATAACCTACCATCTTCCATTCGAAACAGTGAATAAAATGGAAACCTGCAGGCCTTGCAATAAGAATGATATCCGCGTTAGAACTGCCATCCTCACCCGAGCAAAAAAAGATCCCAAGTTTAATCAATACGCATCAAACCATGCTATCAGGTAAATTCATGTTGTGGTAAACGGCATCGACATCGTCGATCTCTTCGAGCCACTCGATTAACGCCTGATTGGCTTTGGCGGTCTCCTCATCGACGTCAACCCAATGTTTGGGAATCATTTCAAGGTTGCTCTCGTCGCTCTCGAATCCCAGTTTTTCCACTTCATCTTTCACTGTATAAAGATCGGCCTGATCGGTCACAATGATAAACATCTCTCCATCGTCGTCGAAGTCTTCCGCTCCCGCTTCGGAAGCCGTCAGAAAAAGCTCCTCTTCAACGGCTTTATCCTTGGAAATGCGGATCACTCCCTTGCGGTCGAAGTTAAAGGCAACCGAGCCGGGATCGGCAATAGTGCCGCCCCGTTTGTTGATCGCGATCCTAAGGTCCGAGGCGATGCGGTTCTTGTTGTCGGTCATCACATCAACCATGATGCCGACCCCGCCATGCCCATACAGTTCATAAGTCAGTTCGTCATAGTCCTGCTGATCGGCGCTCATCGCTTTTTTAATATTGCGCTCGATATTCTCATTAGGAACATTGGCAGCTTTTGCCTTTTGAAGCGCCAGGCGAAGCCTCGGATTGGATTTGGGGTCGTCTCCCCCATGCTTGACAGCGCTGATGATCTCCTTGGCGACGCGGGAAAATATTTTCCCCTTCTGGGCGTCCGCCCTGGCTTTTTTATGTTTAATATTTGCCCATTTGCTATGTCCTGCCATTATTAGTTCCTTAGTTAAAAAAACGGTACTTATTCAATTTAATCCAGTTTTGAGCATCTTTAAAAAATTTAAATTCCCTCTCTCTTTGTTTGAATTCGGGGGTATGGACGATGGTCATTCCTCTCCGATTAACAAAAGGAGAACATACGGAATGGAGCATTTCGTGGTAAACGACATACTGAACAAAATAATCGGGAATATCAAAACTGTCGAGAAGCCTGTGGATCTTGACCAATTTTAAAGGATATGAATAGAGTCCGAAATTAATCTGCGACCGGAGGCGGCGATCGGGATTCCCGTACCAAGTAATCGAGAGCTTCAATTCATTCTGAAAGTAGGACTCATTCGTCAGTCGGTAAATTTTATCCAGATCGAAACAGTCTCCCAACGTTACCAGCTCTCTTTTGTCAACAGAATGGGAATAATCCATTTTTTGTGTCTGATATTCGATAAATTTTTTGACTTCCAGGGGAAGGGAACTGGTTCTTCCGTTTCTGATGTATCTGGCGAGCTCCTGCGTGACGGCAAGAGGGGCCTGCAAAAACATGCGATGCAAAGAAATGCGGGCATGATCCTTTTCCCATCGAATGCTCAGCATAGTCGAGCGGTTGTCATTGATGCGGATTTTGAGTTTCCTGCCGGACAGGGATTGAAGCTGTTCGTGTAGGGTTTCCATCAAATAAAGCGTTCCATAAAAATCCGCCCGACATAGGCGCCTGAATTTTCATCGCCTTCGCGTATCCAGCAGGTCTGCCTTCCGAATTCCCGAAAACCGAAACGTTTGTAAAGGCGCATTGCGGGATTCTCTGCATAAACCTGCAAGTGGAGCAGCTCAATATTGAAATGCTCTTTGGCGGCAGTCATCAAATGCTTCAAAAGATGGCCGCCAATGCCCTTGCCGCGGTAGCCGGGCCCAACAATAATCCCAAACTCGCATTGATGGGCAAGTTTTCTATAGGGCTGCAGGTACAAAGTTGTTATCCCGCAGGGAACCCCTTGATACACCGCTGTCCAGCTGCATTTATATTTATGAAAGGCGATCCACCGCTGAACGGCGTCGTCCACTTCTTCTTCGGTATCCATGGGAAACCAACGGGCAATCTCGGGATCGAGGAGCCATTCGCGCAAAAACTTTCCATCCTCGGTTGCGGTATAACGGATTTCCAAACCGGGCAAAAGCTGTTCATCTTGATTCATAGGCTTATCCAAACTCTTTTAAATAGGCGTTGACAAAAGGATCGAGATCGCCGTCCATGACAAGCTGGATGTTTGCTTCTTCATATTTTGTTCTTGTGTCCTTTACAAGTGTGTAAGGCTGAAAAACATAACTTCTAATCTGGCTTCCCCATTCGATTTTCTTCTTGTCTCCCGACAGCTTTCGAAGCTCTTCTTCCCTTTCCATCACCTGTTTTTCATATAACTTAGATTTCAACATTTTCAAACAGGTTTCTTTATTCTGCAGCTGGCTTCTTTCGGCCTGGCATGAAACGACGATATTCGTCGGTATGTGGGTCACCCGGACGGCCGATTCGGTCTTGTTGACGTGCTGGCCGCCTGCCCCCGAAGCCCTGAAAGTATCGATCCTCAGGTCATCGGGACGAAGCTCTATCTCGATGTCGTCGGTGACTTCCGGTATGACGTCGACAGAGGCAAAACTTGTGTGCCTTCTGGCGTTGGAGTCGAAAGGAGATATGCGGACAAGACGGTGGACTCCTTTTTCTGCTTTGGCATATCCATAGGCGAACGAACCGGAGAACTTCAAAGTAATGCTTTTAATTCCCGCAACTTCTCCGGGCAGCACATCCACTTCTTCTACCTTCCATCGGCGCCCTTCTCCCCAGCGCCTGTACATCCTGGCCAGCATCTGCACCCAATCGCACGCTTCGGTCCCCCCGGCTCCGGCATTGATGCTTAAAAAACAATTCTTCGCGTCAAGCTCGCCTGAAAGCATTTTCCGGATTTCCAAATCGCCAGCGGCTTTTTCCACAACGCCAAGTTCGCTCAAGAGTTCTTGGATCATGTCTTCATCCTCGGTTTCATACGCTTCGGGAAGCAAGGCTTCCACATCGCCGAAACGGCGGTTGATCTCATGGTAAGGTTCCGTCCAAGACTTCAGCTCATTGCTCTCGGAGATAATTTCTTGAGCTCTTTCATTATCGTCCCAAAAATTTTGCCCTGCCATGAGCTCTTCGAGCTGTTTGACTTTTGCCTCCTTGCTTTCCAAGTCAAAGATACCTCCACATGTGCTTGATTTTCTCTTCCAATATTTTTATGCGTTCGGAAATTTCCTGATTCATGTTACCCTCATTGATGTTAACCCTGCATCGAACTTTGTAGGTAATGCAGGCAAGGGTAAATTTTAGGGAAAAAGAAAATTTCTAACAAGAGGTAAGCATTTGATTATTATTCCGAGAACCGATATATTACCTTTCAACTTGGAAATGTACGTTATAAATATCTTGAATGCATCAATTACCAAGGAGTAAATCATGAGCATCGAAAGCATCAAAAATACAGCATGCAATATAGTTTCAACAACTGCAAATGCCGTTGGGAATGCTGTCAGGTGGGCCGGAAGAAAAGTCGTGGAGTTGAAAAATGTTATCACCGGTCTGAATATCCCTTCCAAAATTTGTTCGGGATTGAGCTGGGTCGCATCAAAAGTACAGGCCGGATGGCAGAAAACCCTTCCTCTTCTTGCTGTCGCCGGGGCATTTTTGATCAGCAATACCGGACTCGGTTGTATCGCAGTTCTAGCTGCAATCGGTCTTTTTATTGCTGCGGAAAAATGTCCTCCAATCAAAAACAACGAAGCGGTCCAACTCGGAGTTCGAATTGCCTCTGTTGCCGCCGGATTATTCGGAGGCTTTGCTTTTGGGGCATCTAAGCCTATCATTGCATAAAAGATGCTTTGAAAAAGGCCTCTCTTATCTCGAGAGGCCTTTTTGCAGAGCGTATTCTTTCTTAGTCAAGACAATATTATTCTCATCGTCTATCGAGTAAATCCAATACCATGCCGGATCCTTAATCACTCTTCTATCAAAGACAACTTTCCCGTTATCCATTGAGGCTGTCACGCGCTGCCCATCTGGCACCTCAATGCAAAGAGGCCCATGAAAAGCGACGTCCTCGGCGAAAAATTCCCCATTGCCATGAATTGCAAGGCGGCAAGTCTCTTCAAAAGAATACCGGTTTTTCCACCACTTGGAGACCTTTTTGCGATCGATTCCTTTATTGACAACTGTGCAGTTGATCATTTCGCATTTTGGGCCCTTTTCACTGTAAATCATGTGATTTTGATCGTCAGGCCGCCCCATGGGAAAGTCCGATGCGATTTGCAAACTTCCATCGAGATAAAGATTATCGATATCGAGCTCGGCGATCAAGAGCTCGAGATGGGAGCCATAGCCCAAAACTCCGGCCGATAATTTTTGGGCAATAATCTCGTAGAGAGGGCCGAGGGAAGGATGATATTTCAAAACAAAAGAGGGACCTTTCTCAAGGTATTCCTCAAAAGAGGGCATCGCGGGCATATGAAAGCGGCAGTGATTCGACAATAAATCGCGATGGTTGACGAGCAGATCATAAAACGCGTTTTCCGGGGTATCTATTTCATATTTTCCCGCTTCATAAGTGCGCTTGGTGCTGGAAATCACCTTTTGCCTGGGATTATACACCGCAAAACTCCGCATGGAGCCTTTCAGGGAATAGACCATCTTATCGGAAATGTTTTGCATCAGAGTCTCCAGGCGTCCCCCTTTTACCTGTCTCACGACTCCTGATTCATCCATGGAGGTAAATTTCGCCTTCAAATTGATCATCAATCCCGGAAAAGGATCTTTCTCAATGGCATTTTTAACAGCTTTAAAGTCGGCAAACAAAATATTCGTATTTGCCGGATAAATCGAATAGGGCTCGCCTTCCTCTTTCGGCTTGTCTTCCAAACCTTCTTTAACAAATTCGGTATATTCGATATTCGTCAAGCAATACTTCCCTTCCACCTTCTTGAGGACTATCATCCCTTCTTGGGTATTTACCGGTCTTTCGCATGCGATGACTCCAAAATCCATATCCTCTTCAAATCCTCTTCCAATCAGGCCGAGAATGTTATTGTCAAGTCCGGCAAGAGGATTGTTGACCTGCCTTAAAAACGCCTTGTCGATTCCTTTATGAAGCAGATGATCGACGACGCCCTCGTCGATGGCCAGCTTCCAAATCACCCCATGCCCTCCGGGCTTCCAGTTCAATTCATGCGGAGACGAAAAGGCAAATCTTCCCTCTTCGGTAATCACGGGGACAAGAGGCTGAACGACTGTGAAAATGGATTCGGGATCTCGATAAAACCATTTGCTAGCGGCGCAAATTTCACGGATAAAATTATGGTTGTCCTTCTCGAAAGAAGTCATCAAAGCGATAGGGACCATAACTTGCCTGGCAAATAGTTTGTAATAAAGATATTCAAGGGCCTGAATATCGCTGATCATTTGCTGAAGAAGAGACGATCCGCAAAATTTTAGTTTCGCCGCGGGAAGAGGCTGGCCGCTCTCCTCGTCATGCAAATCCAGCCGATCGCCGGCGCCTCCCACAGGAAAGATTGCCGCAACACGGTTTAAATGTTCCAATCCGATAAGGGTTGCGTCTTTAACAAGTGCCGACTTTACTGAAAGATCAAAAGTTTCAGGATTCTCATAACCGACCCCTTCATGCGAATGCTTTCCGGTATCGGCAAGAAGACGAATGAACGCCAGATAATAGCCTATGATGCCGCCAATCGCGTGATAAAATTTTTCAACATGAACCAGTCTTTCGGCCAAGTCGTGAAGAGCTCCGATTTCCTCTTCTGAAAAGGTGAATTTGCAAAAAAGCACATCTCCTTCTCCCAAGGCAATCAAAGACAAAAGGGAAACCTGGCAATGAGGCTCGAAATGATCTAATATTTCTTGCGCGAAAATATTGGCGCTTAAGTACTTCTGCACCGGAGAAAAGCCCTTCAGGTATTCGGCTTTTTCTTCCGATTTTTCCATCCGGCAAAGAGTTTGGGCCAAGGGCAAAAGAATTTGGATTTTCTCCGAGAACTTCATGCCCATCAGCTTGCCACCGGATGCTTTTCTTGTAAAAGCGAAAATTTATACACAAAAAACATTCTCTCTGTAAAACAAATATAATTTATTGTATATTAATTACATAGACAATGTTTCAACAAATGATTTACAATCCGCACAAATTGAGTGGGTTGAAATATTTTGACACTAAAATACCGAGAAGGATAAAAAGTGCCTTAAACGTTTAATCAATAAACAGGATCTTTGCAGACCTCTTTCGGCTGCATGAAGATCTTAAAAAACCCAATAGGAGAAATGATGACTAAGAAGAAGAAGCAAAATTCTGCATTCATGAAGCCTGTCTACCCGAGTGAAGAATTGGCAGAAATCGTCGGCAAAAAAGCCATGCCGCGCACGGAAGTCACTAAAAAGCTTTGGGCCTACATCAAGAAATACAAGCTGCAGGACACCAAAAACAAAAGGATGATCAATCCTGACGATAAACTCAAAAAAGTATTGGGTTCCAAACAGATTGACATGTTTAAAATGACCGCAAAGGTCTCCAAGC
This sequence comes from Waddliaceae bacterium, assembly GCA_963783885.1. GTDB lineage: Bacteria > Chlamydiota > Chlamydiia > Chlamydiales > SLFE01 > SLFE01. The sequence goes on along the minus strand of CAWAPJ010000017.1, from coordinate 63,156 downwards.
ATCTCAGCGACAAAGCGCCTGCAAGAGCTTGAGTCGTTTAAAATATTTTCTATCAATCTCCTTTGGGATGAATTTTCTAAAGGAGATTTTTTTTGCTCTCTATGATATAATTTTATCCGGTAATGACTAAACACTTGAACATAGCTTGGGAATTGGGATGCATCCTCTCTGTCGTCGGAATATGGGGAAGGTATATCGAACCCAATCTTCTGACGACGACAAAAATCGACTGCCCCATTCAAAATCTTCCGCAAGATCTTGACGGTTTTCGCATTGCCCAGTTCAGCGACCTGCACCTAAGCAAATCCCTCTCCGATGGTTTTCTGAGGCGCCTGACAAAAAAAATCCTAAATCTGAAACCCGACCTGATTGCCTTTACCGGAGATTTTCTCTGCTACTCGAAAATGGATGACCCCAACCGGCTGGAGGTATTTTTCAGCAGCTTAAGCGCCCCATATGGCTGCTTTGCCGTACTCGGCAATCACGACTATGACAGGCCCATTTTGGTCAATACAACGACCGGCGACTATGATGCCATCGAGAGAAAAGAAGGCAATGTTGCCGCCGGACTTAAACTCTTGTTCAAACGACCCGTCATTACCGGAAATGTTTCAGAAGCCGCAAAAAAAGCAGGCTTCCACGGCCCTTTGATGGAGCTCTTGAAACGCACTTCCTTTCGTCTTTTGCACAACGAAACAGCGCAGGTTCCCGTCAAAAACTCCTCCCTCAATGTTGCTGGACTGGGAGAATATATGCTAAGACGCGCACAGCCCCATCTTGACTGCAAAGGTCCGACAGTTGTCCTCGCCCACAATCCCGACACGATCCCTTTGCTGGCAAGTCAACCGGCAGATTTGATTCTATGCGGCCACACGCACGGCGCCCAAATCAACCTGCCAGGACTATGGAACCGTTTGACTCTGATGGAAAATCCCCGATACAAACGGGGGCTTTTTCGCGAAAATCACAAAACCATTTATATAAATCGGGGAATCGGAAGCGTCTTTAAATTTCGCCTTTGCTCGCTTCCGGAAATTACATTATTTAAATTAAGGAGAATCGTATGATCAGTGCCATTTTACTTGCAGGGGGGCTTGGCACTCGCATCAAGAGTGAAACTCCCAAACAATTTCTTCCGCTTGGGAGCATGACTCTTGCCGAATATAGCTTCGACACCCTCTTCAAGCATGAGCTTATCGGCGAAGTCATCGTCGTTTGCGATAAAAAGTACCGATCGTTTTTTCCCCACCCAAAAGTCCTCTTTGCCGATCCAGGAGAAAGAAGGCAGGATTCTGTGCAGTCCGGGCTGGCCGCCGCATCGCCTAAGTCGGGCACTATTTTAATTCACGATGCCGCCCGCCCTTTTTTAACAGCAAAGTTGATAACAGACGTGATAGAAGCCGCAAGAGAAGTTGGAGCCTCCGCTCCGGGAGTTCCCCTGAAATTTACCATCAAAGAAGCCAATAGCGCCGGCTTTGTTGTCGAAACTCCCGATAGAGATCGGTTCTTTGAAGTTCAAACACCGCAGGTCATCAGAAAAGAGCTTCTTATCGAAGGTTTTGAACTTGCGGAAAAAAGAAACCTAACTGTGACCGACGATGTCTCGCTCGTCGAGATTCTGGGCCGCCCCGTCAAACTTGTCACAGGGTCTTATATGAATATAAAAATCACAACAAACGAAGATTTGACTCTCGCGGAAAGTTATGTCAGAGCAAATTAAATATAAACTCATTCTCCAATACGACGGAACCTGCTATAGCGGTTGGCAGGTGCAGCCTGATGCTCCGTCGATTCAGGAAACTCTAAAAAAAACCCTCGAAAAATTCCTCCAAGAAGAGGTGTGGATCGTCGGGTCGGGGAGAACCGACGCCGGTGTTCACGCCCTCGGTCAAACGGCCCATTTTTCGGTCTCCAAAGAGATCGATACAAGACGCTTTATGGCCGCTGCCAACGGCCTGCTTCCTCGGGATATCCGCGTGCTCGAAATCAGCAGAGTCGATGACGATTTTCACGCAAGATATTCAGCAAAAGGGAAAATCTATCACTACCATCTTTGGCTGAAGAAAGTCCAAAGCCCCATGAACCGCCTCTATACCACTTATTTTGCCAAGCCCCTTGACGTGGACCTCCTTAAAAAAGCCGCGGCAAAATTTATCGGAACGCACGACTTCACATCCTTTGCCAATTCCGCGGCAGAAGGCTCAGCGGCAAAAAATCCCGTCCGCACAATCAAACGGCTCGATGTCATCGAGCAAGAGGGGGGCGTCAGGCTGGAATTCGAAGCCGATGGTTTTCTCTATAAAATGGTCAGGAACATTGTGGGCATGCTTCTCGATATCGCGTCGGGAAAAAGGTCCCTTGAAGACATCGAGAAAGTTTTCGAAAAAAAAGACAGGCGCTATGCAAGCAAAGCGGCCCCTCCTACCGGTCTTTTCCTTGTCAAAGTCTTGTATTGAGGAGCAAGTCGTTAAATGAATGGAAGCGCCTGACCCTCTCATCCATCAGTTCAGATAGCGTCGGATACTCGATTTCCGTGATGAGGACAGCGGCAGCGTCCGAATTTAGAAGAGCCTGCAATCCGCGGGGGGAGTCCTCGAACCCGATGGCTTTTCCTTCTTCCGAAATGAATTCCCTGATGGCTTTGATATAGCATTCGGGATCGGGCTTCGGTTTGTCGTAATCTTCCCGGGTCACCCATGCATCGATAAGTTGAAGAGCAGGATGGCAGTCGATGATCGCTTCTACCATTTGCCTGCTGGAATTTGTGACCACGCAAGTTTTTTTGTGCCGTTTGACGATCTCGTGCAAAAACTCGCCGACACCCGGCATCAGCTGAACTTCTCCTTGCCTCAATAGATCGAGGTAACTCAGGGTTTTTTCCTGATACAATACATCCCAATGGGGGTGGCTGGCCGCAAGAGCGGGGAATTTTTTATAGATTTCCTCTCGAAGTCCCTGGGAGCTAATGTGGGCGATCTCGGCGTATTGCTGGAAACTCCAGTCAAGATCAAACCCGAATCTTTCGCACATTTCCTTATAAGCCCGAAAATGAAGTTCTTCGGTATTGACAAGCAAGCCGTCAAAATCAAAAAGAAAGAGATCGTAATCATGAATCCATTGCATATGAAAATCTCCTAAATGTTATAAAATCCCATATGATGGCGCTCAAGTCAAGATGTATTGCTCTATTGTATTTGCTACTCCTATTTTCGGGGTGCGACAATTTATCGGAGCAACCTAAAAATCATCAGGAAGCGGAATTTATCGAGAGGCTTCACAGCGACAGGCATTGGACCGCTTTGCCTCCGCAAAAAAAAGACCTGCCAAGGTATGTTTGGGAAACGGAAAGCAAGACCCCGTTTCCCCCAATCACAAAAGACTATTTTTGCTGCAATGGGAGCATGATGAACCCGCCCAGGATCATTGGCCGGTCAAGGGTGGAGGACTGCGGCGGGGCGGCAAGCCACAGCCTTCCTCTAAAAAACGGAAAAGAGTTTATCTACCCTATACTCATCGACTTAATGAACTATCTTCAGGAAACCACCCACCGGAAAGTCGTCATCACAACAGGGCACAGATGCCCGAAGCACCATCAATATGCCCGTGCCGAAGGACAGAGCACAATTTCTAAGCATATGATAGGAGCCGAGGCCGCTTTTTATATCCAAGGAATGGAATATGAACCGGAAAAAGTCGCCAGGCTTTTGATGGACTATTATCGCTTACCCCATTATTCCAAAGAATATACTGATTTTCAAAGATATAGAAAGGAAGACATCGATGTTTCCACCCTTCCGTGGTACAATAAGGAAATCTATATCAAAATATACGGGCCAGGTGAAGGGAGGGACTTCGATAACAGGCATCCCTATCCATATCTCAGAGTACAAGTCAGATATGATAAAGATGAAGATAAAAGAGTTCTTTTTAATTGGGATCTTGCGGAAAAAAATTACTTGAGATTGTAATACAATCCGGCATATGAGAGGGAAATATGATATCCACTGAAACCCGTATCCAAAATTATGTCCCTTCACCTGCTCAAAAATCGTCTCAAGCAGGTGTGCTTGAAGATATTGCCGCTAACGTTTTAAGGGAATCAGGCTACAGTTTAATTAAAAATCCCGACTCCTTTTGCCGGCAATACAAAAAGCGCATCTCTCAAGAAAACCAAGAATGGAATCTCCAGCCCAGGATTTCCGACTTCGGCATTTTTGACACTTCAAGTATCGACAAACCAAAGAAAGAAGAAGGGAAGCTGGTCTTTTTTGCCAGAAATCGCCATAATCTTCCCTATAGAGTCACCTGCGATCTTGAAAACTGCAAGACGCAATACGAACTGCTTCCTTATGAATCATCTAATTCTGAAAAAATGCAAACAAAATAATTTAAAAAATCTCTCCGTCCAGCTCCCAAAAAATTGTGTCGTCGCGATCACGGGCGTTAGCGGATCGGGAAAGTCCTCGCTAGCCTTTGACACTCTTTACGCCGAAGGACAGAGGCGTTTTATGGAGTACCTGTCTCCCGACATCCGCTCCCGAATCAAACAGATGCCAAAACCCGACGTGGAAAAAATCGAAGGACTCTCTCCGACACTATCCATCGGCCACAGCAAAGCGTCCTTTCACCCCTCGGCAACAGTCTCGACAGAGACCGATATCTACGATTTTCTGGCTATCCTCTATGCAAAAATTGGCAGGCAGCACAGCCCGGCTACCGGAAAGCCCCTGCACCGATTCCCCCGCAACGTAATTGTCGAAGAGATCCTCAAAGACTATCCCGAAGGAAGCAAAATTCAGCTTTTTGCCCCCATTACTCTTGAACACGAGACCATTAAAGATGCTGCCGAGAGGCTCTATAAATCCGGATTCATCAGGATTCGGATAGACGGCGAGGAAGTCGATCCCGAAAACCCGGATATTCAAGGCAAGGAGCTGGAAGTTGTTGTCGATCGCCTTCAGATGAAAAGCGGAGTACGCGACCGGCTTTCGGGATCTGTTGAAACTGCTATCGAACTGAGCCAGGGCATATTGAAAGTCCAGGAAGGAAAAACGGGACCCATTCGCTATTATACCGAAATTTATCTCTGCCCCGAATCAGGTCTGAAATTCTCTCCTCTCACCCCGGCCGATTTTAATTTCAACTCGCCGTTGGGCGCCTGCCCAAGATGCAGGGGCAAAGGAACAATTGACGGTGATATCTGTCCTAGCTGCCATGGAGGGAAGCTCAAGCCTGAAAGCCTGTTTTGCAAAATCAAAAATCAAAACATCCAACAATTAGACAGCCTCTCAGTCGACAACCTCCTGCAAGAAATCCACTCATGGGAGTTTGAAGGAAGTGAAAAATCCATCGCCGATGAGCTCGTACCCGAAATTACCTCCCGTCTTCAATTGCTGAACCAAGTAGGTCTCGGCTATCTGGAACTTCTTCGCGAATTCAAAACACTCAGCGAAGGCGAAGCCAAAAGAGTTCAGCTTGCCTCCCTTATCGGAGCGGGGCTTTCGGGGATTTTGTATGTATTGGACGAACCTTCAAGAGGCCTCCACCCGCAAGATATCGGCAAGCTTTGCCAGGTTCTTCGCAATCTCCAAGAAATCGGCAATACTGTCCTTATTGTCGAACACGACAGGCAAATCATTTCCATGAGCGATCAAATTTTAGAAATCGGGCCCGGTTCGGGACAAAATGGCGGCGAGCTTGTTTTCCAGGGAACCATCCAGCAGCTTTTAAAAGATAAAAAATCCCTGACGGGAAAATGGCTTTCAACGCCTCTCACTTTTCCAGAAGAAAAAAAAGAAAAAACCAAACCCGCGCTCACGCTAGTTTCGGCAAGCTGCCACAATTTGCAAAATTTTTCCGCAAGCATCCCCTTAAATTCTTTTGTGGGAATCTGCGGCGTGTCGGGATCAGGAAAATCCACTTTGGCAATGGACATCGTAGCCAAAAGGCTGGAAAAATGGAAAAGGGATGGCGTCCCCTGTCCCGATTTAGAGGGTTATGAATCCATAGAAAAACTCTCATTAGCCCTGCAGCGACCCGCGGGCATCACAAAACGGTCGATCCCCGCGACCTATATCCACGTCATGAATGCTTTGCGGTCGCTGTTTGCTTCCGCCAAGCTGGCCCGCGCGAGGGGCTATACAGCATCGAGATTCAGCCTCAACAAACCCGGCGGACGGTGCGAGGTGTGCCGAGGGCTTGGAGAGCTGGAAGTCAAATTAAAACTTATTCCCGATATCGTGATTCCCTGCGAGGTGTGCAAAGGAAAACGATTTAATTACGAAACCCTTCAAGTGACCTGGAACGATCATTCTATCGCCGATGTATTGAATCTGACGGCCCAAGAAGCCGGCGAGTTTTTTCAAAACATGCCGGCAATCTCCCGGAAACTCAAACTGATGAACGACCTCGGCCTGGGATATCTCACCTTAGGGCAGCGTTTTGACACCCTCTCTTCAGGAGAGATTCAACGGTTGAAACTCATTGCCGATCTGGCAGCCGAAGAGCCCCAAAAAACCCTCTATATACTCGACGAGCCCTCTTCAGGCCTCCATCATCACGACGTATCGAAGCTGATAAAAATCCTAAGACGCCTCGTATCGGCGGGTCATTCTGTGTTCGTCATCGAACACAATCTCGACATTCTCGTTCAAGCTGACTGGCTGCTGGAGCTTGGCCCCGGGGGAGGACCACTTGGAGGAAAACTTATCTTTCAAGGCCCGCCCGCAAAGATACTGCAAGCAAACACCCCCACAGCATCTGCTTCAAAGAAATTGATCACAAGATAATACATGCAAAATAACCAAACGGCTTTCTAAAAATATGGGTGAAACACAAAGACTCAAAGACACAAAGAATTCAGGGGCGACTAAATATATTGCCAATAATTGAGACAGTCCATAGAACCTAACCACGCAAGAACCTGCTTCACTTTGTTGACATCATTTCTAAGAGAGACTTCACTATATTCTCCCTCCTCATTTGTAAAATAAACAATCATCACAGAATTTTCATCTTCCTTATCCTCTGACAAAAAATAATAGCTGGTGAGGGGTTTTAAATATTCCGAATTTCTTTCGTCTATGTCTGATAAAAACAATTTGATAGACTGAATCGTTTCGGAATGAGACATCAATCTTATCCCGCCGCACTTTTTATCCAAAAGCTCTTGAGGATCCTTCCCTCCAAGATTCGCCAACACCTTTTTAATCTCAGGCCTCTTCTTTTGGTCAGGGTGCATCATTTGATGAATGAAAAACTCCAATGACTCCACCGGCGCTTTAAAAGCATCCCAGCATGATTCATAAAAGGTGGGTTCTAAAAGCGACATGTTACTAATAGCCAATCTCTCACAGATTTTCAGCCACGGAGGCGTCCCGCCGACAAATACAGACCAAAGTATAAATCCCAAAGCAAAAATATCCACAGGTTTGCCAATTGTTTTATCAAGGCCTAATTTTTTCTCGACAATTTCAGGAGCTATTGTCTGAGGAGTTCCGCGCAACCTTTTGTTTTTTTCTGTTATGTGATAGCTCAAGCCCATATCGCAAATAAACGCTTTTATATGACCCTTGTTATCTTGATTCCACACGATATTAGGAACCTTAAGATCGGCTATGACATAATCGGACTCATGAATTTTCTTTACCTCGCTCAACATACTTGTCAAGAGCTCGATTCTTTGCTCACGCGACAACTGTTGATAACAAGACCTGTTTTCAGGATAAATGAGAGATTCAAGATTCCCCATGTTTCCAAGACGCATGATAATTTTTACTTTTTTTTGTTTCTCGTGACTATAGACCCCATAATCCAAAGCCACACCGAATCGTTTCAAAAGCTTAAATTCCTTTTTTGCTTCTTCTACATTTTCCTTCAATGTTGCTGAAGCTACCCGCGTGCATGTATGATAATCAAAGCCGATTCTCACAACTTTAAATATCCCTTCACCAATTTCCTTAGTCTTGGGAAGTATGTATATTCGAGGGTCTTTGCTTTTTCTATTGGTTACCAGAACATGGTATCCAACATTATCTACTTTGGGATGCAGATAAAGACTGTCCGATCTGAAACGTCGTGTTCTCGTTGATTTCTTGATGTTATTTTCAATGTGATGAACTGTGTCAGACAATTTAGATCTGCCGCCCTGTTCTTCAGGGGAAAAGAGGTTGTAAAGATGATCTATCCGCTGCTTTCTGGAAACGGGTTCCATTGCCGCTCCTGCTCATAAATGTTTTGACAGTTATACAGAAATCGATTCTTTAATCCAAGACAAATACTCCTCATTGCCCTCCAGGATCTGGACAACAGTGATTTCAGGGACCTCATAGGAGCTGTTTTTCAAAATTACTTCTTTGATTTTGGGATAGTGTTCCGAAGTGGTTTTCAGAGTAATTTTGCTCTCCTGCGACGTCTCGAGCTGATTGTTCCACATATAGACCGACTCGATCCAGGGAACGATTTGCGCGCAGGCGGCCAGCCTCTCTTGAATCAAATAGCGGCAAACGCGCCTTGCCTCGTCTATACTTCCAGCAGTCCAATGGATCTCAATAAATTCTGTCATGATCTCCTCCTAAAGAGCATTATAAAAGGCAGACTGTCTACACGCAAGTCAATTATACTCAATTTAAATCGGAATTCTTTGAGACAAATGCTTGTATGCGACCTTTAATCTCTTCCATCTTTTGATCTTTGTCTATTTCACTATCGGGGGCAAAGACATAATGGCCGACATCCAGATGAATGGGTTTTTGACCGACAAATCCATTGTTGTGAAGCACTCCGATTCCAAGATCGTAGAGACCTTGGTCCATATGTTTGTCATAGAGATCTAACATTTGATCAATACGCTGGTTGGCAAGTTCCGTCTCTCCCTCATCTAAATGCTGTTTTAACACCTGGCAAAATGGAATGGCTTTTTCCTGTATCAAAAAAGGGATGTTGTCAAGGTCCAGAAGGTGACTATTGCCTAATTTATCCTGCACCTCAATCACTCTATCGATTTTCTCTTCAGGATTGAAATGGGTATAGAGAATCCCGCATCCCTGACTATCCAGCTCAAAGGCGTCAACATAGGTTTTGATTACATTTGAAAGCAAATTTCTTTGGTGTTTATCCCTCACTTGTTTAAACCATGATATATTTGGTATAAACACAATGTACCATTCAGGCTTTATATGTTTCTTTTTGAATATTTTAAGAACATGTTTGCCATCCGAACTGCAAAAAGCGTAGGCTTGTCCTCCCTCTCCGAGATAGGTGAAGTTTTGCGTTAAAATTTGTTTGATATCCGGAGTTAAATGCGGGCTTTTTGATTCATCCGAAACAACATCAAATGTTGCGGGATTAAAAAAATATTCTTTATTTTTTAAACTTGAGCTAAAAAAATAAATGAATATTACAATTACAACTAATGGGAATAATAGTTTCTTTTTCATGCTTTCATTGTCCTGGTTTTCTGCATTAAACTCGACTTTATGATTTTTATCGACCTGCTGACTTCAGAGAGAATGCTGATCTTCAAATTATTTTCACGGATTAGGTAATTTGCCTGAACCAGTGAAAATAATTTGAAGCTGAGCGCCCTCTCTATTGTCATCGAATCGATAAAAATCATAAAGTCGAGTTAAATGTTTCGCAAATTCTCAAAATATTTATATATATCCTTTTCCCAAAAAAATAAAGTATTGTGGTGAAAAAATGACAGTGGGAACTGCTGGGATTCTTGCCCTTGATTGCTACCTTTTTTTTTAATAGAATGGTAGTATCCATTTTTTAACTATTTATCAGGATTTTTATGAAAAAAATTTTGCTTGTTCAAGGAGCTAATTTAAATTTTCTGGGTAAGAGGGAGCCTGAGATATACGGCTATACAACGGCTGATGAACTAAACGCTTGTTTGCTCAAACACGCGGATCAGAACGGATATCAACTTGATATCTTTTATACAAATATTGAAGGAGAGGCTATCAACCGCATCTATCAGGGAGCCAATGAGGGGATAGATGGTCTTGTTATGAATCCGGCGGGTTTTACATATGCTGGCTATGCTTTGAAGGATTGTATTCTGGGGATTTCCATTCCCTATGTAGAAATTCACATCAGCAATATTGCTAAAAGACACATTCATTGTGTTTTATCAGAGATCTCACAAGGTATGATTATCGGATTTGGAGTTGATGGCTATTTTCTTGCACTGGAAGCTATATTAAAACTTTTGGAGAAAGGGATTCCTATACATGAAGGTACTCATTAGCAATCTGGAAGATCTTAACCGGAAAGCTCTATTAAAAGCCGGCTATTCTGACAGTGAATGCGCAATCATTTTGGATGTGCTTTTTTATGGTTACCTTCGAGGGAATCATCAAGGTCTTATACAATTTATCACGAGTGGTTATACGAAAGATCCAGAAGCAGAACCGTTAGAAGTACTGAAAGAGACTCCTTTTTCTTCATGGATTGATGGAAAAGCAAGCAATGGCATTCTTGTGATGCACGAGGCTATGGAGCTTTGTTTGCAAAAAGTCAAACAAAATGGTGCCGCTTTAGTGGGAACATGCCAAGCCTATGAAGGAACAGGAGCTATTGGATACTATGTTTCCAAAATTGCCAGTCAGGGATATTTAGCATTAGCCTGTTCGGGTTCTAAAAAGCGTGTTGCTTTCTATGGAGGAACTCGACCTGTTCTTGGTACAAACCCTATAGCTTTTGGACTTCCGACAAAATCAGACCCGATAGTCTTTGATATGGCAACTTCATCGACAGCCTTCTTTAAGGTTGTGGAGTCCTATTTACTAGGTCGTGATCTTACAGAAGATCTAGCATTCGATAAAGAAGGCCGGACAACTAAAGACTCGAAAAAAGCGATTGAAGGTGCTTTAAAGAGTTTTGGTCCCAAAGGATCCGGGTTAGGACTCGTAATTGAAGCACTAACAGGTCCTTTGGTAGGTAGTAGCGATCAGGAAAATAATCGCGGAAATTTGATTGCCGCTTTAGATCCCGATCTGTTTTCAGGAAAAGATCATTTTTTTCACTCAATGGAAAAACTCAAAAATACCATAAAGTCCTCAAGCTCAAAAATTACACTTCCTGGAGAAAGAAGCGAACTTAAGGCGGAAAAATCAAGGCAGGATGGTTTTCTTGAGCTAGATGATACTTTATATGATTCATTCTGCAAAAAAATTAATGATCTTCAATAAAAGCCAGACTGTCCATCCGCAAGTCAACTATTGTGACCGGTTGCCTGATCAGCTTGTCATGATCCGCAGAAATTGCCAAAGCGAGATGCTGGCGAAGAAGCTGAAAATCCTCCAGCGACTTGGCATAATTATCGGAATTCAAGCGAATAAGCATCGGAGCAATCACAAAAACCCCTTCATTTTCAATACGATCCTCGACAAAGACAATGATTTCCCTTTGTCCATAACTGAAAGAATCAATGCGTGACACATCGATAGACTTGATTGTCATCCCGAGCTGTTGCAGTCTTCCCAGAAGCTCGCGGCTCAAGAGATATTTTTTGCTGCTCAGCCTGCCGCCCCAAAGGTTTGTCAATTCTTCTCCCAAATAAATTTTCGGAAGGTTTTTGGGGGTAAAGAATGGCAGGAAAGGGAGCATCGTCCCCTCATCGTCAATTGCAACATTTGTGTAGTCTCCCAAATAGGCAACCGGGGTGCGAAGCATGTAATCAATATGGAGGGTTTTTGGTTTGATTTTTTCCACCCTGGCCTTTTTGATAAGAGGGCTTTTTCTCAATTTTGCTTCTGCCTCTTTTAAGCTTAGGGTATAAAGATTGACAGGCTTGTCTTTCGAAAGCCCGAGCAGCTCGGCTATGTAGTCCGACTCAAGCTTCTCTGCTGCCCTGCGGGTCGTAGCGATCACTTCAATATTGTAGGCGCTGTCTCCCTGTTTGACATGAATCCGGTGAAGATAATAGAACCATCCCAAAGTCGCCGAACCGGTTACCGCAATGACGGAAAGGAAAATGACAAGCAAAGCTCTTTTGAGGGGAATCCTCTCATGCACGACACACCGCCCGGCTTCTTCGGTGACGATGCAGTGCCAAAACGATCAACCTCCTCACCAGTTCCCTGCCGCCGATTCCCTCCTTTTTGCAGAGTTTCGGATAGAGGCTTTTCTCTGTCAGTCCCGGAATAGGGTTGATTTCATTCAGCCAATATTTGTCCAGGCGGTCGAGGAAAAAATCTATACGGGCCATTCCCTCCCCGCCTATCGCCTCAAAAGCCTTTCGAGCCAGCTCCCTCCCTTCTTCAATGAGGTGCGGCGGCAAGTCGGGGCTATCGGTGATCGGCACGCTCTTATCGCTGTATTTCGCTTCGAAATCATACACCTTGCCCCCTGTCAAAATTTCTCCGGGAGAAAAGACGGCGATCTCGTCATTTCCCAGCACGGCAAACTCGATTTCCCTGCCCTGTATTCCCTGCTCCACAATCAGCTCAGAATCGCATGCGAACACTTCGTCAATGGCTTTAGGCAGCCCCTCCGGACTCTCGACTTTTACCAAGCCGAAAGAAGAACCGAGATGCGACCCCTTGACAAAAACCGGAAATGCAAGTTCGCCGGCAATTTCTTCCGCAAGTCTCTCCCTCGATTTTCTCCAATCCCGTATATGAACGTGTCGGAAAGGAGAAGTGCGAATGCCGTGTAATATGGCAAGCTTTTTGGTCATGGATTTGTCCATGGCAACCGAACAAGCCCTATGCGAACAGCCGACATAAGGCAGCCCCAGCATTTCGAACATTCCTTGTATTGTTCCGTCCTCGCCATAAGGGCCATGAAGAATGGGAAAGACCACATCGCATTTCATGAGTTCATCCAAAAAAGGCATCTCCCCGTTTCGTCCGATAGTCATCACTTTCAACTCATAGATATCCTGCGCCAAAGACTCCTCGATATACTCGGCTGACTTGAGCGAAATGTCGTGTTCGTATGACGCCCCGCCTTTGACAACGCCCACCGTCATTTTTTTTGGAGGCCTCTTTTTCAGCGTCTCAACCAGTCCTCTTCCAAAACGGGTGATATCGCCGGCTCCCAATGTCACAACGACATCATGCGGCATCAGGTCCTGCAAGCAGACGGCCTCAAGCTCTTCTCTTAAAACTTTGCGGCTGCCTTTAATTTCCCGCACAATCGCTTCGGTTGTCACACCCTCTACAGCTTTTTCCCCCGCCGCATAAATATCTGTTACAATGACCTCGTCCGCTTCCTGAAAGCACTGGCCAAAACGACCCAGACAATATTGCAAACGGGAATAGCGGTGGGGCTGATAGATGGCGACAATGCGTCTTTCCCCCACTGCTTTCCTTATAGCCCCAAGAGCTGCTTCGATTTCAGTCGGGTGATGGGCATAGTCGTCCAAAAATAAAATGTCTGAAACCGATCCGATCCTCTCTGAGCGCCTGCCGACACCTTTAAACGTTTTGAGGGCCCTCCTGACAGACTCCTCTTGAGCTCCCACAGCCAGGCTGAGGCCAAAAACGGCCGCCGCATTCAGAGCATTGTGCCCTCCCGCAAGAGCCGCCTCGACATTTGGATAGTCGACTCCTCCGAAACTGACATCAAAGAGACAATTCCACCCCCTTTGCCGATAGTTCGACACCCGCAATAAACACCTCTCGCCAAATCCGTAGCTGAAGCCTGGCAAACCGAGCTTTTGCAAACGCTCGTCATCACCGCACCAGAATAAGTGATCCTTTGAAACTACCTGCCCAGCGAATTGCCGGAAGGACTCCACTAAAGTTTCTTCCGAACCAAAATGGTTTAAGTGGTCAAGATCGATATTTGTGATGATCGCCCCATAGGGAGCATAGCGCAAAAAAGAGCCGTCGCTCTCATCAGCCTCGACGACAAAGTACATCCCCTCGCCTGAAGCGGCGCTGCTGCCGTATTCGGACACGATCCCTCCGACCATGTAAGAGGGATCGACCCCCGCCTCTTTTAAAACTACGGATAAAAGCGCCGATGTCGTCGTTTTTCCGTGGGTACCGGCAACGGCCAGCGCCTTTCTCGAAGCCATCAGCCGCTGAAGAAGCTCCGAGCGATGAAGCACTGGGCATCCTAGCTTTTTGGCTTCCAAAAGCTCTACATTGTCCTTGGGAATATCCGAAGAATAGACGACAGTCATACCAGCCTCGATATTCCGGGCGAAGTGCCCCTCGGATATCTTCGCCCCCCTTCTTTCCAAGTCCCGCGTAACCCTATTTTTTGCCCTGTCACTGCCTGATACTGCAGCATTTTGCAGCATGAGCCGGGCCAGCCCGCTCATGCCGATTCCCCCAATGCCGATAAAATGGCACATTTTTGGGTCGTTTCCTGTCATACCCCACCCATTTTTGACCTAAAAAGTACTCAAAATCCTCCCAAAAAGCAATACTTTTTTTATGAATTAAATAAATTTTTAATAGTGTTATAATAAAAATATAATAATTTAAGTTATCGAGGTTATTATGGATGTAAATAACAAAGGTATTTTTATTCAAAGTAATTCTATTCAAAAACCACCTCACCAAACAAAACGGAGTAAGGCGGATAAGACAAACACAATTAAAAATGCCGCTCTAAAAGCTTTGAAAAAGTTAGATCTTTCGAAAAGCGGCAGTCGACTAAGGAGCACCATAAAATCCAGGAAAGGCAAAGAACAAATCGGCATGAAAAAGACTGACACTACAAAGAAGCGTAGTGTCAGCGAAGAGGAATATGCGAAAGCTTACATGAAAGAATACCATAAAAACGAACTAAAAGATATTTTAATGATGACAAAAAGAAATGTGCAAAAAGAAAGGATGGAAACCATCCTAGATCTCATTGAATTAAGTAAAATTCCAAAGAAAGATGAAACGCAAAAACTTGATGATTATTTAAATAAATTAATTTTGGAGATATCTGAGGATACTAAAGGTTTATCAGAGGATAAGATTAAGAATCTTAACACTGGAATTTTACTGATAAAGAAAGTAAGAGCTGCAAGATCAAAAAAATCAGAAGAAATGTCCACTCAACACTCTCTGCCTAAAGAATTTTCTTTACCTTCATCATTGACAGACAAGGCTAAAATATTACGGCCGAAAACTACCGAGAGTCCCTCTCCCGATGATTCTAGCAAAGAAACCAAGGTCGAACCTCAAGAACAAGAAAAGCAACTGCAACTCACGGCCTCATCTGTAGGGCAGGTGGCTGAAAGATTAACTTTTGAGGAATTAGCTGGCCCTCATACACTTCCTCTGCCAGAAGAATCCCTCCTTTCTCCACCATTGAACGGCAGGGCTAAATTACAGCAGTGAGACACCGTAGACCGATAAAATAGCACTTTTTTAGGTCGTTTGCTGTCATATCCCACCCATTTTTGACCTAAAAAGTACCCAAATCCCTCCCAAAAATCAATACCTTTTTATGAATTAAATAAATTTTTATTTAATAATAAATTATTAGTAATGCTATAATATTAATATAGATATAATAATTTAATAAATTTAGGCTTATTATGGGACCAAATTTAAGTGAAGAAGGCCCTTCCATCCAAAGAAATTATAGTAAATCACTGCCACCTCCAACAAAAACGAAGAAGACGGATACGGCAAGCAAAATAGAAAACACCGTTCAAAAACTTCTAAAAAGCTTGGATCTTTCGAAAAGTAGCGGGCGATTTAGAAGTCCTTCAAGGGTATCTTCTAAAACTCCCAACAACACTGGAGAAATGAAATCCGAACTCGCAGCAAATAAACACATGTTTCATGAACCAGATGAAGTGACCATGAGTCAATCCTTTAAAGAAGATTTTGACCATATATTAGAACTTGATGAAAAAGAACAATTATCCGCACTGAAAAGGCTAAAAACAACGATCGACCATTTTTATGAATTCTTTCACAGCGAAAGTTATTCAGGAAAAGACAGAACAGAAGCTGATTTGCTGAGTTATGCAAAACTAGTTGTGCCAATTCAGCAAAAAGTTAGAGAAAAAATAAAGGAATTAATACCGATTGTTGAAGAGTCCGATGTTGAACAAGAATTAGAAAACCTGGACTTGATTGCAGGACTCGAAGAGATACCTCAAAAAACACTCCGCGAAGATTTTGACGAAGGCATTGAAGATTATAGAGAATTGCTTTCACTACTCCCATTGACAGGCAGGGCTGAAGTATTGCAACCGGCAACTGCCGAGAGTTCTCCTTTAGTTGATCGCAGCAAAAAACCTCAAGTCGATCTTCAAAAGGGAAAAGAGCAACTGCAATCCACCGCCACATCTGTTGAGGAAGCTGTGGACAATTTTGAGGAATTGGTCGGCCCTCCGCCACCTCAGCTTACTGAGGAATATCCTGTGCTACATCTAGAGGAAAGGGTTCAAAAAGTTCATTCTGAAAAACTGCAATCAATTGGAGCGAAAATTCGATCGGCTGCAAAGAAAGTCTGGAATCTTTTCATGCAAAAATTTTCAAGGGAAACGATTACAAGTTCATTCAATAGATGGCTAAAAAATCCTGATGGAAAATTTAAGCAGGAACTGCTAGATGACCCGGAAAAAATGCAAAAAATATTTGACCATATTGATAAAACTCGCAAACGTTTAAAAAGTCATTCATTCCTGCAAGATAATAAAATACTTAGAGATAAAGTTATCCCCCAGCTGAAACAAGAGGCAAAAACAGCCATGCTAAAACATTACACCGATCAAGCTGCAAAAACTGATAATCCTGAAGAACTTAGTCGTATTGAATCTAAAATCGACTCAAGCTGGTTTGAACAAAGTGATGTTGAGGATATAATAAGATTATTATCCTCAAAAAATGCTGATAATCTCAATGATCTTATTGAGAGCATAAAGGAAAAACTTTACAAATCGCCGAATATCATCAAAGATGATTTCATTTCTAATACAGAACATTTAAAGAGTGCTATGGATGAAATTCAAAAAATGACACAGGAATTTGAAATGAATCATTTTCTAACAAAAACACAAAAACAAGTACTCAATCAATCAATATTGCAAGATGTTCAAGAGGCAGTTGTCAATTCTTTTTCAGATCAAATTTCAAAAACGACAAACCCTGAATCCTTGAATCATATTCAAAAACAAATCATTTTACTCAAAGATGAAAATTGGTTTCAAAAAGCCGATAAGTTGTTATTAAATATAAGCAGAAAAAAATACATAACCGAAGATGAATTAACAGAAAACAAAGGGTATAGCTACGTCGCTCCTTATTTCTTAAGCGAGCCCTCCGGCACAGCCGCGGCTGTACCAACGACCGCTCAAAATCTACTAGATCCGGCGAGTCTCTCTTCTGAAATCATTAAAGCCGATGATGCTGCCACAAAACAATTGACCGAGTCTCTTTCCAGCACTCTTCTTGCTGAAGATTTGAATCTCTATGAAAAACTGCGAATTGAGGACTTCGCCCCCAAAGAAGCGGTGGGATCTTATGCCGAAATTGTTCAAAGATTTCGGATGCTTAGCGGCAATATTGTTCCTAAATCGATCTTGCAAGGCAAAAGTCCTGAACAAAGAGCAAAAATCACTGCATTTTATATCAACGCAGCCAAACAACTTGCTGCTAAAGCAGATTTCAATAGCGCATATGCCATTTACTTAGGTTTAAACGGAGTGGCTATCTCAAGACTGAAGCTCACATTCAACAAACTAAATGAGAAATCACTAAATGACTTTTATGACCTGAAAGACCTCTTTGATCCTGGACATAATAATAAAGCTTTAACTAAAGCAATGCAGCAAAAGGAAGGCGATAAAAAAAATGTTGTGCTACCTCCTATTAGCATCTTAATGAAACATATGACTGCGCTCAAAGAAACAGAAAGCGAATTTTTAGATCAAGGAGTTAGAAAAATAAATCCTCAATTTTTAAGTGGTTTAAAGAAAATTTTTGGAACACTAGAAAATGCACAAGCAAGAATATTTCAATCTGATCAACCTGAATTATCTTCACCAACCTATCTCGATTTTAAAACCAACCTATCCGAGCAGGAATTAAATGCTGAATTAAAAACAAATGAAGATCAATTTTATGAAACTTCACTAAAATTAGAACCAAGAGAAAAAACTCAAGAAGCTCCATCTCTACCCGAAAGACCTCCTAAAACTGAAGCAGAAGCAACACCTGAAACAAAAACCTCTCGACTAGAAGAGGCGCTCAAGCGCGAACCCCCTCCCCCGCCAAAAAAAGACAAGGGCAAAGAAAAAGTCGAATAGTATCCCACATTTCACTCAATCGGTTAACATCTCGCAAATCAATCGGGAAAGGGTTTGGTATTTGACTGAATCCCTGTAGGCGGCAATATTTTGCCGCATGGTCTGAAGTTTTTCCGGGTCCCTCAAAAATCCGCAAAGAGCCAGCCCCAGCTTTGCCGGGGTTAATTTTTTTTGAGGTAGTTTGACAGCCCCTTGAGTCAATTCAATAAAGGCATCGGCGTTTTTTTCTTGATGGTTGTCCGTCGCCCAAGGATAGGGTATAAGAATTCCCGGAACGGCAAACTCGGTTTGCTCGGCAAGAGAACAGGCGCCGGAACGGGTGATAGCAAGATCGGCCGCCTTCCAGGCATATTCGATGCGCTCTTCAAAGGGTTTTACGACATGAGGAATGCCGGCTTTTTCATAAGCTGCGGCAATCTCTTCTGACAGCTTCCCCTCGCCGGTGAAGTGGAGAATTTGCAGTTTGCGAATCTGTTTCCACACATAGGTTAATACAGCTTCTTTAACGATCTTGTTGATCTCAAGGGCCCCTTGCGATCCCCCGAATACAAGTAGGGTCGGCCAGTCTTTCTCGAAAGAAAAATGGTTTAGGGCCTCCTCTTTTGTAATAGGATTTTGCGTCAGGGATTTTCTCAGCGGCAGCCCTGCCTGGCAAACGTCGCCTTTGAGGTGCTGTTTTGCGGACGAAAAGTGGACGGCGGTTTTTAAGACGTGAGGCGATAGAAGGCGGTTGACCTTGCCGGGAACGGAATTGGCCTCGTGCAAAATGATCGGGACTCCAAGCGCCTTGGCTCCGAGCAAAGCGGGAAAGGTGTGATAGCTGCCAAAGCCGACAACCAAATGGGGACGGCTTGGGCGCATTATCTTGAAGCTTTGCAAAGCGCCTCTTGAGATCTTGACCCCTGAGCCAAAGAGCTTGAAGGGATTGCCGGCGGAAATGGGAGCGCAGGATATGTCGTCATAGGACATTCCGTTAGGCTGAAAAAAAGGATTATCGGTGATCCCGCCTCCGATAAAATGGATTTCATATCCGAGTTCTGTGAGTTCTTCAGCAAGCGCTTGAGCGGGGAATAAATGTCCTCCCGTTCCCCCAACTGCGATCATGATTTTTTTTGTCATCATATTGTTTGGTTTGAATGTTTAAAATAAATCCTAGCCCCATAATATTGGCGATAAGCGAGCTTCCCCCCTGGCTAAAGAAGGGAAGGTTCAGTCCAGTGCTTGGAAGCAGCCCGGAAACGACTCCCAAATTTAAAAATGCCTGAAAGGTGATGAGAAATGTCACGGATGCGGCCATCCAACACTCCTCGCGGCCGGCCGCATTGTAGGACAGCGAAAATCCTAAATAGGCAAAAAGCATATAAAGAAAAATGAGCAAAGACATGCCGATAAAGCCGAACTCCTCGGCATAAATAGCTGCGATGTAGTCGTTTTGCGCCTCAGGTAGGTAGCTGAGTTTCTGAAGGCTGTTTCCCGGCCCCTTTCCCCACAATTTCCCCGACCCGGCGGCGATCTTAGCTTGATGCGGCTGATGGCCCCTCCCCTGGAGGTCCAGTTCAGGATTCAGATAAACTTTAAGCCTTGCCTGGACATAAGGAAGCTGCCAAGCGGAGATGGCTCCGATCAGGACAACTGCAAAAAGAGGAAGGGCCCAGTATTTCCAGGGGATTTTTGCCAAAGCGGCGAGCGCTCCGATTGTCATGATCAAAACTCCCGCGGTTCCATTGTTCGGTTCGATCAGAATAAGTAAAATCGGAACGGCCGCGGCCGCTGCGATTCGGAAAAACCTTCCGAATTGAATCTTTCCCGTCTTGTATTTCGCAAGGCGCGCGATAAAATAAGCGGGTATGAGGAATTTGACAAATTCGGAAGGCTGAAAGGAAATGCCCCCGAGAGCAATCCAACGATGGGAACCATTGACCGCTTTTCCGATTCCGGGAACAAAACAGAGGACAAGGGCAAGAGTCAAGAAAAGCAATCCTGCCGGACTGCTGCGAATGAAACGTCGAAGCCCTGCTATGCCAATGACATAGGCAAGAGCGCATCCCATGAATCCGGTCACTAGCTGCTTGAAAATAGCAAGATGCGTGCTGCGATCGAGATCGAGATCTAAAATTTCTGCCGAGGTTGTATTGAATATCATAACAAGGCCAAGCGCAAATAGGATGCTTGTCACAATCACAAGTGAAATGCGTTGCATATTTATTTTATCCGGATTTTATCGCCCGGTTTCAATCCTTTCGCTTTCGTTTCCGTCAGATCATTTAGTTCGATGATGCTTTCATAGCTGACGTTGAACTTCTTGGCGATTTTCCAGGGATTGTCTCCGCTTTTCAG
Source organism: Waddliaceae bacterium (assembly GCA_963783885.1). Lineage (GTDB taxonomy): Bacteria > Chlamydiota > Chlamydiia > Chlamydiales > SLFE01 > SLFE01. The sequence continues at coordinate 42,596 of CAWAPJ010000017.1, read as the reverse complement.
CTCATAATAATCAGTACCGGGCTGAGAAGAAACAATATCGGAGCTTCCTTCCGAATGGCTGCTCTGGCCGGGAAGAGGGATTTTCAGGGTTTGTCCGATCCTGAGACGATCAGTTGTCAAATTGTTGAGGTTCTTGATTTCGCGGATGGTCGTCTTATTGGCCCGGGCAATGCGGTCTAAGGAATCGCCCCGTTTGACAGTGATCTCGACATACTTTTTGTCCTGTCCTAATTGAGTCTCTTGATTTTGTCTGAGAGGGGGAGTTTGAACCACTGGCATTCCACTGCTGCCGGCTTCATAGGCCTTAAGAACGCTGTCAACTTCGTCAGTGGGAAACTCGCTGGTAGAGGCTAGCTGCAGTGTTTCCAGAGATGATCCGGATGGTTGATTTTGAGCCACTTGCTCTTCGTAAGACGAGGAAGACTTAGGGGTGTCCTCCTCAAAACTCATGGCTGTGATGAAAAGGACTGTCAACAGTCCGACGTTCATCAAAACTGCAATCAATATGGTGTCTTTTCGGTTGATGGTCATAGCTTATCTCCAATAATTATTAATTATGAAATTATGTAGGAGTTGATAAGTACCAACTCATTATTAGCTATTATAAAAATTGGACTAATTGTCAAATAATTTTTCCGTGACTATTTTTTTAAATTCATTCCCTCTTACCTCAAAGTTTGCATACTGGTCAAAACTTGAACATCCCGGCGAGAGTAAAACAGTCTCTCCCTCTTTGGCAATTGACGATGAGTAGTCGAGAGCCTCAGCCAGAGTTCCAAATTTTTTCACTGCCAAATGAGGAGAAAGCTCCCGATAAATTTTTTCTTTCGCCTCCCCAATTGCACAAATACATAAGATTTTCGATATAAAAGGTTTAATCCAGGATTGAAAACTCACTCCCTTATCTTTTCCGCCGGCAATCAGTATCACTTTTCCCGAAAAAGAACCGACAGCTTTGACAACGGAGTCGATGTTGGTCCCTTTGCTGTCGTTATAATAATACACACCTTTGACTTCTTTGACAAACTCAAGGCGATGCGGCGGTTTGCGAAATGTCGATACGCTTTTTTTAAATTGCTCTTTGCAAATCCCGAAATGCTTAACAAGATGAAAAGAGGCCAAAAGATTTTCTTCCTCGAATGTCAAAGCCTCCTCGGTTATATAGGAAGAGACATTTCTATTAATCAGTGAGGGATACTGCTCGATTAAGTCCGGGTGGAGGTAAAAAGGGGCGCCGGGCTTTAAAATGTTTTGCAGACCGAACTTAGCTGCGGCATAGTCTTCGATTGATCCATAACGGTCTAAATGATCAGGGCTTATATTTAAAATAACTGCAGCGTCTAAGGCCGGTGTTGCCAGCGTCTCGATTTGGTAAGAGCTAAGCTCGGCGACAACTATGCCCTCCTGCTGGGGCCGGTCGCAAAGAGCAGCTCCATTGTTGCCAAGGGGGAAGGCGGCCCGGCCGCAATCATTGAGTATATGGGCCGTCATTTCCGTCACAGTCGTCTTGCCGTTTGTTCCTGTGATCCCGATAGCCGGCATGGACATATGGGAAAACGCGAGTTCGGCTTCTCCAATAATTTTGGCTCCGACAATAGCCGCCTGCCGATAAAGTGGGTGGGATCTTGCAACTCCCGGACTCGGAATTAAAAAATCGGCATCAAAGCGATCAAGGCTTCCGGTTAATTTCAGCCCGGAAGAAACGAGTTTTTCAACCTCGCTTTCACCGGCAATCAAAGGCGCTTTTTGGTCATAGGCCGTTACATCGGCGCCGGCGCGTAAAAGAAAGCGGCAAGCGGCCCTTCCGCTGATCCCCAATCCGACAACTAACGCTTTTTTTCCTGTAAATACCACTGAGATCTCTTTATTGAAATTTTAGCGACGCGATTCCGATAATAGCGAGCAGCAACCCGATAATCCAAAAACGGGTCACCACCTTAGTCTCATGCCACCCTTTGTATTCAAAGTGATGATGAAGCGGAGCAATGAGGAAAATCCGTTTTTTATTGCGCAGCTTATAACTTCCCACCTGCAGAATGACCGACAGGGCTTCTGCGACAAAAATGCCGCCGACAATGGCGAGGAGAAGCTCTCTTTTGAGCAAAACGGCAGACAGCCCGATGATGCCTCCCAGAGTCAAAGATCCGATATCTCCCATGAACACTTGGGCAGGGTGGGCGTTGTACCACAAAAATCCAAGACAAGCTCCCGCAAAAGCGGACAGATAGATGGCGATTTCGCCGCTTCCCTCAATATAGAGGATATTCAGATACTTGGCCAGATCCTGGTTGTTCGATACAAAAGCGATCAATCCGAGACAGACGGCCACCATGATCAAACATCCCGCGGCAAGTCCGTCGAGGCCGTCGGTTAAATTGACAGCGTTGGAGGCGCCGGTAATCACTAGAATAACCAGGAGGCCGGCAAAGAATAAAGCGCCGCCGCTAAATGCAAAGACATGATCTTTGATAAACGGAATGTAGAGTCTGGAAGAGTAGGACTGAAGAGACAAAACAGTCTGCCGCCCACCCTCGGATGCCTTGAATTCGCGCATATCCTTCGCCGTCGGAGGGGCAAACCAGGTTCCTTTATGAAAACTTTCCGCTACGGGAGGATAGAACAGATAAAAGGCAATAAGGCCTGAAATCAGAAGCTGTGCAGCGAGCTTTTTTTTCGCAGAAAGCCCTTTTGCATTCTGATATTTGATTTTTAAATAATCGTCGATTCCTCCAAGCAATCCCAAAGCCAGCGTCGTCAGAAGAAGCAAAAGAGTGAATGAATGGGTCAAATCCATCCAAAGCAGAAGGGAAACTGCCATCGAAAACAGAATCAAAACGCCTCCCATCGTGGGCGTATTTTGTTTTTTTGCGTGAAGCTCTCCAAGCAAAGGACAGTCCTTTTTTCTGATTGACTGTCCGATCTTGAACTCATAGAGTTTTTTGATAAAAAGCGGACCGATAAAGATGCTGATAAGAAGCGCTGTCATCGCCGCAAGCATCATCCTCGTCGAGGTATATGTGAGAACCATGGGAATTTTCAGTCCGACGGATTCTCGGAGATAGTAAGCGAGAAGGTAAATCATAAATAGCTATCCAAAATTTCCCACATTCTGCAGGAATTTGATCCTTTGAGCAAAACAACGTCTCCTGCATTCAATTTCAAACAATCCATAAGCTCCTCCCTGGTATTCGCAATGACGACCCCTTCCTTATTCTTCAATACTTCGTAAGATTCGCCTAAGCAAAACAAGCGGTCGACATGCCCGAGCGCATACGCACCGATCTCAAGATGGGCCTCTTCGGAAAACCGGCCCAGTTCCAGCATTTCGCCAAGTACGGCGATCTTTTTTCCTCCTTTTTTCGGGGAAGGGAGAGACTCCACAGCGGCCTTCATCGATTCGGGACTGGCATTGTAGGAATCATTGACAAACAGTACGCCCCCTTTTTCGACATACTCCCCTCTTCCTTGAGGAATCTCTAATAAAGGAAGCGCGACGCTTATCTCCTCCCACTCAAGACCGCACTCTTTCGCAGCGGCAATCGCTGCCGCGGCATTGTGCAGATGATGCCTTGCTTTCAGGTTGACATGCAAATCCCGGACAAAGCGCCCCTTATGATGCAATTCTCGAGTGCGGCTCAAATAAAAATCGGCCAAAGGCGAGGTTACAGAAAACGTCCGTTTCTCACAAGCGCCGATAGTCTTAAGAGCCTCCTTGGCTACCGCTTCTCCCGGCATCACGCCAATGCGGGTTTTGGGGTGGGAAAAAATGTCTCCTTTTGCCAAGGCAATCTCTTCAAGGGAATTAAAATTCATGGAATGGGCCAGCGAGACAAAAGTCAAAACAGCAATCTCAGGAGGGGCGATCTCAATTAATTTGGCAATATCTCCCGTTTCGGACATTCCCATCTCGAGAACTAAAAATTCCTCGCCGTATCCCGAATGGTTGAGGATGGAAAGAGGGAGCCCGATCTTTGTATTTTGGTTGCCGGGAGAAGAGACTGCTTTGAACCTGGTTTTTAAAATCGCGGCAATAAATTCTTTGCATGTCGTTTTTCCCACCGATCCCGTCACTCCGATAATGCGAGTTGTCTCTACAGCCTTCTTCGCAAGCGCTTGCAAAGCTGCCAGAGGATCGGGAACTCTAAGCAGCGGCAGCCCGTAGTCGCTGCCCGTATAGTCTTTTGAAACTAACGCAGCAGCAGATCCCGCTTTTTTTGCCTGCCTGAGAAATTGATGCCCGTCTGTTTTTTCTCCCCCCAAGGCGGCAAAAACCTGTCCGGAAACCAGTTTTCTGCTGTCGACGGCAAATCCCTTGACTGAGGTATCCCGTCCTTCAATTGGAAGCGTAAGGGCTTCGCGAATTTGATGTAAATTTTGATATCTCACCTTAGCCAAGGTTATCCTGTCTAGCCATAAACGTAAAGAGTAAGGATTTTTACTTGTCAGATATTTTTTTATTCGATAAGATACTTAATGACATAAACAGGGTGGCATAGCCAAGTGGTAAGGCAGAAGCCTGCAAAGCTTCCATTCCCCAGTTCGAATCTGGGTGCCACCTTTTTAACTTTCCATGCTTTATTTAATTTCAACACCTATCGGCAACCTGAAAGATATTTCTTTCAGAGCTATTGAAATTTTGCAATCGTGCGATCTTATCCTTTGCGAAGATACCAGGCACAGCTCGATTCTATTCAATAAGTATAACATTAAAAGGCCGCTAAAAAGCCTCCACAAGTTCTCCGAATCCAAACGGGAAAGCGAGATCGTTTCTTTATTAAAGGAAGGGAAAGCCATCGCGCTAGTATCGGACGCCGGCACCCCGGCTATTTCCGATCCCGGGGAAAGGATAGTCAGAAAATGTGTGGAAGAATCTCTTTCGGTCACGGCGATTCCGGGTCCGGCTGCCTTTATCCACGCCCTGGTTTGCTCCGGTTTATCCACTGAATGTTTCCAGTTTGTAGGATTTCTTCCCAAAAAAACGGGAGAGCTTCAGAACAGGCTTCTCGACATCGTCTTCTACGAAGGGACATCGATTTGTTACGAATCCCCTAAAAGAATCAGAAAAGTTCTCGAAATTCTTGCCGGGCTGACACCTGATCGAAAAGTCGTCATCGCCAGGGAACTGACAAAAAAATTCGAGGAATTTATTCGGGGAACGGCGAAGCAGCTTCTAAAAACATTGCAATCCCGCGAGCTGAAAGGGGAGCTTGTTCTGCTTGTCGAAGGCTCTGCGGGCGGCTTATGGAATCAATTAACCCTTGAGCAGCACGTCAAGTGGCTGCAAGACTCTTTTCAAATTTCCCTAAAAGAAGCCATCAAACTCGCTGCCGGCCTCAGACACATGCCGAAAAGGGAAATCTATCGCCGGCTGCACAAATATTCAGAAACTTAACAGCAATTCCCAATAAAAATTTAAATTTGATACTAAACTTCCTTTAAACCTTTAATTAAAATAAATATTTAATGCAAAATCGTGTTGATCGAATCCCCTCGTTCGGGTATTATAGTGTCCTCATCAACTATGAGGAATCCCTATGAATCAAAAGAAAAATCAGGATATCAAAAAAATTATCCGTCCTTATACTTTTGTCCTCCAAGAAGGGAAATCAATTAAAAATAATTATTTGGATTATTCGCTTCGGCTCCTTTTCGGACAGCCGCAAATGCTTGGCAATAGGCCATTGCGCGGCAAAAAAAGAAAACGATAGCCAGCTCAAAATATTCTTGTTTATTACACTGTTTAAAACTATACTTTTGTTCATCCGGCAGACACATAATTGACGAAGGTACCTATGGAGACTAACCCAGAAATCGAACGCCTGATCGATATCGCCCTCGCAGAAGATTTGGGCACTTCAGGTGATATCACAACAATGGCCCTCCTCCAGGAAAGCACCTTTTCCTCAGGCAAACTGGTGCTTAGGGAAAAAGCCGTCGTCGCAGGACTTGTTTATTTGGAAGCCATTTTTAAAAAAATCGACCCCAAACTGACTGTTGAACTGCGTGTCGACGAAGGGTCATATCAAAAAGCGGGGACAGTCATTGCTAAAATTTCCGGTCCCGCCCGCAGCATCCTTGCCGGCGAGAGGACGGCTCTGAATTTTTTGCAATACGCCTCCGGAGTAGCCACTATCATTTCCGCTTATGTCAATAAAGTCAAAGGATTGAATTGCCAGATCCTGGACACAAGAAAAACTTTGCCGGGCCTTAGGGCGCTCGCGCAATACGCGCATGTCTTGGTGGGAGGGGTGATCCACCGCCTCGGATTGAATCAGCGGTTCATTATCAAAAGCCCCCACTTGGCCTTTTTTGCATTCGAAAGCAAAAAACCGATACAAGAAGCGGTTAAAAAAGTCCGGGCTTATCTTCCGGACATCCCTATAGAAGTGGAAGTCTTCGATATCAGCCAGGTAAAGGAAGCGCTGCAGACTGATTGCGATTCAATCATGCTGGACAATCTACCCCCCGATGAAATATCAAAATGCCTCCGTTTGATTCGCAAAACCCCGAAAAAGGTTTATCTCGAATCGAAAGGGACGATTACTTTGGAGACAGTCCGCCGATTTGCGGAAACGGGAGTGGACGGCATTGCCATCAGCGCCTCCTATTTTGCCAAACCCACCGATATACGTTTAAGGTTAATGATCTAACTAAGGAGTACTCACCTATGTCAACGCCAAAAGACATTATTTTTGAAGAAGAAGCCAGAGAAAAACTGCTGTCCGGAATCTCCCAGCTGGCCGATGTGGTTGCCTTTACCCTGGGTCCGAAAGGCCGCAACGTGGGCTACGAAAAAAGCTGGGGAGCCCCGGCCATCACAAACGACGGCAACAGCATCGTAGGCGAAGTCGAACTCGACAGTTTCGAAAATCTCGGCGTTTCGATCGCCAAAGAGGTTGTCCAGAAAATTAAAGAGAAATCGGGAGACGGAACGACAAGCGCGACCCTTCTTCTCAGATCGCTTGTAGAAAACGGCATCAAGCACATCTCTTCGGGTGCCAGCCCTATCTTGGTAAAAAGGGGAATGGACAAAGCCGTGCAGGCCGTCATTTCATCTCTGGAAAAAATGGCCAAGCCAGTCAAAACTTCCGACGAGATCCGCAGCATCGCGACTGTATCGGCTTCGGGCAATGAAGAAATCGGACAATTGATCTCCGACGCCATGGACAAGGTCGGAAAATCCGGAGTGATCACTATTGAAGAAGCTAAAGGCATTGAGACAACGATAGAAATAGTCGAAGGAATGCAATTCGACCGCGGCTATCTGAGCCCCTATTTTTGCACGAATATGGAAAAAATGATTGCCGAAATGACCAATTGCAGCATCCTCCTTCTTGACCGCAAGCTCTCCAATATCCATGAACTCCTCCCCCTGCTGCAATCAATTGCCGCAAGCGGAAAAGAACTGTTGATTATTGCCGAAGATGTCGAAGGAGATGTCCTGTCAACCCTAGTGGTGAACCGCCTTCGCGGCTCCCTGAAAGTCGCAGCCGTCAAAGCCCCTGGATTCGGCGACCGGCGCAAAGCCATGCTCCAAGACATTGCAGTTTTAACCGGCGGGACAGTCATTTCCGAAGAAACGGGGATGTCGCTGCAAGAAGCGGGACTTGAGCTGCTCGGCCAAGCCGATAAAGTGACGATCAACAAGGAAACAACAACAATCATCAGCCAAAACAAAGGCGATGCAGTCAAAGCTCGGGTTAAGCAAATTGACAATGAACTTCAATCCTCTACAAGCAAGTATGACAAGGAGAAACTCGAAGAGAGAAAAGCCAAACTGAGCGGCGGCGTGGCTGTCATTAAAATCGGAGCGGCGACAGAGCCGGAAATGAAACAAAAAAAACAGATTGCCGAAGACAGCTTGAACTCCACTAAGGCCGCCGTAGAAGAAGGCATTGTCCCCGGCGGAGGAGTCGCTCTTCTTCGCGCCAGCCAAGACATCGCCGATTTGGAGCTGGAAGGAGACGAAGAGCTCGGAGCTCATGCGGTCCTCGAGGCCTGCAGAACGCCTCTTAAGCAGATTGTAAACAATGCCGGCTTCGACGGATCCGTCATCCTGGCCGAAGTGATGGAGGCAAAAGGTAATATCGGATTCAATGCCAACACCGGAAAAAAAGAAGACCTGATGAAATCAGGCGTCATCGACCCGGCAAAAGTGATCAAATCCGAATTGACACACGCCTCCTCAGCTGCAGGAATCGTTCTGATTTCCGAAGCTTTAGTCATCGACGCTGAAGAGGACCAAGAGTAAATTATGGCAAGGGGCAAAGAAACCTTTGCCCCTTCTTCCACTCGACATTATGATCTATTTATTCTCTGCAGCGTTTATTTTCTCCTGGTGGTTTCTGGCATTTTTCCATCACATGTCTCCATCAAAACCAGCTGTCATTACAGTCCCAGCTCCGAACGAGCGCGGCAAATCGGTAAAGTCTCTGGTTGTCGAGCGGGAAAAACTTCGTCTTGCCATAAATGGCGACACCAATTTGATGTGTGCGCTCATTGCCAAATGGGATGTTGAAGCACAATCATTGATAGACAGCGGCTTTTCTTCGATTCAGAGACTCAAACAAGAAGAATTACGAGAGGTATTCAATCTTTGGCAATCTTCCGGCGAGGAATCGGCAGGTTTCTTTTATCCCCAAACTTACCTCGCCGCCGGAATCCTGATGGCCCTCGTTCCTGAAAAGGCAGTCCTGGCTCTACCGAAAGGATTCAGGACCCAGTCAGCTATTTATCCAAAAGAAAAAACCGAACTTATCCCTTATGACGCCGACCCCTGTCATCTTGAAGCCATTGGCAATGCAGAGCATATTACCGCTTTCATTTCTCCCTATTCCCATCCGAATACCATAATAGCTCTCGGGCAAAGAGCGATCCGCACAGTCAACCTCGGAGCAGTCCAATCTCCAGAAGATTTAAAAGCTGCTATTCATACGGTTGGCAAAACTGTCGGAGCTCAAAAGAAAAGCGCTCTTCTCAGTTATTTTATCGATGCTTCGCTTATGGCCATGAACAATCATTTGAAATCCCTTTCCACTCAAGGCAACCCCAATGTTCTCTACCTCAATTACCGCACCTTCTTTTCAGCGCCGAATCAAAAGACCTTGGCTGGCAATATGCTCAAACGATTAAATATCAATCAAAGCTTATACAAGGAAGACAGTGAAGACTGGGAAACTCCCCTAGAAATTGAAGACATACTCCACATCAATCCCGACTGTCTGATTTTATCGACAACCCAAAGTGATCGCGTTCTGCAGCCTGCGTTATCGAATTTAAAGGCCTTAAAAAATCAACGCGTCTACTTTGTCGATAAATCCATTCAGGAAACTCCTTCGCAATACTTTCTCCTCGGCTATTTTGACCTATATGCGATTCTTGCGGAGACCTGCGGTGATTAAAAAGTATGCTTTCGCTTTATCCGCTCTTCTCATCGCTGTTTCGGCAGGCATTCTGCTGGATGGACAGATGGGATGGGAGGAGGTTTTTGCCGGAGCTAAACTTCGATTGACCGGACAATCGACTGCCTGGAATCCCCTTCTCGATGAAAGGCTGCCCCGCCTGATTGTTCTTATGAGCAGCGGCGCCGCCCTCGCGGTTTCGGGAGCCGTCATGCAATCGCTTTTTCACAACCCTTTGGCCTCGCCAGGCATTCTCGGCATCACATCGGGAGGCAGCCTGCTGGTCCTTTTTGTTTTCATTCTGGGATGGCACGCTCAAATGCCCCTCTCTACTCCAATCGCCGCAATTGTCGGAAGTTTTCTCACTCTCTTGCTTGTCTATTCGTTGTCAAAATCGAAAGGACAGTCGCAAGTCTATAGCCTGGTACTCACAGGAATCGCTATCTCAACGATTTTTATCGCGATCCAAAGCGCTATCGTCTATTGCTTTCGGGACAACTGGACGCTCATTCAAATACTGACCGAATGGCAGGCGGGATCGACCTATAACCGCAGCTGGCAGCATGTCCATATGCAGCTTCCCCTTCTCATAGTCGGATTGACCGGCTGCATGAGTTACCGAAAAGAACTCAATATTCTGTCGCTTGGGGAAGAAGAGGCAGCAAACATCGGAGTCGATGTCAAACGCATCCGATGGAGGCTGTTTGTCTCAGTTGCGCTGCTGGCGGGAGGAGCCCTTGCGACTACGGGAACAATCGCCTTTTTCGGGCTCATCCTCCCCCACCTTGTCCGCACGCTCAATGGACCCAACCACAAAAGTCTGATTCCTTATTGCGTCCTTGGCGGCGCCTTCACACTTCCGGCCCTCGACCTCATCTTAAGAACCTTCCATCTCCATTTCATCACTATCGGAAATATTTCCTCGATTTTGGGCGGGCTTTTCTTCTTCACCCTTCTCTATCAGGCAAGAAAGGACGATTCGAACCTCAGGAGAAGCTATGCTTGAAGTCAAAGAACTGTGCTGCCATCCCATTCTTCACCGCATTTCGCTAATCTTCGCTCCCGGCTGCATCCACGGAATCTTAGGACCTAACGGGTCGGGAAAAACAACATTTCTGAAATTGATCAAAAAAATATGGCTGCCGACACGAGGACAAATTTTTTGGAATGGCAACTCCCTCCTCCAGGAATCCCTGGAAACGATCAGCCAAGTGATGAGTCTTGTCCCTCAAAATCCTCAAGTTTCTTTCGGCTTTACCGTCACAGAGTTTATCGAAATGGGCTGCTACCCTAAATCCGGTTCTCCCGTCCTCGACGAAGTTGTCGAACTCCTGGACCTGGCCCATCTTGCAGACAAACCGATGACTGAACTTTCCGGAGGGGAAAAACAGCGTGCATATATCGCCCGTTCGCTGACAACGGAAGCTCCCATTATGCTGCTTGATGAACCGACAGCCAACCTCGACATCCAGCATAGGCAAACGATTTGGAATATTCTGGAAGACCTGGCAGGCAAAGGAAAGACAATTATCATTACAACACACGACCTCGATTCGGCAAAATCCCACTGCAGAAGCATCGCTGTTTTTTCAAAAGGGCATTGCCTGAAACAGGGATCTTTCGAACAGGCTCTCACCCCGGAAAACCTCAAAGAAGTTTTCGGAGTTGCATCTTATTAATGAAAATTAATTCTTTTCAGAAGGCGTGGCTTTCTGTGATGAGGATCGAACCTCTTCCCCTCAAATTCGGGGTTTCGCCGATCCTCGGCTAAAGTATTTTCAACCTCCATCCCTTCTTGTTTCGAGATGGGGCTGTATTTCTTTTTATTGGATTTTTTTCTGGCTTCTTGAAGGACTTTTTTTTGAATAAATTTCGGATGATGGGCGATATCTTTCATATTCACCTCAATATTAATTTCTTAGATTTAAGCAGGAGGACTCTCCCTACACCTTAATAATAACAAATTATTTTAAAAAAATCCAGTGTCCTCTATCCTAAAAAATACAGAGGATGAAGATACTTTTAACAGGCGCAAACGGATATATCGGCACGCGGCTTTTGCCTTATCTTTTGGAAGAAGGTCACGAAGTCTTCGCTCTGGTGCGTAGTTCTTTTCGTCTAAAATTACCGGACCATCACCGGGAAAAACTCCAACTCATCACTGCCGACCTTCTTGATCCGAGCACCTTGGCAAAAATCCCCAAAGACATAGATGCCGCCTACTATCTCGTTCACTCCATGGCACAAAGCAAAGACTCTTTTTCCGATCTGGAAAAAAAATGCGCAGTCAATTTCACCGAGGCGCTAAAAAAAACCAGCACTCGTCAGATCATCTACCTCGGCGGAATCGCGAATGCGGAAAAACTCTCCCCCCACCTGGAATCGAGAAGACAAGTGGAAAAAGTCATTGAAGAAAGCGGTATTCCCTATACCATTTTTCGGGCGGCAGTTATCATCGGATCCGGCAGCGCCTCATTTGAGATCATTCGCGATCTTGTCGAAAAACTGCCGTTGATGGTCGCTCCCCGCTGGGTCGCGAACCTCTCCCAGCCAATTGCAATCGGCGACGTCATTTTTTATCTTATCCGCTCTCTGGAAAAAAAAGAGTGTTTAAACCAGACATTCGACATCGGAGGGCCCGACAAACTCACTTATAAACAGATGCTTGAGATTTTCGCGAAAATTCGGGGACTTCGAAGAAAAATTTTCCAAGTTCCCGTACTGACTCCCAGGCTCTCTTCCTACTGGCTTTATTTTGTGACCTCGACCAACTTTCAGCTGGCCCAATCTCTTGTCGACAGCCTCAAATGCGAAGCCGTCTGCCGCGACAACCGCATTCGCGACATTCTCCCGCGAAAACTTCTTTCCTATACCGAAGCAGTCAAAAAGGCTTTCGATAAAATAGAACAGCAAGAAGTTCTTTCTAGCTGGAAAGATTCAATGTCTTCAAGCCTTCTCAAACCCGATCTTAGCGAGTATGTAAAAGTTCCAAAGCATGGGTGCCACACCGATATTCAAGAAGTCGCTTTTGAAGGTCCGAAAGACCGTGTGATCAGCCGCTTATGGGGAATCGGAGGCAATGCCGGCTGGTATTATATGGACTGGGCTTGGGAAATCCGAGGCTTTATCGACAAGCTTTTCGGAGGGGTCGGACTTCGCCGCGGCAGAACCCACCCTCAAAAGCTGCACCGGGGCGATTCGCTCGACTTTTGGCGGGTTCTCCTCGCCGACAAGGAAAACGGCCGGCTGCTCCTTTACGCCGAGATGAAGCTCCCGGGCGAAGCCTGGCTGGAATTTGAGATCACATCCAAAAATGCGCTCAAGCAAACCGCGTCCTTCCGCCCTCGCGGCCTTCTCGGCCGCCTCTACTGGTACGCCCTCTACCCCTTCCACAAGCTCATTTTCAAAGGAATGGCCAGATCCATCGCACAAGTTTAGCCTAGTGCTCTGCCACCTCTAAAAGATAATAACCGTTATATTAATTACATAGAATTTTACAAATTATTTATTATTAATGATATAATAATTTATATAATAATAATTTTACATATTTAATAATAAGAGGTAAAAATGAGCGGAGAAGGGCCTATTTTACCTGCTTCACGGGAAAAGAGGGGCTACCATTCCACGAGTATATCTCAACAGTATGTAGGTAAAGCACTTAAAAACCATCGGATAAAAGTAGAAAGCCCAAAATCTGGCAGACTGAGCCAAATTAACTCCATTTCTTGCGGAAGTCTAAAAAATCCTCCTTCCATCGCGACTCAGACTGTATTGAGAGGTTATACTCCGAAGTATCCTAATGCCTCTGAAATTGCAAGACAAATGAAGCTTGCCCCCAACCTCCATGGGCTGTCAAAGACGCAAAAACAAAAAATTGTTGACGAATGCATCAAATCTTATAGGGACAGTGTCGAAGTCTTTGAATCGGTGATAACAGAACTTTGCTCGAAACACCCCGAAGCAAAAGAATTTGCCCAAGTGATGGCCAAAAGAATCAGCCTGATAGCGAAAGCGTATCAGGAAATCATAACCGAAATGGAAAATTCCACACCCATAATGCAGGAATTGAAAATCAGACTAGGCTCGGCAGCTGAATTCGCATCGCAAGGAACCGGCCCAGGAAGTGTCGGTTTTAATCCGATAGCTATTGAAAATGCTCTTAAAAAAGGAACTTTAAGTGAGCATATGAGCTTAATTTATGCATCCCTTTGGACGGCCCTGCCGAAAATTTTTAACGATCCCGAATTAGTCGATAAGATCAATGCAAAACTGGAAAAAGAAGATGCCGAATTTCAGATCAATGCAGAGGTTTTAGATAGAATCAGAGAATTGAATAAAGACAAAAAAAGTCCTGTTGCCAAATTTTTTGCCCAGGCTAAACCGCTTGCAAAATTTAGAAAATCCGGGGGGCGAATCGCACTGTCAAAGGAAGAAAAAGAGCCCGCCCCAAAAGTCAAAGATATTCAAGATCTGACACTTCGTGAAGCTCGAGCCGCACTGGAAGATTATATATCGGAAGAAGAGTTTGATGCGATGAACAAAAACAAAGCTATAGGCAGGAATTTAGGGGAGAGCAGAGTGCAATGGGTGAGAGGAAAAGATCTTTACAGGGTCGATGAAAATACCGACTTTTATCGGAAAGCCATTGCTTTGGGCGGACTGCCGGTTGTGACTGGTCCCTCAGGGACAACAGATAGTTTTCTGCGAGGTATGAAATATCTTGGAATGAATGATTTTAAAGAGAAAGGAATCCTGGCTCTGACGAGTTGGATGGTGAGATCGGGCGACCACTCCTATCACGAAATTAAAGAAGCCGGCACTTGGCATGGAGTGAATTACACGCCCGGACCGGATTCTTTTGAAAAGGTTTATCCAAATGACCCTAACTTTCAAAGGGAACTTGAAGCCGCAATGCAAGAGCGGGGCAAAGAGCTGCCGGGACGTTATTTAAGCAACGATTATCAGCTCCATGTCGCTCAAAAACTAGGATACATAGGAGGAAGTAATGCCAAATAAAAAGGATCTGAATGCTCTTAAAAATAAACTTATCGAAGACCGGAAAAAAGCACGTAAAAGTCCCCCATTAGAAATTTCTGAGACCGGCTTTTATAGAATGAACGGCCCTATTGGAATAGAACTTACCGAAGAAGAATGGAAGGCCATGAAACTGGATGCATTGAGCGATGATCTTCTTGATCGTCAATAAAAAATAAGGAATACCTATGTCATATGAATTCACTCTGAATAGTCTCCCTATTGCAGATTCTATAAAAAGATATATCAAAAGCAATTCACGAAAGGAAAATAAAAAATTAGAAAAGGCTATCAGTTCAAAAATAAGAGAAATTGCTATTTTGGAGGTAAATAAACTCCCAAGCGATCAGATTAAAGGAAAAAAAATAAAACTCAAAAAAATAATTCCTTTAAAGAGAGCAGAAGTGACAGAGGCCGAAGCAAAAAAGTTTAAAAACACAATATTAAGTCCCGAGGTTCAAAAACTTCTAGATTTAAAATGGAAGTCCGGAAAGGATATAATGCTGACTAATGGAAAGACACTATTTGCAGCTGAACTATTGTCAATTCAAATCATGACCACGCATAATTATCTGCTGGTCAATGGAACTCTGGACAATGACGATACAAGTTTGGATATGTGGAAAGAGGAAAGCTTCGAAGATGAAAAACCTTCATTATTACCAGAAGATAAGGAGAAATACTTAAAAAAAGCGCAAAAATATGTCGACGACATTGCAAAATTTTCAGCTTCAGGAATCCGCAAACTGCCACCATTCAAAGGTCTCATTTACAGAGGAGACGCTGTGCCTTCAGAAATATTAGACGAGTGGAAAAAAGGAAAAATAATCATAACACCAAAGTTCTTCAGCTGCAGTTGCAACGTTGCGGTAGCTGAAGAGTTCTCTAAGATTAATGCTATAGAATACATGGCCTTTAAAGGGAAAGAATATCAGCCGGTATTGTTCGTTTTTAATAGTAAAAATTCAAAAGATATCAGTAATTATTCTGTGGATTCAGACGAAGAAGAGAGAATTTATACTCCCGGCCAAGCATTCCGTTCGATAGAAGTTGACGAAAAGACTGTGCCGGGTTTGGCCATTATCTATATGGAAGAGATAAATTAATCACTCATATCAATATTCTTGCATTGTCGCCAGAGACCATTGACCCTGATTGCTACCTAAACCTTAGCTAGAGCTTACACGAGTGCGCCAGATACAACTGTAGCGTCGACGGCAAGGGTAATCCCTTGCCGAGGCGCTACAGGCAGTAGATGGTGTGCTCGTGTAAGCTCTAGCTGAGCTCCCCTTTGCATAAAAACGAAACACTATAGGCAAGAATTGCACAGAATACTTTTATCAAAAAGCCTTGTTCAGTGCAGAACTTAAAAGTTCTTTGGAAAAGGTTTGTTATGCAGCTAAATGTCGTCTCGACAATCTGTCGCTTGCTGCTAATTTCCCTCTCTTCAATTGGTGTTCGGACTCTATTCTTTGCTTTACATCCCCGTTTTGCAAGCAATGTAATTTGTTCTTCTTTCAAGATGTCTTCTAAATCAAAGCAATTATACGCACCATCTGCATAAAGTTTAGAATCTGGTGGAATGTCCAGTTTCATTTCCCAGAGCACCTTTACATCGCTTACTGCTCCTGGCTTGAAAAGAACTTCAACCGGCTTGCCTTCGCTCGTCACAATCATATGAACTTTTATGCCGCAAAAGTAACGCTTTTTAGAAGCTGCGAAACCTAAATACCTTCGTTCTAGAAAAACCTTCCGTTTATCGATTCTATTTTTCTGACAACATGAAACTGGAAAGCTGTCTATAGCAAAACCCTGATCTTTATTTATTTGCTTAAAAAATAGAGCTAAAAAACGGAAAATGGCGTTCCAACAAATCCAAGGAATTTTATGAATTCGGCGATTTAGCCGGCTATTGCTTAAAATAGCTCTGAATAATCGTAATCTTTTACATAAATATCTGGACATTTTATAGTTACAAGAAAAATATTTTGCTGATAAAATAGCAAAAGTTATCACTTCTGCGTTGGACATTTGAGATTGAGGATCGTCTTTAATCCCCAAAATTCGAAGGATTTCTTCGCTGATGACATAAACTGTTGTTGCGTAAGTTTCCATGATGCCCCCTTTTTTTGGCTAAGGAAGTATCATAGAGACTATTGTCGTTAAAATCTTTCATTGAATTCATCTGCTAAGCCTCGATTATCGGCAAGGGATTACCCTTGCCTTCAAATCGAGTCTACGCATCTGAATCCAACGAAAGACTTTAACAACAAGTTTAGGTAGCAATCAGGGTCATTGGATTGATTTCAGGATTTTGCAACTCTGAAATATGAGAACAACAAGCGGCAGCCGGGTCCGCTGACGAAGCCAGCAATCCCCACCAATATTCATTGCCCGGATAGCTGTTGCTATCCCAGGCAAATGAGGTCACAAGTAATTTCCCATCATGGGGTTGTTGTAATTTTTCTGCCGGCTTCCTATCAGTAAAATGAAATTTTATTCCTTTCTGTTTCAGTTGCAAAGAATTTCCTTCAATTCTGCAAAAATTAATATCGGAAATGTTTGGAAAATCATGATCTTTTAAAATTTCAGCGCAAACTTCCAGCACCAAGTTCGATTGTTCTTTTGCTATTTTCCAAACTCCCAGGCCAATTCCTTCTACGATGACATAAGCTTGCTTTTTTTCATCTTTGGCTCTTTCATCAGCATCGATAAAAAAAGGCTCAAGAGACATTCTTATTCTTTTTTTATAAACCCAAGTATTCAAAAAAATGTTGTCTTTGATCTTCAGGAATTTTCCCGTTTCATCATTAAGCACTTCTTGGTAGAGAGGGAGATAATTTTCGCCTCCACTTCCCTCCCCATAAAACCTTGCCCACATCTTTAAAGATTTAAATTTCTGAGGAGCTTCTTCTTTTCCCTGCCTGCCATAACCATTTTTGGGAGTATTTTGCTCAGGCGTGACAATCATGTGCCGCCACTCCATATAGCCGGGCTTTTCAAATCGCGCTCCAACCATTCCCACATAGACCCCTTGATTCTCGTAAGAACCCTCCTCGCCCTTAATTCCTTGATTATTCTTTGAGCCGTTATTGATAAAGTGTGTTGGAGAGGATATACTGACCATTGCCGAAATAGGCATTTCGTCATAAGAAATATAATCTCTTAATATCAAAGGAGGTTTTTCCTCTTCGGACCCTATCTTTTCAAAACCGCCAATCCCCTCTGTTTTATCTCTAAGCAAATATTCATCGCAACCATCCACAAATACAACCGGCCGTTTTTTTAACACCCTATCGATGAATTTCGAAACATCCAGCTCTTGATAGACGGCTTTTTCTTTTTCCGTTCCATATTTCTTCTTAAATGTTAAAAAATCTGCGATTAACACCATCACCTTTTTATGCACAAGAGCCCGGGTTTTTAGGGCATGACCGACGACTTCCTCCTGTATTTTCTTCGTCTTCGCAAAGGTTTCAATTCTGTTTTGTTCAATTGGAACCGGAAAACGTCGATAAAATTCTCTGGATTTAGACACTAACAGATCGAATGAGATCCCCATGGGATTATACGCTCTAGCGCTAGAGTTTGAAAAATTTACATTGGAAGAACTATTCATTTTTCACCTCTTTTTCTCTCTCAAGTTCAGCTTGGGTTTTACGAAGATAGAGGATGTCGACGCGGCCGTCTTCTGCGATTTTTCCTGAGCGGAAGTTGTCAAGAGCGGATGCCGCAAGAGAACCGGCGTCGGGAGCCGCAATCTCCCAAGGCTTGTCTGTGACAATTTTATCCAAAAGATTTTCATGGGGGGTCACGAGAATATCAAAAGGGCCTGCAGAAAATTTTTCCAGAGGGATCGCCTCGGGCTGAGGAGACCAGGTGATTTTATCCTGTACCTTCTCGCCTTCCAGAGCATAGACTCCGCTAATGCGCGCGTCGAGAAGCGAAACGAATTTTCCCTCGCGGCTAGGGACAAACGCAGTCAAAGAACAGACGCCGACAAGAGGGATTTTGCATGTGTAGTGAATCATCTTGGCCACAACAACACCGACGCGAATACCGGTGTACGAACCCGGTCCGATACCGACGGCGACAAAATCGAGATCCTGCGGTTTCTTGTTTAGAGAAGAAAATAAATTGTCGAGAACAGGCACCAGCGAGCGGGAGTTTTGAAATCCGTGAGGAAGCATCACCTCCTTAACACACTCCTCCCCCCGGAATAAAGCCACAAGCCCCTGCTGAGTACTCGTATCGATAATGAGATAAAATTCATTCATGCAACGTAATGCGTTTTGGGATAAAAATATTTTGAAGAGTTCTGACAAAATAGTTGTCCGTCATGCCTGAAATGTAATCGATGACCATCCGTACTTTTGGAGTTTTTTCCAGATACTCTTCAGGTTTGTTGCAAAGAAAATTGATCCAGATATAACTTGACTCGCCGGCATTCTTCAGATCGCTCAGAAGCTGCTCGAACAAAATGCGGTAGCTTTGCCGAATCTTCTCCGATTCCACCTTAAGCTTGGGATGCTGATAGATATTTTCAAAATTAAATTTTCTCAGCTCTTTAAGCGCTTGAAATGCCTTGTCAGACATAGCGATATAATCTTTTTCATAGCTGTTTTGAATCACATCCTGAGCAAGAAAAGAGAGAATTTCCCGATTGGATTTTCCCATGCCGGCATCGGGGATATCGCTTCGCTCGATGATTCCCAAGCTGATCGCATCTTCGATATCCCGCCCCAGGTAACTCATCGTATCGCAAATTTTGACAAGGCATCCCTCTAGTGTTTTAGGCATGATATTGAGTTTAGGATCTTCGAGCCTTAGGGAGACTTCCTCAAAATGGTCATCCCAGCTTTTGTCGAAATTGGGTTCGATGACAGGGTTTTTCATGCCGCCGTCATGACAAAGAAACCCGTCGTAGACATCGAGCCCCAAATTCAGCGGCTCTATGACCGAGAGAAGGCGGCACGACTGGGCCGGATGGGCAAAAAGCCCTTGCCCATATTCACTGGACAGCTCACTCAAATACTCCTCACCCTCATGTCCGAATGGAGGATGGCCGACATCATGGCCCAAAGCTATAGCCTCAACCAGGTCGAGGTTGAGCCTGAGAATTTCAGCGATTCCTCTGGCAAAATTGCTCACCAGTTGTACATGAAGGCTTCTGTGGGAGATATGGTCGTTCTGGACCAGGTACACGACCTGAGTCTTGTCCACGTAGCGGGCATAGGCTTTTGAGTGGACAATGCGGTCGACATCCCGTTTATACGGCATCCGGTGGTCGTCTTCGGGGCCAAAAAAACGGCTGTGGCCGGATGAGAAGGCCGCTTTGGAGTAGAGCTTCTCAACCTCTTGTTTTTCAGCCTTTTGGCGATAATTAAATAAAATATTTTGCTCCGAGGATTTCATATGGCTCTAGGATAACCTAAAAGCAATAATATTCCAATAAGGTTTAATACTCTGATACTTAGAAAATCAGTTGACTTAAGGGGCCTCAAAGGACCATCATAAAGAAAAAGGGAAATTCATTGAAATTTACATAGGCAAAAGATAAAATAATCATCTTAAAATCAATCAATAGACACATCATAAGTCAAGGTATATTTTGAATTTTTTTCACGAAGAGCGCCCTATGGAAGAAAACTCCGTCGAAGATGATTTCGAAAATCAATTGGTCAACTCACTCGACGACTCTCAGCTGATAGAGAAAAAAACCGGCGATCTGCCCAAAGAGCTGTTTATCTTTCCCTTGCTCAGGCGCCCCTTTTTTCCCGGCATGGCCGCTCCCCTTGTCATCGAACCCGGCCCTTATTATGAACTGCTTAAAATCATTGCCAAATCCGAACACAAATGCGTCGGGCTGGTTCTCACGAAAAATGAAGAGATCGACATTTATAAAGCCAAAATAAAAGATCTGCACAAAGTCGGGGTCCTCGCCAGGGTTCTGAGAATTATCCCTATGGAGCAGGGAGGGGCCCAAGTCATCCTCAATATGGAAAAGCGCATTTCCCTTGTCAAGTCCATCCCGAAGAGAAAATATCTGATGGCCAAAGTCAAATACCACGACGACAATAATCTTTTGAACAAAGAGATGAAAGCATACGCCATCAGCATCATCTCCACAATTAAAGATTTGCTCAAACTCAACCCCCTCTTTAAAGAAGAGCTGCAAATTTTTCTGGGCCACTCGGATTTCACCGAACCGGGGAAACTCGCCGATTTTGCTGTCGCCTTAACCACGGCAAGCCGTGAAGAGCTTCAAGAGGTTCTCGAAACATTCGAAGTCGACGACAGGATTGAAAAAGCCTTGACCCTTCTGAAAAATGAACTCGATCTGACCAAGCTTCAGTATAACTTAAGTCAAAAAATTGAAGCGGGGATCTCTAAAACCCAAAGGGAGTACTTCCTTAGGGAACAGCTCAAGACGATCAAACGGGAGCTTGGCATTGAAAAGGACGAGAAGTCGCCAGATTTTGAAAAATTCGAAAAACGACTCAAAGAAAGAAAACTTCCGGCCGATGTGAAGAAAGTGGTGAATGAAGAGATGGAGAAGCTGGCCACATTGGATATCCAATCCGCCGAATACGCCGTTTCACGGGGATACCTCGATTGGCTGACGATCGTTCCCTGGGGCATTGACAGCGAAGAAAATTTCGATTTGACCGTTGCAAAAAAGGTTCTTGAAAAGGACCACTACGGCTTGGAAGATATCAAAAAAAGAATTCTCGAATTTATCGGAGTCGGACAGCTGGCAGGAGGCGTTAAAGGGAGCATTATTTGCCTGGTCGGCCCTCCCGGAGTCGGTAAAACCAGCATCGGCAGAAGCATTGCCAGGGCACTCAATAGAAAATTCTACCGTTTTTCAGTCGGAGGAATGCGCGACGAGGCCGAGATTAAAGGACACAGGCGGACTTATATCGGAGCTATGCCCGGAAAACTTGTGCAAGCCCTCAAATACAGCCAAACAATGAATCCGGTCATTATGATCGACGAAATTGATAAAATCGGCGGTAATTCCCATCAGGGGGATCCTGTGTCTGCTCTTCTCGAAGTGCTCGATCCCGAACAGAATGTCGAATTCCTCGATCACTACCTCGATGTCAGATGCGATCTTTCCAATGTCCTCTTTATCCTGACGGCAAACGTGCTTGACACGATCCCCGAGCCGCTTCTCGACCGTATGGAAATCCTGCGAATGTCAGGTTATATCATGGAAGAAAAAATCGAAATCGCCATGAAGTACCTCATTCCCCGCAACCGTAAAGTCATGGGATTGAAAGCCAAAAATGTAGCCTTTACCAGAGATTCTCTTCGGCAGCTGATTAATGGCTATGCCCGTGAGGCAGGAGTGAGATCCCTGGAGAATTACATCAAAAAAATACTCCGCAAAGTCGCTATGGAAATTGTCGAAAATAAACAGAAAAAAAACAAAAGCGGAAAAAGTCAGGATGTCAAGGCCATCAAGCTCAGTCCCAACCTGCTTGAAAAGTATTTGGGCAAACCCATATTCACTAGCGACCGCTTCTACGAAAGAACACCTGTGGGCGTCGCTACCGGCCTTGCCTGGACAGCGCTAGGGGGCGCGACACTCTACATCGAAACCATGAAAGTCCCCGCAGAAAAAACCATTATGAAGCTGACAGGCCAGGCAGGCGATGTGATGAAAGAATCTTCGCAGATTGCCTGGACATACCTGCATGGCGCCCTTTCCAAATATGCCCCGACATATACTTTTTTCGATAAATCCGAAGTCCATATCCACATCCCGGAAGGAGCCACTCCCAAAGACGGCCCTTCCGCCGGCGTTACCATGGTGACGGCGCTTTTGTCGCTTGTCCTCGATGAACCGATCGTCGATGATCTCGGCATGACAGGAGAATTGACGCTGACCGGAAGGGTGCTTGGCATCGGCGGGGTCAAAGAGAAAGTTGTAGCTGCCAAAAGAGCCAGACTCAAGGATGTGATTTTTCCCAAAGAAAACGAACGGGATATCGAATTGCTTCCCGACTATTTGCAAAAAGGGCTCAATTTTCATTTTGTCGACCATTACGACGAAGTCTTTAAACTCGCATTCCCCCGTTTCGCGGAAGAGGAGTATGTGTGAAACAGTGGCAAGGCGACTATAAAAAAAAATTACTGCTTCCATCGGATCTGCAAAAAACCGCCGACTCCTGCCGGAAATCGGGAAAAACAATCGCCACAATCAACGGCTCTTATGACCTACTGCACGCCGGCCATTTGCAGTCTCTTTATGAAGCCTCGCAGCTTGCCGACGTTCTCATTGTCGGCCTCAACAGCGACAGCTCAATCAAAGAATACAAAGACCCTTCAAGGCCGATTATCCCCCTGGACAGCCGCCTGCAGATGATGGCGGCGCTTGAATGGGTCGACTATGTCTCATGGTTTGACGAGACCGATCCCAGAGAGTTTCTCAAAAAAATCAAACCCGATGTTCATGTCAACGGTATCCAGTGGAAAGATCACTGCATTGAAGAGGATCTCGTCAAATCCCTGGGAGGAAAGATCCACTATGTCGCTCTTATCCCCGGGCTTTCGACATCGCAAATTGTCAACAAAATCCTAAACCTGTATGATCGAGCAAAGGTTTAACTGATGCGGATCGTAGGGACAATCGAAAATCCAGCTCTTTGTGAACGGTTTTCCGCCTATCTCAATGAAAAAGGAATCGAACATCGTATAGAACTTGTGGTCAACAAAGATTGGGGAAGCGATCAATACGGCACCCCCGCCTGTCAAATCTGGGTCGTCGACGAAGACCGCGTTGACGAAGTCATCGATGAGCTGAAACGTTTTAAAGACAATCCCGAAGATGAAAATTTTCGGGTCTTATCACCCAAAGCAAGCGCGATCAAGCCTCCCCCATTTAAACAACTGAAACCGGATAAAATCATTTCCAAAAGCAGCCCCCCGTCTGCCGCTCCGGCTACGCGTACCGGTCCCGTGACTCGCTACATTATCATCCTTTGCATCATCACATTTATCTGGGGAGCCTTTACCACCCCGAAAATTGTGCCCATTCCCAAAATGCTTCCTCCAATCGCCGTTTTTAGCCCCGCTATCAACAAGGAACTGATGTATGACTGGCCAAAAGCCTATTCGATTCTCGATGAAGTCGTAAAACAGTATGGAATTAAAAAACTGCAGAAACCTCAGGAGCTTCCACCACAGGGACAACTCCTTCTCAATACCTATTTTCACACTCCTGTATGGCAGGGGTTTTATCCAAAACTGGTGGCCGCATTCTCGGGGTCTAAAGAAAACCTCGACATAAAAGCCCCCTTATTTGAAAAAATCAGCCAGGGACAAGTGTGGCGCCTTGCCACGCCCGCCATCTTGCACAGCGGCATATTTCATATATTGTTCAACATGCTTTGGCTTCTTGTTCTCGGAAGGCAAATTGAAGAGAGGATCAAACCGCTTCGATACATCATATTTATCATTATCGCCGCCATCATCTCAAGCACTTTTCAGTACCTCATGAGCGGATCGAATTTTGTCGGCTTTTCGGGAGTCCTGACCGCCATGCTTGGATTCATCTGGGTCCGGCAAAAAATCGCTCCCTGGGAAGGGTACATCCTGCAGCCCGCAACTTTGATGCTTCTGACCGTTTTTATTCTCGGCATGCTCGCTATCCAGATTGTCGGTTTTTTTGTACAAGTTTTCTTTAACAGCTCATTCGGAATCGGGATCGCCAACACAGCGCACCTGACAGGAGCCGCCGTCGGCATCATCTTGGGGCGAATGAAATTTTTTGCGTGGCGGACATGACTGTAAGAGATCTGACAATACTCGGCTGCTCAAGCCAGCAGCCCACCCGGTATCGCAACCACGGCGCCTATCTCTTTCGCTGGAACGGGTGCGGCCTTCTCTTTGATCCGGGAGAGGGAACGCAAAGACAATTCATCTTCGCCAACATCGCCCCCACAGTCGTCAACTATATTTTTGTGTCCCACTTTCACGGCGACCACTGCCTCGGGCTCGGGTCTTTTCTTATGCGTCTGAACCTTGACAAAGTAACCCAACCCATTCATTGCTTTTATCCCGCAAGCGGCAAAAAATACTTCGACCGTCTCCGCTACGGCACCATGTACCACGAAGTCATTGAAGTGATCGAACATCCTGTCGAAAATGAAGGGATCGTGTACAAAGATGAAAATTTCACTATCGAAGCTGCCTTTTTGGAACATGGCGTCGACAATATCGGCTGGCGCGTTACAGAACCCGATACCCGCAAGTTCGATCGGACTCAGCTGGACAATTTTGGAGTAAGGGGTCCCCTTGTTAAAGAATTGCAGCAAAAAGGATCCATCATAATAGACGGCAAGGCAGTCGCTTTGGACGACGTCAGCTGGATACGCAAAGGTGAGAGCATTGCTGTTGTCATCGACACGCTCCCCTGCAAAAACGCCGTTCACATCGCAAGAGGCGCCCGCATCCTCATTTCTGAAAGTACTTACCTCGACGAGGACAAAGACCTTGCCAAAAAACACTTCCACCTGACCGCCTCCCAGGCCGCCGAGATTGCCCAAGAAGCCGGCGCCGAAGAGCTCATCCTCACTCACTTTTCCGCCCGCTACACCGAACCTGCGGTTTTTGAGGAAGAAGCGCGCAAAATCTTTCCTAACACTTTTGCCGCGGAAGACTTCAAAACATTTCCCTTCCCCTTAAAAAAATAAAATATTTTTTCCTATTAACTTTACAAACATGACCTTATAAAATACTGAAGGCAACTAATCCTATAAGGAGGTTGCCAAATGAATAATATAAAAAAGTTTTTAATTTATTTTTTTCTTCTACTGTTAATTCTTTCTCCACTGGCTGGTAAGGAAGATCACAGAGTCGAGAGTCAGCCGATCGCCGCTGAAGAGGCGATCACTCTTCCAAATCAAGGAATCCTGAAACAGAAAGAAAATGGATTTGTCTATTTGGATGTACCCAATGAATTCATCACAGCAATAGTGTCTCTTCTTGACCATGAAGGGATTCTTCGGGCAAGACCAACAGCATCGCGCTCGATAGGAGCGCATATCAGCGTATTCCATGAAAAAGAGAATCTGGTACCTGAAGAATTAGGCGCCCTTTTCTCATTTGACTTTAAAGAAATCCGAAGCTTCACACTCCATACTAGAGACGGCCTCAAAAAGCTCTGGGTCATCGCTGTCGACTCCCCCGAGCTGGAAAATTTACGCCAGAAATACGGCTGCAGTCCCAAACTCAAAGGGTATGACTTTCATATCACCTTGGGAAAACAAATGCCCTCAGCTCCTGAGAATTGGGAAGCGGTAGAGGAGCTTTCTTCATTCAACTTCTCTGACATCCCGCAGAAGGACTCTACACCCAAGGCGACTTTGTTGCAGTCGAAGATAGTCATATCCTTTCTACTGCGGCAAAAGTTGACGCCATCGGCCAGTTGAAATTGAAGGGTAACGGATTCGTTTATCTGGATGTCAGCAACCAATTCATTGATGACATCTGGCAGCAGCTTCCGCTTCAAGGTGAATTTGCGCCTGTTTCCACTAAGCCAAAAAAAATGGGCGCCCATATCAGCGTTATTCATGAAGATGAAATGATTGGAAAAGAAATTTGGAATCTCACAGAAGCGGGAGAGTGGTTTGCCTTTGAGGTAAAAGAGCTGCGGTATGTGGATAGAAAAACAGCGAATGGCCAGAAACGCCTTTGGCTGCTGGCCGCAGATTCTCCGGCTTTGGAGAGATTGCGAACGCACTATGGTTTAAAACCCAAGCTGCAAGGACATGATTTCCATATAACCATCGGCAATGAACAAATGGAAAAGCCGCTCTCGCTTGAAGAAAACATCATTGATGTCGATGAAATTTTCGAATGGGAAGTGAATGCCGCTTAAAAGCATAATTAGAGAGGGATGAATTCCCTCTCTAATAATTCGTTTGATACTCGCAGCAACAGCCCCTGCTGATAATATTTTGCCGATGAACGGGCTGAGAAATCCAATTGAAGCCTCGATTCAAACTCCAGGCGAATCGATCAAACGGTATCTCCACACCGATATATCCTCTGTAGCGGTCATTAAAAATCGTGTCATTTGTTATCTGAACCTCTGCAAAAACAGTGGACCATAGATTGCATCTGGCCCTCCATTGAATTCCCCAGCTTTTCGCGATTTTCGATGCCAAAAAGTAAGGACCGATTCCTGTGTAGAAATAAATATTATCCATCAAAGGAAAACGCATCCCGCACTCGGCGTCGAAACCTCTATAAGCATATTCTTCGAACGTGGCGATGACAAAGTAATCACCGATATAATTGTCGTAGACAGTAGGGTCGCCCGTAAAATGGCTGTTTAAGGGAAAATAGCTATTTAAGCGGAAGTCGAAAAAAGGAGACAACAACTCGATTCCGGCTCCAAGTTGATGAAAACGAAAATAATTCAAGCCTAGCCCATCATAGAAAAAATTGATTCCATAAATTCTATTCCCTCGGCTATTCATGTAACGGCTGCCGATTCCGCCGCTGGGCGCCCATGTTCCATTATTGAGAAAATTCTGTTGCACCTCTATCAAGGGGAAAAGCGAACCGGGAGACACCTTTCCAAAATAAACAGCCCCGATACTTTCATAAGACGAGTCTACACCAGGACTGCTTCCGGGCGCATAAAAGCCGTATAAAAGGAATGGAGAATAGAAAGGCGCCGTAAATGATTGTCTTTCTTCATTAAGGATTGCATATTCCTCTGTTTGCTTATTGGTTTTATTGCCACCAATTGCAGACAATGTGCAAAAAAAACAAACGCAATAAAGATATATGAGCAATCTTGCCATCATTGTATTCGTGTAATTGTTATCGAGGCGGATGTGGCTGGTGTAAAGTAAGTAGTGATTCCGGTACTCAAATTTGTAGCTTCTGAACCTCTCATTTGTATCTTTAAAACATCCGTTGCAACGCAGTCTACAATAAAGCTGGTTGCCACTGTGAGCTGAGGATCATAGCCTGAGGGTAATGTACGAGTTGTTACAAGTACACTTCCGGGAATCGTCGTGCCTCCTAATACTGCTTGGGCATTAACATACGCATTTTGAGCGGAACCCGCAGTATTTTGCATTAATGTAGACAGACTATAAACAACCAGATATTTTCCATCCTGGTTACAGGTAAATTCGGCGGTATTTACTGTATGAGACCATCCATCAAGTTGTGCGTTTGTAGAGTATGTAACGTCTTGAAACGTGTCTGCAGTCGCAATAAGTTGAGCTGTATCATCATAAGCAAAGAGATAGTTATTGCCCGTTCCCGCAGGGCCAGTGGGTCCTGTCGGACCCGTGTCGCCTGTCGCTCCCGTCGGACCTATCGGTCCGGTTGGACCCGTGTCGCCTGTCGCTCCCGTCGGGCCTGTTGGACCCGTTGCGCCGGTGTCGCCTGTCGCGCCCGTCGGACCTGTCGGCCCCGTTGCGCCGGTGTCGCCTGTCGCGCCCGTCGGACCTGTCGGCCCCGTTGCGCCGGTGTCGCCTGTAGCTCCCGTCGGACCTGTCGGACCTGTTGGACCTGTTGCGCCGGTATCACCCGTCGCGCCCGTCGGCCCCGTTGCTCCAGTGTCGCCTGTCGCGCCCGTCGGACCTGTCGGCCCCGTTGCGCCGGTGTCGCCTGTAGCTCCCGTCGGACCTGTCGGACCTGTTGGACCTGTTGGACCTGTTGCTCCGGTGTCACCTGTAGCTCCCGTCGGACCTGTCGGCCCCGTTGCGCCGGTGTCGCCTGTAGCTCCCGTCGGACCTGTCGGACCTGTTGCTCCGGTGTCACCTGTAGCTCCCGTTGGACCTGTTGGACCTGTTGCTCCGGTGTCGCCTGTAGCTCCCGTCGGACCTGTTGGACCTGTTGCTCCGGTGTCGCCTGTAGCTCCCGTCGGACCTGTCGGCCCCGTTGCGCCGGTGTCGCCTGTAGCTCCCGTCGGACCTGTCGAACCTGTTGGACCTGTTGCTCCGGTGTCACCTGTAGCTCCCGTCGGACCTGTCGGCCCCGTTGCGCCGGTGTCGCCTGTAGCTCCCGTCGGACCTGTCGAACCTGTTGGACCTGTTGCTCCGGTGTCGCCTGTAGCTCCCGTCGGACCTGTCGGCCCCGTTGCGCCGGTGTCGCCTGTAGCTCCCGTCGGACCTGTCGGCCCCGTTGCACCCGTGTCGCCTGTAGCACCCGTAGGTCCTGTCGGACCCGTTGCTCCCGTGTCGCCTGTAGCGCCCGTCGGACCTGTCGGACCTGTTGCGCCGGTATCACCCGTCGCTCCCGTTGGTCCGGTTGGACCCGTGTCGCCTGTTGCTCCCGTTGGTCCCGTTGCGCCTGTGTCACCTGTAGCGCCCGTCGGACCTGTCGGACCTGTTGCACCGGTATCACCCGTCGCTCCCGTTGGTCCGGTTGGACCCGTGTCGCCTGTTGCTCCCGTTGGTCCAGTTGCGCCTGTGTCACCTGTAGCACCCGTAGGTCCTGTCGGACCCGTTGCTCCCGTGTCGCCTGTAGCGCCCGTCGGACCTGTCGGACCTGTTGCGCCGGTATCACCCGTCGCTCCCGTTGGACCCGTGTCGCCTGTTGCTCCCGTTGGTCCCGTTGCGCCTGTGTTACCTGTCGCGCCCGTCGGCCCTGTCGGACCCGTTGCTCCCGTGTCGCCTGTTGCTCCCGTTGGTCCCGTTGCGCCTGTGTTACCTGTCGCGCCCGTCGGCCCTGTCGGACCCGTTGCTCCCGTGTCGCCTGTTGCTCCCGTTGGTCCCGTTGCGCCTGTGTTACCTGTCGCGCCCGTCGGCCCTGTCGGACCCGTTGCTCCCGTGTCGCCTGTAGCGCCCGTCGGACCTGTCGGACCTGTTGCGCCGGTATCACCCGTCGCTCCCGTTGGTCCGGTTGGACCCGTGTCGCCTGTTGCTCCCGTTGGTCCCGTTGCGCCTGTGTTACCTGTCGCGCCCGTCGGCCCTGTCGGACCCGTTGCGCCGGTGTCGCCTGTCGCACCCGTCGGACCTGTTGCGCCGGTATCACCCGTCGCGCCCGTCGGACCTGTTGCGCCGATATCACCCGTCGCGCCCGTCGGGCCTATCGGTCCCGTTGCTCCCGTGTCGCCTGTTGCTCCCGTCGGACCTGTTGCGCCGGTATCACCCGTCGCGCCCGTCGGACCTGTCGGACCCGTTGCTCCCGTGTCGCCTGTTGCTCCCGTCGGCCCTGTTGCTCCCGTCGGCCCTGTTGCGCCAGTGTCGCCTGTTGCTCCCGTCGGGCCTACAGGGCCATCAGCACCGGTCGGTCCGGTTGGTCCTGTCGGTCCCGTAGAACTTCCTCCACCTCCTGCAGGTCCTGTAGGTCCTGTTGGACCAGGAGGGCCCGGAGGGCCCTGTGGCGGCTGGGGACAATTGAACTGTAGCTGCTTATCTTGTTGAAAGAAATACTCGCTGCTGCCTTCTGAGTCATCGAGATCTTCTTCCACGGTTTTTATAAGAAGGTGTTCGTCATTAAAAAAATGGTAGACTCTCTTTTTGAGGTACCCGTTTTCATAAATATGTTTATGGATTTTTAAATCTGACCCGGGCTGCTTATAGTAGAATACTTCGGTGTCATCGTTTTCTTGTTTATAATGAATAAGATCAAGATCATCGGGCAAATAATCTTCTATAGATGCATCCTGACTGTCCTGGCAATGGAGATGATTTCCACACAGCAATGAAAATAATATTACGAACCGCAGCATAGACTCATGTTTATCAATCTTGAACTTTTTTGTAAATTTCTTTTGATAAGTCTTATGAGCTTTTCCGACGCATTCTATGCAGTACTCTCGGATCGAGATTGAGTTCATTTTCCCGCTTGGCAGCAAGCTGGCCGCAGCCGCCGCTCACATCCTGGCCCCGACTGTAGCGAACCGGAGCGGGTATCGACCGCTCGGCAAGGTAGGATTGAAAGTTTCTGATGGATTGGGCTTCTGAGGCTTTCATCTGCACCCCCGGAAAATGATTCAAAGGGATAAGATTCACTTTCGCTTTAATACCGTGTAAAAAACGTACCAGCTTCTTGGCATCCAGAGAGCTGTCATTGACTCCCTCAATCAGCACATATTCAAATGTGATTCCATACCGCTTCGGAGCGGGATACTCAAGCAAAACTTCCTTAAGCAACGAAAGAGGGTATCGCCTGTTGACAGGCATTAGCTTGCTTCTCTTTTCATCATCGGCATTGTGCAGGGAGATAGCGAGACGCACGGGAAGATCATGTGCCAATTTTTGAATCTCCGGAACCAGCCCCGAGGTGGAAATTGTCACCCGGGATTGTGAGAGGTTAAACCCGCCGGGATCGATCATGGTGCGGCACGCCTTGACAACATGGTCGTAATTGTCTAGAGGCTCTCCCATTCCCATAAACACGATATTTGAGACGCGCTTATCTTGGGGTAGAACGCGATTGGCAATGATGATCTGGGCCAGAATTTCTCCCGAGGTTAAATTGCGCTTCAGCCCCATCTTGCCCGTTTGGCAAAAAGTGCATCCCATGCGGCACCCCACCTGACTGCTCAGGCATAGCGTCACCCTGCTCTCATAATCCATGACCACCATTTCAATCAGAAGGCCGTCATGAGTTTTGAGCAGCATTTTCCGGCTGCCATCTTTTGAAACTAGCGTGCTGTCCACCTCGGGAAGGCTCCAATCAAAATCCTCTGCTAAATGATTGCGAAGCGGTTTTGACAGATTCGTGAAGTTATTAGGATCGACGACTCCCTTTTGGAAAATCCACCCATACACCTGGCTTGCCCCAAAGCGGGGATAGCCATGAGCGGAAAACCACCGGCGCCAATCCTCAAGATCGAAATCTAAAGCGTAGTCAGTCATTATCTAAAATTATAATTCATAACGACTTAACTGTCTATTTATCCATGATCAGATATTGGGGGGTTTGGAGTTTTTTGACTTTTTCACCTGCCTTTTCTAAGATGACTGGCCAGTCGGTGCCTTTTGGATGCCGTACCTCGCGTTTCAAAGATTCGAAAAAAGCCAGTGTAAAGCAGCTGCCGCGCCGCACCCAGGCCCAGGAAAACTGCCCCGGCTGAGAACTGGAGACAACAATCGCTCCTTGAGTTTCAAGAAAAAGCTTACGATAATTTTTTTCCACAACTTTTGAGACTTGAGGCAAAAAACTTTCTTCAACAACTTCATCAAAAGGGGTGTCGATAAAATTGTTGCAGCAATCGACCATGGATAATAAAAGGCGGGGGCTTTTATCCATCAAAATCTGTGTAATCTCGGAAAAATCAACCGATTTGTTTTCAATCGAAAGGGAAAGATAGGGCCAGGGATCCTGCTTCATTTGCGTACGAAAGCCATGTCCGCAAAAATAAAAAATCGCAACATCATCCGCATCGAAGTTTACCGAGCTTAGAAGACTTCGGATGTCCTCCACTTTAAGTTCATGACCGAAAAAAACATATTCATGAATTTCAAGATTTGTAAACTCCGAAACCTTTTGCAAAATTTCCGCCCATTTCGCATAGTTGCAGGTCATAGCCGTTTCAATGTTTTCAGCCAAACTGTCAATAAATAAGATGGCGTGAAGTTCGGCGCCCTCGACTCTACCCAGAAGTAAACAGAACACAAGGATTAACTGACGCATCTCTAAACATCCTAGTCGAGATGTGTGAGCAGCTCCTGAAAATTGGTTTCAAATACTTCGTGTTTAGGATCATCGTCCAAAACAATCTCCTTGCCTCCAGAGATAAACTTTACCTGCCTGCAGGCATAGCAGACTAAAACGATAACTTCATTTTCACCTTTAAATCGAAAACCCATTTCAGGGACAAACCGACACATTTTTGTTTTTCTGAACAAATATGTCTGGTCATCGGTCAAAGTTTCCTGCAAAAGCCACCGCAAATCTTCGGGCAGCTCTTTCTCTCCGGAATCAATGACATATCCTGAGTGTGCTTCGGGTTTTGGGTTTAGAGCAAAATAAGTAACGTGTGTTGGGTTTTTTAAGCCCCTAAAAATTGTTTTTCCCACCCTCTGTTCGAATCCCGGGCGTTCCAATAGCTCTTGTTTTGATTTGCATCCCGAAATGCCAAAAGCTACGCCAAGACTCAAAAAAAACCAAAGAGCAATCTCGATTTTCATCTTCTTCTAAACCCCCATCAATAAACGAGCCTTCATTAGTTCACAATAAAATTTTAATTTACCTTAAATATTGGACCTTCCCTATCCATTGGGGCTCATTTTAAAAAAGAATTGTTAAGATTTTAAAAAAGAATGATTAATTTTTGTTAG
Organism: Waddliaceae bacterium; assembly: GCA_963783885.1. GTDB lineage: Bacteria > Chlamydiota > Chlamydiia > Chlamydiales > SLFE01 > SLFE01. The sequence goes on along the minus strand of CAWAPJ010000017.1, from coordinate 9,889 downwards.
AGAAGTTGATTTTCATATTGACTTTTTCAAAACTGACCTGCTGAAAACTTAACACCTGTGCTAGCCTGGCAAACAAAAGAACTCAAGAAGATAGCCTCAAATAAAGCAGGAGGCCACTTCTAGATGGATAACAATCACGAAGTTAATATTCTGATGGAGAGAATCTTAGCTAATCAAACCGTGTCAAAAGAAGGAGAAAGCTCGGCCTGTAAAGCTGCCAAAAATACCGCGGCTGTGAAGACCAATCCCCCTAACGAGAAACTCCAGAGTATCATCTCGAAATACTTCCTAAGTGAAAATCCCGGACACATCCCGTTTATTCAATGATACAGTCACCATCAATGGCGTAACAATCATTGAATAGATGATGTGAGAAACCCTGGCTAAAATCTTTTTGCTCTTTTCGCTCCAATTTCTTAGAGTTAGGGCAGTATGTTTCATCAAGCTGTCCAAAAATTCCTGGAGCACCTTCGCGTTGTGAAAAACGGCTCTTTACATACGCAAAGAAATTATGCCATAGATCTCAAAGACTTCAGCCACTTTCTCGCCCCAAACGCTGAAAAGGAAATCCCCTTAGAATCGATCAATACACGGGTGGTCAGGCAATACCTTTTCGAGCTGACCAGCCGAAATGCCTCTCGCCGAACCATCGTCCGCAGGCTGGCGACACTCCGCAGCTTCTTTAAATTTGCCTGCAGTCAAAAACTGATTCCTTTCAATCCGGCCGAAGACCTGGAAAACCCGAAGCTCGAAAAAAAAATCCCCTCGCCCCTCAGCTACGACCAGGTCCTTCATCTTTTCAATCAGCCGGATACAGAGACCTATCTCGGATTTCGCGACAGGGTGATTCTGGAGTTGTTTTACAGCTCGGGCCTTAGGGTCAGCGAACTGGTCTCGCTTGACAGAGAAGACTTCGATCCGGATAATCTTCTGATAAGGATTCAAGGAAAAGGGAAAAAGGAGAGGATTGTTCCCATCACCAAAAATGCGTGCGGTTGGATTGAGAAATACCTTTCCCATCCCGAACGGCATCGCGATATCGACGGCCATAAGAGGGAGCTGAATCCCAAGGCGATATTCCTCAACCGGCTGGGAAAGCGCCTGACCGCGCGATCGGTGGATCGGAAGTTCGACAAATACATGACAATGAGCGGACTTGCGGGTAAGGCAACGCCCCACACGATCCGGCACACGATTGCGACCCATTGGCTGGAAAACGGCATGGATTTAAAGACGATTCAAATCCTGCTTGGGCACAGCGCGCTGTCGACGACAACGATCTACACCAGAGTGTCGTCGAAATTGAAGAAAGAGGTGTACGACAAAACACATCCGAGGGCTTAAACTCTATGGCAACGCATAAAGGTCTCTATATCCACGGCGAGTGGATCTCAGGCTACGGAAAAGAAAGAACTTCGGTCAACCCCTATAACGGGCAGCTTATCTGGAAAGCCCCTGCTGCCTCCTTTTCCGATGTGGCAAGGGCTGTAAGGGCCGCTAAAACAGCTTTCCTCAGATGGTCTGAAACCCCTTTTGATGAAAGAGTAGAGCTGGTCAAAGCTTTCAAGAAAATCCTTCATGAAGAGTCCGGCCTTCTCGCCGAGGCGATTTCGCAAGAAACAGGAAAACCCCTATGGGAATCAAAGACCGAAGTCCAGGCAATGATGGGCAAAGTCGATATATCCATTCAAGCCTATGAGGAGAGGTGTCCGGAAACATCCAAAGAGCAAAAAAACTTAACCTATCGGACAAGGCACCGCCCACATGGAGTCTTGGCTGTTCTTGGCCCCTTCAACTTTCCGGGGCATCTGCCAAACGGCCATATCGTCCCGGCCTTGCTTGCCGGCAATACCATCATATTCAAAGCCAGCGAACATACCCCCCTCGTCGCCGAGCTAACGGTTAAATGCTGGGAAAGGGCCGGCCTGCCCCCCGGTGTTATCAATTTGCTGCAAGGAGGCCCCGATATCGGCAAAGCGCTCTCTCAACATGAGGAAATCGACGGGCTGTTTTTTACCGGCAGCTATCCGACAGGGCAAAAACTTCTCGATCACTTTTCCAAACATCCGGAAAAAATTCTCGCTCTAGAGATGGGCGGCAACAATCCCCTTGTCGTCTCCCATGTGGAAGACCTGAAGGCGGCTGCCTGCACGGTTATTCAATCGGCCTTCCTGACTTCGGGACAAAGGTGCACCTCTGCCAGAAGGCTGATTGTCATCAACGACAAGCAGGGTGAAAAATTTATCGACACCCTCGCCCGGATGATAAAAAAAATCAAAGTGGGTTACTTCAGTGAATCGCCGCCGCCTTTCATGGGACCTGTCATCTCGCAGCCGGCGGCGGTGAAAGCCGTGATGAAACAGGGGTCTTTGGAGCTAAACGGAGGCAAGCCTATCATAAAACTTAAGCATCTTGAAGAAAACACCGGCAGGGTCACACCCGGGCTGATCGACGTCACAGACGTTGAAAACCTTCCCGACGAAGAAACGTTCGCGCCCCTTTTGCAACTTATCCGCGCCTCTCATTTCGACGAAGCCGTGAAGATCGCCGGCAACACTAGATACGGACTAGCTGCGGGACTTCTCAGCGACCGCAAAGAGGATTGGGGCAAGTTTTTCCAGCGCGTAAGAGCCGGAGTTGTCAACTGGAACCGTCCCACGACTGGCGCCAGCAGCGCCGCTCCCTTTGGAGGCGTCGGCATCAGCGGCAACCACCGGCCCAGCGCCTACTACGCTGCCGATTACTGCGCCTATCCGGTCGCTTCAATAGAATCAGATAAAGTGGTGCTTCCCGAATCAAAGTTGCCGGGACTTGAGTATTGATTCTTCTTCGGATTTCGTGGTAATTTACCGATATGGACCAAGTCTTTGAAGTCAACTTTGACGGCCTCGTCGGACCGACGCATACCTTTTCAGGACTCTCTTTTGGCAATGTAGCTTCCTTAAAACACAAAGACCAGGTCTCCAATCCCAAAAAAGCGGCGCTTCAGGTTTTGGATAAAATGCATTTGCTTAGCCGTTTGGGTATCAAACAAGGGATTTTTCCTCCACATGAAAGGCCCCATATTCTCACGCTGAAAAACCTGGGATATTCCGGAACAGATGCTGAAATATTAGCTCGGGTCGAAAGACCTCTCCTTGCCGCTTGCAGTTCGGCTTCCTCGATGTGGGCGGCTAATTCAGTCGCAATGGCCCCTTCGACAGATACTGCCGATGGCAAAGTGCACATCACCCCGGCGAATTTGATCAGCAACTTCCATCGCTCCCTGGAAGCCGGCATGACGGAAAAACTTGTCAGAAAAATTTTTGCCGACAGAAATTTGTTTGTTATTCACTCCCCTCTTCACCCCAGTTATCCTTTCTTTGATGACGGGTCGGCAAACCATATGCGGTTTTGTCGAAACTTTCAGGAAAAGGGGGTTCATTGTTTTGTCTATTGCAAAAGCGCGCTGATTCAAGATAAAGGGGGCCCAAAAAAATTTCCGGCCAGGCAAACTCTGGAAGCCTCGGAAGCCGTCTCAAGACTCCATCGCTTAAGCCCCGATTTGACGCTATTTGCCTGCCAGTCGCCTGAAGCGATCGACAAGGGAGTCTTTCACAATGATGTCATCTCAACCGGCCATAAAGATCTGTTCTTTTATCATGAAAAGGCTTTTGCCGATACCGAATCGGTTATTGGCAAGCTCAAAGAGAAGATCGAAAAATCACTTGGATGGCAGTTGCAAACAATAGAAATTAAGGAAAAAGACTTGTCTCTGGAAGAGGCAGTGCGCATTTACCTGTTTAATTCCCAAATCGTTACAAAAGAAGACGGCGCTACCGTCGTGATCGCTGCCGAAGAGAGCCGAGGAGTCATTGAGCCTTTTTTGCCGGACAAGAAAATCGTTTTTGTCGATTTGAAAGAGAGCATGCAAAATGGCGGCGGACCTGCCTGTCTGAGATCCCGTTTTATTTTGACGCAAAAAGAAATCAATGCGATTCTTCCGAATGTTTTCCTTAGCGATGCGCTTTATCAAAACCTGAAAGACTGGATCAATCGCCATTATCGCGACCATTTACAACCTGCTGACCTTGCCGATCCTGACTTGCTAAAAGAGTGTCGCGATGCTCTGGACGAACTATCACGCCTGCTAAAGTTGGGAACAATATATGACTTTCAAAAATGATTTGATCCGCGCGATTGAAGGAGAAGTCCGTTTCGATGAGGCGAGCCGGCATATCTACAGCGTGGATGCCTCCATCTATGAAGTCATGCCTGTTGGTGTTGTGATTCCCAAGACAAGAGAGGATGTTAGAAGGGCGGTCAAAATAGCGGCGCACTATCGCGTTCCAATCATTGCCCGCGGAGCGGCAACGGGAACAAACGGCGGCTGCCTCGGCCGGGGACTCATTATCGACACAACAAAGTATCTCAACAAAATCCTCGAAATCAATTGCGACAAGGGATATGCGATTTGCCACCCGGGAGTTATTCAGGATGACTTGAATTCCGCTCTTGAGCCTCTCGGATATCAGCTAGGTCCCAATACATCGACAGGAAACCGGGCGACCATCGGAGGGATGCTCGCCAACAATGCCGCAGGCTCCCATTCCCTTGTCTACGGACAAATGGAAGACCATATTCTGGAGGTGGAAACGGCTCTCAGCTGCGGAGAATTGGCCACATTTCGGGAAATCAGCCTGGAAAAGTGGCAAGACAGCCGGCAAAAGCAAAGCTCTAAAGGAAGAATCTACAAAGAGTTATGGGAGATACGGGAAGAATACAAAGAAGCCATCATCGGAGAGTTTCCCAAGATCAGACGGCGATCTTCGGGCTATAATCTCAATGCTTTGGTACAAGATGACCGGATCAATGTCTGCTGCCTGCTTGCGGGTTCCGAGGGAAGCTTGGGAATCGCTACCAAAATCAAAGTGAAAATCGTCCCGAAGCAAAAAACAAAAACTTTGGCTGTCATTCACTTCTCCGATCTCTTAGACAGCATAAGAGCCGTGGGTCCTTTGCTCGATCTCAAACCTTCTGCAATCGAGTTGATCGACAAAGACATTATCGAAAGGGGAAAAAACTCATGGACAATGAAAGACCGCCTGTCGTGGCTGAAAGACGATCCCGCAGCAGTCATCGTCGTCGAATTTTTCGGAGAACCCGAAGATAAAATCAACATTCTGAAACAAAATTTCTCCGCAACTATCCTAGATGAAAATCTCGCCTCGGATATTTGGGCAGTTCGAAAAGCTGGCCTTGAACTTCTCCTCTCCAAAAGATCTTATCAGAGGGCTATCGCCTTTATCGAAGATTTGGCCGTCCCTTCGGACCGCGTTCTGCCTTTTATGGAGGAATTTCTCAAAATTCTGGAAAAAACCGGACGAACTGCGGGAATTTATGGGCATATCGGCGAGAGCTGCCTTCACATACGTCCCTATATCAATCTGATGAAAGAAGAGGACCTTCAGCTCATGAAGGAAATGATGGAAGAGGTCTCCTCTTTAGTATTGAAGCACGGCGGAGTCATGAGCGGCGAACATGGGGATGGCTATGTCCGCTCATGGCTCAATAAAAAAATGTTCACTGCTCAACTCTATGACGCTTTTTGCCGAGTCAAATCCGCCTTTGATCCCCACAATCTGATGAATCCGGGCAAGGTTGTTCATGGCCAAGACCCGATACACGATCTCCGCTCTAATCCTAAGACAAAACTGTCCCACTTTAAAACGGCTTTAGACTTTAACCCGGAAGGAGGATTCGAACTTGCCGTGGATATGTGCAATGGCAATGGACTGTGCCGAAAGAAAGAGGGTCTTATGTGCCCGTCGTTTCAAGCGACCCTCGATGAATACGACTCGACAAGGGCAAGAGCTCAGGTGCTCCGCTCAATCATTCACGGCAGGCTGAAACCCAAATCCCTTGCCAATGAAGATGTCCACAAAGTGCTGGATCTTTGTCTCGAGTGCAAAGGATGTAAAAAAGAATGCCCTTCCGGGGTCGACATGGCCAAAATGAAATCGGAAGCCCTCTACCATCATCATAAACGAAAAGGCTATCGGTTGCGCAGCATCCTTTTTGCCCATATCGGCGAAATGAGTCGATTCAGCGCGAAAATTCCCAGGCTCATCAACTTTTTATCGAGACTCAAATTCATTAAATGGCTCGGAGGCATTGCTGGTGAGAGAACCTTGCCCGGAATTGCCCCGCAAAAATTTTCCGATTGGTTCGCCTCCTACAACCAACCGGAAAATTGCGAGCGGCAGGTCGCCTTGTTCAACGACACTTTTACCGAATTCAATCATCCGGAAGTCGGTATCGCCGCCGTTAAAGTTCTCAATGCGATGGGATATCGTGTCGAACTTCCTGAATGGAGCTGTTGCGGCCGCCCCCTGATATCTAAAGGAATGCTCCAAAAGGCTAAGAAAAAAGCTGAAAAACTCATTCGGACGCTTCTTCCCTATGCTGACCAGGGAGTTCCCATAATCATTTTGGAACCGAGCTGCCGCTCGGTATTTTTAGATGAACTTATGGCCTTAGTTCCCTCGGATAAAGCAAAGAAATTATCTGAAGGCTGCACGGGTTTCGACCGTTTTCTTGAAAAGAGAATCGCCGAGATTCCTTTCAAGAAGATGCCCTGCACAATAAAGCTGCACGGCCATTGCCATCAAAAAGCTTTGGAAGGCACAGGTTCTGCCATCAATGTCCTCTCGGCCATCCCCGGCGCTGTTGTCAGCGAAATCCCCTCCGGGTGCTGCGGCATGGCCGGCTCCTTCGGCTATGAGAAAGAACATTACGAACTTTCTATGAAAATCGGCAGACTCAAACTGTTTCAAGCTGTCAAAGAATCAAAAAAGAACACCTTTGTCATCGCCAGCGGCACCTCATGCCGCGCGCAAATTTTGCACGGCACAGGTATAAATGCCCGTCATTTGGCGGAAATGATTGCACTATCCATTAAAAAGGATTGAGCATGACTTTGCCCAAAGTCATTTTTTGCTGATAGTTTAATAGTGCTTCCTTCCAATCTTCAAAGCCTGCAGAATCTCTGATTTTCGTTTTGAAAACGCCGCTTTCGATCAGCTCTTGTAAAAAGCGGGTTGTTTGATAAATCTGCCAGAACCGCCTTTCTTTTATCCATTGAGAAAGCCAGAACCCTTCAACACTTTTTTGTTCAAAAATCAAACTCAAAGGGGTGATCTCACGACAGGACTGTTCAGATAAAGCACCGTAGACGACCGCTTTTGAATGAGATGGCATAACGCCTAAAATTTTTCCGGTCATTTCTCCGGCAACAGCATCAAAAGCAATTGTCGCCTTCAAGGTCCCGGCAAGATCTTTCAGCTTTTCTATAAACTCATCTTCCTCAGAGTTGAGCGCCCACTCCTCTTTTGAATTTCGCAGCTCTTCCATCTGCTCTTTTCTTCTGACGATATTGATGACTGGAATTCCTTTTTGCTTAGCCAACACCTGCACCATCCTTCCAACCTGGCTTAAGGCCGCTGTCTGAATGATAGCCGAATGCCCTTCTTTTTTGGCTTTTTCCACTAATCCGACTGCTGTTAAGGGATTGATAATAAGCGTCGCTCCCTGCTGAATGGGAATGTTTTTATTCAAGGGAATGCACGCCTTGGCATTAGCAATATAATATTCGGCCCATGTCCCGTCTCCACTGCTCTGCCCCCCGCAAGCGACTTTTTTTCCTTTGAGCGACCATCCTAAAATTCCCCCGCCGCTCTTAACAACTGTGCCGGCTCCTTCCCAACCGGGAACTGCGGGCAATTCTTTTTTCACTCCATACTTGCCTTGGAGAAAGAGGAGGTCGGCAGGGTTGCATGGAGCTGCCTCTATCTTTACAAGCACCTCGCCAGGCTTTGGTTTTGGCGTTGGCTTTTCGACAATGCGAAGGCTTTTAACAGCTTCTTGAGCATTTCTGTGGAATTGATCTATCTGGACAACTTTCATAAAATTTAGTTTACCTAAGACTGCCCTAAAATAGTAGGGTCTCCGAATAAAAAATTTGCAAGATTTGAACCTTCCTTTTTTCATCTATCTGAATATAAATATATTAAAACGGAGCAAGATTTTTTCGTGCAGATCGAGTAAAATGCAGTTATGACAATTGATTACAGCACTCTCACCGATGAGGAATTAGTCAGCCATTTTTCTAAAATGGACCTGAATATGGTCGCCCACATCTCCGGCGCCCTCCCTCCCGAGCGGGCGGCGAATGTCATCCGGTGTTTGGAAGCGGAATCAACCGACGAAATGGGAAAAAGGATCTGCGCTTTCTTTCTCGGCCTGCAAACCAAAGAGCAGGTGACGGCCATCGGAAAAGTCATGAATACCCGCTATACCCTCAAACTGATTGAAGAAGCGGTCAAGCTCGACCACAGCCAGCTGTGGAAAATTTCTTCTCTTTTGATCGGACTCACTCACCGCGTTTTCTTAAAAGTACTGGATTCGGCATCGCCGAAAGAGCTGGAAGTGATCCAGCATGAAGCGCTCAAAGAGCCCATCCAGCACCATTTAACCGTTTTCGTCCATGAGATCTCCCAGGAAGTGGACGTAAAAGCCGGGCAGGTTTTGGAACTTTGCGAAAAAGCCGAAAAAACACCGGTTTCGGAAGTCGATTACGAAACGCTGCATGACTGGCTCGGCCAAATCGACCACATCTCAAAAAGTTTCGAGCCGCAGATCATTAAATTGAACCGGGCTCTTGGAATCGCCTGGAACTCCAACCGCCCCGATCTGATCGACCGGATGAATCAAATTTTGGAAACCATTCACCGCACCCAAAAACTGATGATTGGAATCCAAAGAACAGAATCCGGAGGTCCCACAGGATTCTACAAAATTCTTGAAGACAATCTTTGCGCCGTCTTTGGGAAACAAGAGGACCCCAAAGCCCTTTTGGATACAGAACCTGCTGTCGAGGCCCTGGCCAAGCTCTCTCTTTGGTATCTTGAAGATTATTGGAATGCCGGCCTGCTTCCCCGTATCAAAGATCAAGCCGACCTTCATTTGGACCCCAAAACCCATTCCGACAAAGAGTGCCAGGAATTTCGGGAGCTTTTGATGACGGAAGTCAATCACAATCTTGAGGACTTGAATCTGCAGACCGTCGGGGATTTCAAAACCGCCTTTATCGGCTCCCCTGAAATGCTCAAAGAAACCATTCAGCGAAGACTAAATAAGCTTGCGTGAGAAATACTGATCAATTCTTCAAAATCTGCCGGATTGTCGGGCGAGTAACGTCCGCCCCGGTTCGCTTCCCTTCGATATAAGCCGCGGCGTCCGCTACATCCTAGCCTCCTGCGACTACCTCGACATAAATAGACAATATTTGTTCCTTATCTTCACATTTTTGAACTGAATCTTTGTAATAGATTTCAATCAGTTCAATTCGATCTTCTTTTTCAAAATAGGCATAAATCACACGAATGCCCGATCGGACTCCTTTTCCTTTCAATGATCGGCAAGCGAACTTTTTTGCCTTGTATATTAGTGGTTTTTCAAAAGGAAATCCCGTGATCCGGAAGATGCCATGATTATCAACGCCATGCTTATGATAGAGGATCAAAGGTGTTTTGTTGACATCCTCTCCCACGTAAACGAAGGAGATTCCTTATGATGACTCACAAGGGCTGTACTTGCTCACGCTTTCCTTTCGCAATCATGTCTTTAATAATTGCCTGGAATTCGATAGGCGTCGGTCCATAGTTATTTTTGATATAGGTGGCTCCAATAAGCTGCTCTTCGTATTTCTCATAATAGTTAAAATCTATGAAGTAGAGGAGTTTATAGATGACTGTTTCTCCGATGTTCGGCTTGGCCCCCACTTTCGAAAGGATATACAAAAGAACTTCTCTAAACTTTCTAACATTCTTTTCCGGAACACTGATCCTGA
>CAWAPJ010000016.1:0-59992 GCA_963783885.1 Waddliaceae bacterium | reverse complement strand
CATTGCTCCAATACCACAACGCTAAGTGGGAAGAGGTGAAAGACAGGGCCGTTCAAGACGATGATTTTGTCGAAGTAACGATAAAAACCGAGGGGAGCGAAAGAAAAGGGAGCTTTCACGTCAATAAAGAGCATATTGATGAGTGGCTCTATGATTTCTTCGTCGGTAAAGAAATCGGCCAGACAAACGAAGCTACTCCTCCCAAGCCGGAAAAAGGAGAAAGCAAGCCAATTGCCATCACAATACACAAGATTCAGGTACCCGAGCTGAGCGTTCTGGATGACGAATTCGCGAAAAAATTCGGCGCCGACGGCATGGAGGACTTCCGAAAAAAGGTGAAAGATTACCTGCAGCGCCGAGAAAATGAAGAGGCTGAAAACCGCATCCATGCAGCCATACAACAGAAATTATCTGAATCGTTCCCCTTCGATATTCCCGCCTCGCTCAAAGAGAGCGAACGGGTCAATATACTTAACCAGCTTATCGAAAATTACAAGCGGCAGCAATATAGCGACGAGGAAATCAGCCAAATTAAGGATCAGCTCGAAGAAGTTGCGCTGCAAAGAGCCTTAGCTAATGTCCGCACTCACTATATTTTACTAAAAACTATTGACCAGCAGCAGTTTAAAGTCGGTAAAGAGGAGATCATGAACGAGCTGATCCATCAAAGCCTCAAACCTGATGGGACAATGGATATGGAAATGGTGAACAATCCCGAAAAATACTCGTCAGAGATTGTGAGGCAGCTGCAAATGGTTAAAGCTATGAAATATCTGGCCGAACATGCGAAAATGACTTGACGGCTCGTTTAAAATGAAGATACTAATAGGGAAGTTAAAGAGAGGTTAATCACCAAATGACTGACAAAATAAGACCACATGCATCTACATTAGTCCCTTATGTGATCGAGGATACAGGACGCGGCGAGCGTTCCATGGATATCTATTCCCGCCTTCTCAAGGATCGGATTATATTCCTCGGCCAGGAAATCAACGACCATGTCGCCAATATTGTCATCGCCCAACTTCTCTTCCTTCGTATGGAAGATCCCAAAAAAGACATCAATATCTATATACACTCTCCCGGAGGAACCGTTTCCGCAGGCCTTGCCATCTATGACACGATCCAGCATCTCAATTGCAATGTCAACACGTGGTGCATAGGTATGGCGGCGTCGATGGGGGCCCTGCTTTTAGCCGCGGGTACAAAAGGCAAAAGGCACGCGCTTCCCAACAGCCGCATTATGATCCATCAGCCTTCCGGCGGTATTGGAGGAACCTCCGAAGATGTCAGACTGCAGGCGAAAGAAATTCTCTATCTGAAACAAAAGCTGACAAAAATTATGTCGGATTGCACCGGCCAAACAGAAGAAAAAATCCAGAAGGACTCAGACCGCGACTACTTCATGAGTCCGGAAGAAGCCAAAGCGTACGGCCTTATCGACGAAATTGTCGAACCTCAGAAAGCAAAGGGATAAGCAATGAGTAAAGATCAACTACCACCGGATAGCAACGCTGCCTGCTCTTTTTGCGGCCGAAATGAAGATGCCGTAGAAAAGCTGATAGCCGGCCCTAATGTCTACATCTGCGACAAATGCGTCCATCTATGCAACGGCATACTGGAAAAAAAACCCACAGCGAAAAGCTTTGAATTCAAATCGCTAAAACCCAGAGAAATCAAAGAACGACTCGACGAGTATATTATCGGCCAAGAAAAGGCAAAAAAAACCATATCCGTGGCCGTATACAACCATTATACCCGAATACGCTCCCTACAGGAAAAAGCGGAAAACCACGACGTAGAGTTCCATAAATCCAACGTGATGCTTCTCGGACCCACGGGATCGGGAAAAACGCTGATTGCCAAAACACTTGCCCGCATTCTCGACGTCCCCTTCGCTATCGCGGACGCCACGACATTGACAGAGGCCGGTTATGTCGGGGAAGACGTTGAAAATATCGTTCTCCGCCTCCTGCAGGCCGCCGATTATGATGTCGCCAAAGCCGAACAGGGGATTATCTACATCGACGAGATTGACAAAATCAACAGGACATCTTCCAATGTATCGATTACAAGGGACGTTTCGGGAGAAGGGGTCCAACAGGCCCTGCTTAAAATTGTCGAGGGAACTATCGCCAATATCCCTCCGAAAGGGGGACGAAAACATCCTAACCAGGAATATATCAAAGTCAACACCGAAAATATCCTCTTTATCGTCGGCGGAGCATTTGCGGGGCTTGAGAAAGTCGTCGCCAAACGGCTCGGACGGGGAAGCATTGGATTTGACATCTCCGATACCGAAAGAATCGATCCCGATCAAAAAAGCCTGCTGTTTTCGAAAGTAGAGCCGGAAGACCTGATCCAGTATGGCATGATTCCGGAGTTTATCGGCCGTTTCAGCAGCCTGGCCAACTGCAACGAACTGACCGAAGAAGATCTTGTCAGAATACTGACAACCCCAAAAAACGCCATTGTCAAGCAATACCAGGCCCTTTTTGCGATTGAAGGCGTCAAACTCAATTTTACCGATGATGCTCTCCTCGCCATTGCCAAAAAAGCCCTGGAATCGGCTACCGGCGCCAGAGCCCTCCGCATGATCCTGGAAAATCTTATGCGCGATCTGATGTACGATATACCCTCGGATGAGACTATCCAGGAAATCACTATCGAAGAGGACACTGTCCTCAAGGACGCGCCCCCGATTATCCGCCCTCCCCAGCAAAAAATTGCATAAATTTCAAAAACTCGTGCCCGCACCTCAAATTTTATGAGTATGGGAGGCGTTGTTGCATAAATCACCACTGAGACCACCGAGCTCACTGAGAGATTATGAGAGAAGAATTAAATGATTAGACGCCTAATCCCATTTTTTAGAAGTTTTACATTGAAATTGATGAGCAAACCTCTGCCACCACCATTATGCTTAAGAGCCACTTGCAGAAACAGCCATGTTTAGATTTAAACGATTCTTTGGAAATGATTTAAGAAGTAGAACTCTGGAAACCCAAAGGGCTGAATCAAGGGCAAAATGTGAAGCACTAAATATAATGACAAAGCTGGGAATGCCTGAAAGTGAATTAATAGCAGCTTAAATCAAATCTCTCATATTCTCTCTGTGCGCTCTTGTGAGCTCTGTGGTTAATTACGCAACAAAGCCAGTATGGGAAGTCGAAAATTTACCGATTTTCTATACAAAATTAAATATTTAAATATGTTATAATATTAATATAAGGGAATAATTGTACTTAATTCTTATTATATAACACTTAGTAAACTACGATATAATTCCCTTAAATTTAATTTGGCATGTAATTTGCTACAAAATATGCAATTTTAACAGGAGATAAATTATGACATCACCGATTTCTCCTACGAGCGGCGGAGGGCCTCTTCTTCCTCTAAACTCCACTCCCCCGCCTAATTTGACGCAAGAGGAACTGGATACTCTGTCCTCTCTTGACTTTGCGCTTAGGTCTGGATTGCCTGAAAGCGATAGGATTTCCATCAATGATTTTTATGACAGTGTTGTCAATACTTTGCTTGAACTGATCCAAAATCTTAGAGAAGCCGACCTGCAAGGAAACAGAAATATCCTATTGACAGCGGTCGACCAAAGCAATGAGGTGCTGGCCGCACTGACAAAACAAAGTACACTGGTTCAAAGCCAGCAAACCAAAATGACCGATTTGATCAGCGAAGCACAAGCGCTCAATGATCAAAAAGATGTGATTGATTCCGCAAGAGACGACTACAATGCAGCTGTCACAGAATATCTTGACTACCTTGGTACAGGACTGCCAGCGTCGGCGCCCGCCGATCTTGCCGCTGCTAGGGACGCCTTAAATCAGGCCATAACCCATTATAACGATCTTGTCAGCAATTATCAGGGGACAATAGACGCAATAGATGCCGCAAGAACGGATGCAGGCGTGCCCCCTATTGAACAAACCAACGCCCTGCCAATTGTCAAACCTATCCCCGACAGCGAACTGATCGACTTCGACCCGACGGCAGTCTCGCCCGATAAGCCCGCTCCGGTTCTGATTCCCCCTATCGACCTCAATCCCCCCATGGCCGTCTTTGATCCGAGTTTTGGCGCTTTCGACGGCGGACTCACTATCGACGACGACTATCAAACGGCCTACAATAACTTTATCAACATCCGCACTGAGCTGAATCAGCTTATCATAACGATTAACGCAACAGAGGATCCCAATGTTGCCTTAAATTTGCGAATCGCATACAACCTGCTTGTCACCCAATATAACAGTGCTCTCTCAACACTGAGTACAGAGCGAGACAATTTAAATGCTAAAATGCCTTCCGGCGGCCCTCTTATTCCCGATCCTATGATCGATCCGGCTGATCCCCTTCCCCTTACTGGTACAATTTCTCCCTATCCTCTTTCCACCTTCGACGACCCGGTCCAGCAATCCGACTGGACGCTCTTTTTCGAGCAGGCCAAAGACAATTATAATCAGGCCTTGTCCGACTATCTCAGTGCAAGAGATGCTTTGAATAACGTCATTAACACAATTAATAATGCCTATAACGATCCGGGATTCGACTTTTCAACCGATTACGATGGTTTAAAGACAACGTATAATAACGCCCTTGCTGATTACAACACGGCGCTCGGCAATTTACTCGACGAAAGGGATAAGTGGAATAGCTTTGTCTCGACTTACGATGATGGAGCCGACACCATTTTATTTAACCAAGACGCCCCGGAAGACCCTCTTCCCGATAACCCCGGAGGCATTCCTCCTCCAAGGTCCGATGTGAGCGTTCTTGGAATCGACACGGCCAATTTTCAGTATACTATCTACAGCAGCGATTTTGAAACCGTCGGAACAACCGATATAGTCAATAAGGTCATTCAAACCAATACGGATCTTCATCAAACAATCGATTTGGCCTTGCAGAACAAAACCCTCTTATCTCTGATCTTTTTAGCAAGGGGAAGCCCGACTAGCGAAATTTATGAACCTAGCTCGACTGCATCGGGTTCCGCGGGAACCTTAGCCTCGCCCGCATCGGGCAGTCTGGCCGGTCTTGTCCTGGGTCTTGGCAGTCCGAGAGTCACCGAGGCTATCAGCGAGGTCAATGTCGCTGAAGCCTTCGAGAGCCTGTTTAAAGCGGTTGATGCCGCCCCTCCTAAAACCCTGGCATCAAATATTCAAACCGTCTCGATCTACGGAGGGATAAACGCCGCTTTGGCCAGCACGCGGTTTGCTTTAAAAATTGCTGCCGACTTTTTGAAAATTTTATCCCCCGAATCGTTTCCGGCCAACTTAGCTGCATCGCTGGGACTGTCGCAAGCCCTTGCGGCCATCTCAAATAACGGCGGTTTTTCGGAAATTGTCAGAAGTTCTTTGTCAAAAGTCGGCTCGATCGCGGGACTGCCGAACAACAATCGGGAAGCTGTGCTAAGCACCATCGGCAATCTGTCGGCCTTCACCCTTGTCTTCGCAGCAGCCCAAGACTTGGGAAATGTCGCCAGCAGCTCTCCGGAACTTGCTCTCGGCACTCTGGCTTTGAACCTGGCTTTCGGAGTCAGCGGAACTCAGCTCAGTTTAAGGGAAGCTGTGCATTCGATCAGCAACCAGACAGGAGGCGAACAAACGCCAAGCGGACAGCAGGACCTGACCAAGGCTTTTGATGATATTCTGCTCGGGGGAGGCCTGCCCGCAGGCCTCTCAAAAGCCCTCGCGATCAAGCTCTCCTCAAAATTATTCTACGTCGACAACCCCACTGCCTTTCTCAGGGAAGAGGCGCCTAAAGAATTGGTCGGCTCACTCGCCAACATAACCACTTTCGCCGCGCTTTTACCCCAAAGATCGCAATTGCAAAATCTTCTCGGTTTAACTCAAGGCCAGGCGGCCAAAGAAGCGATAATTAACCGCTTTAAAAGGCGAGGATTTAGCGAAAATGCGGCCGCTCAGTTTATCAATATAGCAAACAAGAATCAAAGCGTTTTGAGGACCGTAGCCCAGCTTCAGTCTCAAATAGGTCCTCAGGCGACTCTAGCTGGATTTTCAGCTCTCAGAGACTTGCAAATCGCCTCGTCGCTTGGCCAGAAACTCAAAGGAGAATTAAGTCAATCCGACGCTCAAAGCTTAATTAAAGAGGCTCTGACAAGCATTAATTCGCTAGAGAACACCCAAGACAGGATTATTAAGGAATTTGTGAAAGAAGATAACCGAAAAGCCGTACAAAAAGCGGCAGAATTGGCCCAATCGCTCTATAAAGAGCGCGAAAAGCCGAGTTTATTGCTCGAAGAGATGCTAAACCCGACAAAAGCCATGCTGCACGCGGCCTCATCCTTAATGGGAGAAGGGCTGCTGCCACAGTCCACCCTCCCGGGATTGAGAACCTACCCCGAATCAGGCCACTCTCAGGAGCTGGATTTTCGCGTGTAAAGGCTTAATTTTGAATTATAAAAATATTTATAGTATAATAATATTATAAGGAAAAAACCATACTTTATATATTATTAGTATAATTTTTTAATAAAAGGAGTCGATTATGTCGACTACAGTAAGTTTTAATGTAAAAGATATTCAAAACCCTGTTCAGGTAGCCAGCGAATATACCGATAAGATCGTCAATACCTATTGGGCGCCGCGATTTCAAACCATAGCGACAGTTTTTGCCAAGAATCCTGCTGCCGCCGATACTGGCCCTGATGCCCCCCCGCCACCGCCGCCGCTCAGCGACCAAGATCCCATCGACCTTTGGAATGCGATAAACGACCTGAAAAATGCCGCCGTCAACGGCATTGACACGGCCACAGGCTTACCGGTCCCCGCAGGACAGCAGCCCCAAGGCAAGCGCGCCTTTCTCACAATCGACATGGCCTCATCTTTGGATAAAATGATACGAGCTCTGGACTCTGTTGGATTCGACACTGTAAATCCCCCCACATTCGGGGA
Organism: Waddliaceae bacterium; assembly: GCA_963783885.1. GTDB lineage: Bacteria > Chlamydiota > Chlamydiia > Chlamydiales > SLFE01 > SLFE01. The sequence continues at coordinate 53,057 of CAWAPJ010000016.1, read as the reverse complement.
TCCCAGCCTCATTACCGAGCTTAAGAGATGGCAGGATTTGGACAACGTCGGACTGCGCGACATCCTCATAAAAATGGGAGATGCCATCGACAGCAACCGTACGCTGCAAGCATTGATCGAGCTGGAGTATGTCAAAACAGGAAATGACTTGATCGGAGGTAAACTTCAAGACCTCGACCAAGCGCTCAAAATTACTAAAAATATTCTCGACGCCCTGTCAACGGCGCAAACGCTTCACAACAAAATAGAAGCGGAGACGCGGAAAGTAAACGACAAAAACGCCGAATATTTCACCTTCGTTCCCAGCCACCCCATTAAATATGACCCGCCTACTATCGACCAAGCGCTTTATCCTTCCGGGCTGTCAAACGTAATCGATAACTATAACGTTGATGTTAATCTCTATCAGGACGCAAGAGACCAACTGAACAACTTTTTAGCCGGACAACCAGTCGACGGAGTGACAAAGAGCGGACCAATAGATACTCCGGAAGAAATGGATGAATTGCGAAATCTTGTCATAACTTATAATTCAGTGGCCGGTAACTTGGAAACACAAAGAAACACTATCAACAATGGTGTCACAGATCCCAACTTGTTAATTGGCTACACGGTTCCGACTTTAATAGATGTCCCCGCAGATGATGTCATTTTTTCTCCCAGCGGCCACGACTCAGGAACACACTACGACTCCAGACCTTATTGGACTGTGAAGATGTTTGACCTAGTTGGTCAAGTCAACGACCCCGGCAGCACGGTTCCCAATGTAGGCGACGCTTTTGCCGACAACGACTACCAGCAGGGCTACCAAAACGCGTTGAAAATGGCCTTCGACTCTCCCCTTGGAGTCCAGGTCAATGTTACAGGAAAGGATGTCAATGATTTTATCGCCGTTCAAAATAAACTAGTACAACTAAAAGACCAACTGACGCAAATCAACTCCACTTCTCCCCTGATAGACAAAATCAATACCGTCCTCTCCAATATGGCCCAAGCGCCTTCCGATACTAACGATATTCTGGCAGGATCGCAGCCTCTGATTATGACCGACTCGGGGCAAGTGATCGGCACCAACGCCCAAAACCCCTTGAACAGGCTGCTATTTTGGATTTCGGACGACTATCAGGCGCAAGATGCTATTGACGCCGGTATCAACCAGCGCAACCTAACCGATGCGATCACATCCGCTCAGGGATTAAACGACCAGCAGAAACAGGATTTGCAGCGATTTATGTACCTTTTTGAACAGTTTTATAAATCGGCAAGTTCAATGCTGCAAGCCATCGACCAAATGGTCGGTAAAATGGCGCAAAATATTAAGGGTTAATTTTGGCACGCTCTTTGCTTTGAGATGCCAGGTAATAATATAATAAGGAGGACCCTATGTCATCAGGAGTTCCAGATGTTGAAGCTTATTTAAGCGAAGTAGGCAAGCTTAACTATACCTACCAAGCCACGTCCTCAGATGTTCCAGCCGACTTTGCCGGACATCCAACTGATCTTTATAACGACATGATCAGCCAGGTTTTTGGCGGCAATAGTTCTGAGGCTGAGCAGTTTTTCTACAGCCTCTACCAAACGATTGTTCCGGGAACGGGACCGCAATCGATTGCCAACTTCGATGCCAAGGGATCGTGGGCAAAATTTGTTACGGCCTTAAGCGCCTATCCGCCAAATGTCGGAAACAATCAACCCGACAACCCGACAAGCGGCCCGCTTTACGAGCTCTTGCTCAACCATTTTAAAATTCAAATGGGCATACCCTATGATGTCTCGGGAAATTTAGGGGATTTTGAGCCTCTCTACGAAGCAGCGGCAACATCGGGAGAAACGAGGGCAGATTTTCTCAATGGAATTTTTACCAACGTCATGAACTATTTTCTGACTCACTACGACTTCACCATCCCCGACGCGGCAAAACAAACAGAGGGAGGCCCCAATCCTAGCTATGATTGGCTGGGTGAATTTACCACAAATCTGAGTAAATTTTTATCTTCAAGGGCTGCCTTGGACACCGCCCCCTTTCCTCTCGGCTCTTCTGTCAACCTCAGCATGTACAAGAAAATATTCGATGAATTCGTTCCGCAGCCGCCGGCCAAATCCTTTCAGGATGTCCTGAAAGAATTTTACAACGACATGATGTCGCGCGACGGCGTGTTTCTGCCCAGCTTGCAGCTGAAGGACTGGATTGCAAAAGTTCAGGAAAGGCAAGGCGTTGAAACAAACACTCTTTCATCCATAGCGGGAACGGATTCAGCAAAAACAGCGATCATTTTAGATTTATTCAGACTGCTTGTGGAAGTGATCAACACGCTGCAAAAGGTAGCGGCGGCTCAAGGCGAAAGGCTGGCGTTTTATGCCGGCTTCCAAAAAGCTTATACCGACCTTATCGCGCAAATACCGATTATCACCCACCAGGATATCGATTTTGCCATCAAAAGCGGAGATGACAAGGTGTTGACTGCCGCGGGCTCTTTCGTCCAGGCTCAGAACCAGTCATTTGCTGAAACGCTTCGTTCATTCAGAAGCGTTTTGGGCGACGAGGCCAAGCAGCACCAAACAACAGTCAACCAAAGTAACGAGATTGTGACGCAGCAAGCAAATTTAGGAACCTCTTTGCTTCAAGAGTTAAGCACGATCCTAACAACCATGTTCAAGTAATTTGAGCCATGAAGGAGCCGTCGCCGCGGCTCAAACTGGGAGGAATTTATGAGCTCGCCAAAAGATACCATTCAAGAAGAAATTGAGAAAAAGATGGGAGAAGAGCAGGCGGAGAAAAAAGCCAAGCTCAAACAATTCGCCACTGATCTTACCGAAGGCAAATCCCCGAAAGACGCGATGGGTCTTAGCGACGAATATGTCGAAGGGATGTACAGTTTTGCCTATCGCCTCTACACAATGGGGAAATACGATCAGGCGCTGCAATTGTTCAGGCTGCTTGTTATGCTCAATCCGATGGATTCGCGTTATCTTCTCGGCCTTGCCGCATGCTACCACATGCTCAAGGACTACGATAACGCCTCTTCAAGCTATATGCTTTGCAGCATAGTGGATCCCGACGATCCGCTCCCTTATTACCATGCGTCGGATTGCTTCATTCAGCTTGAAGACTTCCCGATGGCCTACGACGCCTTGAATTTGTGCATTGCGCACGCCAAAGACAGGAAAGAATACGACAAGATTAAAGACCGCGCCGAAGTTTCTTTAGAGATCCTGAAAAAAAAGTACCATCCTAAAGAAACAAAACGGAAGAAAGCGGCGGGAGGATAAAAAATTATGGGCACGAGTCCCGATGTGGGAGGAAGCCGAGGCTTAGGCCGCCCACAGACATTAGATTACAACGAACAGGCACAGACAGCGCAAATCGCGGAGCTGAAAGCGGGGTTAGGTTTGGTTCAATCGACGCTTGAAATCCCCCTTCCTCAGGTTGGCAGGGAAGGCGAGCGCTATAGATATCCGTGCAACCCCTCCAAGCCCAACCTCAAAACGAAAGTACTGGTCGGCGTTTCCAGGCCCGATACGCCTAAAGCCGACCCAAAAGAAGAGGAAGAGTTTCAAAGACTCGTCGACGAACTCCCTTTGCAGCTTTCCCTCGAAATGCAAGACGATAGAAAAAAACCGGCTCAGGAAAGAAACCCGAAATTTATAGTTTTTGAGCTGATACTAAGATTTGTCGCAAAAGCTCTGGTTTGGCTCGAGAGTGTCTCCCAAGTAGATCCCTCCCAGCACTCTGCAAACAATGCCAAAATCCAGGCTTTTTCACACGCGACCCTCCGGGGGTGGATTGACATTGCCAGGCACATTTGCTTAAACCTGCAATCCTCCCCGGCGGCTCTTTTGCACACGCCGCAAGGAGAAAGAGATGCAAGAACAAATGCTCAAATTCTCTTAAAATTCATCACCTGGGCAAAAGCTTTGCTCAAGGCAAAACCCAGCCAGCAAAAGAGGATTTTGAAAAAATTTAAAAAAGACTTGCTGCTGATGAGGCAGCAAATCGAAACAAAAAAAATACGAGGTGTATTTTACGTGACCGAAAGCCTCATAAAGAATCTGATCGACCACATTGGAACGTTTGAAAACGAAAACAGCGCGGCGACTCTCACCGCGATTATGAGAACGCAGGAATCGACTCCGTTTAGACAGGTTTTGGACCCTGCTTTGAAACTTCTTTCAAAGCATCCCGATCTCCAGCCGATTCAGATGCTTTTTGTGCCAAGGCTCATGAAATTTGCAGCCCAGCTTTTTCCGATATTGTCATTTGCGGCTTCGGGAAAGCACGCGCTGGACGCCAAAAGCGACAAGCGCCTGAAGCATGAATATGTCCAGTCGCTCGCCATGCGGCTTGCAGCAGGTTTGATCTCCGAATCCGATGTCATAGAGCTGGCAGCAAAGAAGCTTTTGGGAGCCATAGGTCTTACGGAAAACGCAAACAGTTCATTGACAATGATAACAGAGGCGCTTGCCATGAATATTCTACCGGCGGCAAATGCCGATAAAGCACAACCTCTTATGAACGGGGTCAAAAAAAAACTGAGCAAAAGACTCAAGATATTGAAAGAGGAAGCAACAGAAAAAGAACTCGTCGCGTCGATACGCCAGGCGGACATCGCCCTGAATAGAAGTGAAAACATTTCCGGCTATTTTGAAGCGATCAGGAGAATGCTTCGCCCCCAAAAAATGGAATTTATTGATCTGCAGGGAGAATGCCGGGAGATAGCCGGCCAGGCATTTTCCTTGCTTAGCGCGCTTTACATAATGCGCACACAAAGAGATTTTGTATCCGCAGTGACTCAAGCTGCGTAAAGGAGAAAGTATGGATAAAGAAGAAGAAATGCTTGAAGCCGTTATGAAAATTGCAGAAGATGACGCCCCGAAAGTTCAAAAGGGGATAGACGCCCTTTACGAAAACGTTTTCGAAAAAGGGATGATGCCCAAAGATGCTTTGGGCATACAGGATGCCGACACAGAAGCGCTCTACGCTCAAGGGTACCAACTCTATAACATGGGAAAATACAAAGACGCCCGCAATGTTTTCGCTTCGCTTATCGTCGTCGACCCGATCGAACCGCGCTTTTTATTCGGCCATGCCGCCTGCTCGCATATGCTGGAAAACTACGAGGCAGCAGCCGATATGTACACCCACCAAGCCATGATAAGTCCAGACGACCCGATTCCCTACTACCATGCGGCGGACTGTTATATCAAAATGAAAGACCCATTTTCAGCGACAGTCGCTCTTAACCTCGTCATCAAGCGGGCAGAGGGCAAAGACGAATTCAGCATGATCAAGGAGCGGTCGGAATTAACAGTCAAAAAGCTTGAGCAGCAAATGGAGGAAGGCGGACTGGAAGCCGCAGACCTTGGAGCTCCTGAAGATATTGAGTCTCCCGAAACTGAAAAACAAGGAGAAACAGAATGAGTAGTCAAGACACAGGCGGAAGTAATCTTGGCGGAATTAATCAGCAGCAAATTGCCGAATTGATGCAAACGCTAGGCGCCGGCAAGACAATGGAGACTAAAGAAGTCAAAAAGCAAGCCAAGCTTCCCCACGAAAAAGACACAGCGGCCAAAAGCGCAGGAAAAGAAAAAACGGCAGGTCCCGATTCCGGAAAACCCGTTCTTTTTCCACCCATAGTTGGCGTGATGGCCAAAAAAGGAACCAGGCAGACTTTTTCTGAAAAATCAGTCGATCTGCAAACGACGATAACCTTGAAAAAAACCGAAGAAGCCGCCGGCCAGATCGAAACTTTGTCGCAAGAACATCCCGGAATCAAATTTTTGCAAAAACTAACCGGAAATGAATCCAAAACAGCCCAGCTGCTAAACGAAGCTCTGCAAGAAGAGGGAGTGCAGCCTCCCGTCAGCCTCTCCAACCCGAAGATGAGCCCCGCAATCAAAAAAGCCTTAGCCAAAATTATGAAGGAAAAGGGAGTCAACGTTCCCGAAGCGAAAGCCCAGATTTACGGAGAGGGTCTCGATGCCTTGAAAACAGTGACAACTTATGCCAGCTATCTGCCGACAATCGACCCTACGGGTAAATCCTACAACACAGGGCCGGGCCTAGAAAAGGTACAGAAGATAACAGGCTCTGTTCAGGAATTGGTAAATGGCATCCTCGACCAATTGGAAAACAACCCCAACGTCCCCGAAGACCAGCGCAATGGGCTGCTCGATTTTTTGGGGCACATTGCCAAACTCATTTCCGAACTGCAGCAAGTTCTGATTAAGCTTCACATAGAAGACAGCAAGAGTTCGGGAGCGATCGGTAGGGCGCTCGAGGAGAGCCAAGATAAGAAAAGAGAAGCCATCGCCAAAAAATTCCACGATATGGCAGAGAAGTTTAAGCTTCAAAAATATTCCAAATGGATACAAAACGCGATGAAAATCATCACCCCGATCATGAGCGGGCTCATGATTCTCACGTCGCTGATATTCTTACCGATCTGTCCCGTTGTAACTGTCGTCATGATCGGAATCGCGATCACGCAGCTGGCCGCGATGACCGCCCTAACGGAAACAGGAGCCATGAAAGGTATATTCAAGGGTGTGAATAATGTGCTAAGCAGCATCGGGGAAAAATTGTTTAAAACCAAATCCGGCGGCGACATATTCAAAGTCATATTCTGGGGCGCGCTGCTTATAGGACTTGTCGTCGCAACCTTGCTGCTAACGCTCCTGCCGATGCTCGGTCCGCTCATCCCGATGATCTCAGTACCGATTATCACGACGATTTTAACCCAGTCGACGTTTATCGATAAAATCATGGAAGGGCTGCAGCACGTCACCCACATGAGCGACAAGCTGAAAATGATACTGACCGCAGTTGTGACCATGGTCTTCACGCTTGTGATCACGCTCGCCGTCGAGCTCTTCACGCTCCTTGGCCATATTGTGGAGGAAGTGATTAAAAAGGTCTTGGGCATTGTCTTCACCGGCGGACTTTATATCATCGCGATTATTGCAGAAGCTTTGGCCAAGGTCACCAATGCCGTGATCAAACCCATCCTGCGCGCGATCATTGATGCTATCAAGGTGATCATTCAGGTCATCAAAAAAATACTGGAAGTTATCACAGCGGTTTTGAAAACAATTATAAGAAATCTAGAAAACGCCGGTAAAATGACCGGCACCGCCCTCAACCAACTGAAGCAAACGCTTGACAAAGTGATGGCGTTTCTAAAAGAGGCGCTTGAAAAAACACAAGATGCCTTTAGGCAGTTTAGCAAGTGGCTCGAAGATATCGGAAACTTCATTGAAGAAGCGACTTACGACCTGCGTGGAAAAGCTTTTCAAGGAGCAAAAAAAATCGACGATTACATCGATGATGTCAAGGATAAGATCAGCGAAGTGAGGAAATGGATGGATGACAATAGCAAGAACATCGAAAAAACCCTCGAATATGTAACCGGCGGGATACAAATGTCTGGACAAGTGATGACGATGTCTGCCGGAATCGCTTCGGAAATCGGACTGGGAACAATCACAAAACGAATGTCTGATCTCACCAAAAAAGAGGGTGATCTCGACTATATTATCAAACTGCTCTCCGAACTGATCAAATCCCTGCAGGCGCTCATGGCTCAGCTTCAGGGAAAACACGAAGATCAGGGCGTGGGAGAATTTATGAAACAGGTGAACAGCCTGTCAGACCTGTTTAAACAAATTATTGCCAGCATGTCTGGCATCACTGATGAATTGGCCGCCAGCGCGACGGTCTAATTCAAATACCGAAGGAGGAAAACTTATGCCAGACCCAACACAAGTCAGTCAATCAGGTAATGCTCCGGAGTTTCATCCGGAAAGCCAGGATGTCGTCACCGGAAACGGAGAAATCGGAAAGGTTTTGGAAGAAATTATGACAATGATCGATGACGACGTCACGGAAACCAAAACCAGAGAAAAAAAGAAAGTGGAAAAAGAATCGCAGTCAACAGTTCTTAGCCAGGCGAAAGAATTCGGCCTTCTCGAATCGCAAACCGTAAGAACCCAGGAAGCAAAAGATGCCTACATTAAAAATCCGGGCCCTCCTGGCGGCCCCAAGCTTCCGGTTCCCAAAATATTGAACGATTTAAGAGGCGTGCCTACAGATGAAACGGGAACAGGCAATCCCTGGCTTTCAGGTTCGCTTACCGCGGAACTCATGATGGTGTGGTTTTCGATTATGCCGATTCTCATGCAAATCAGACTGCAGGCGGCGAAAACGGAAGCCCATTCAATCGTGCAGCAGCTTGAAGCTTCGCTCAATGCCGCCAAGCAGGCATACAATGCCAAAAAAGCCGAAGCAAAAAAACTGATGATCGAAGCGATGAAACATTTTGTCAACGCGGGAATTCAAATTGGAATGATCGGCGGCCTTATGGGTTACAAAGCAGCGCCGAAGATCGGAAAATTTCTCAAAGAAGGCGGCTTGCAAAAAATGAAAAGCTCTCTTTCCGCTAAATATGGAAAAGCCCAAGGTTGGGCAAAATCAAAACTGGAACAAAACCCCAATGGATATAAAACCTTGACTGATGGCGTTGAATTTGGAGCTGGCTCAAGAACAGGATCTTCCCCCAGTTCAATGGCAAGTATAAACCGTCAGCATGCCAAGGATGTTCAAGAGCAAAAAGCACAACAATTAGAGGCAGAAAGACGAGCAGCAGAAGAACAAAGAGTCATCGAAGAAGGTGAAGAGGGCCCCGCACCCGCACTCTCGGGAGAAGGCGCAAGCCCTGCACCCTCAACTAAACCCAAAAGCAACGTCCAAGAAGCCGCTGACGAGGCTGCCGGCCACCACGGCATGCAGCTGATGCAGCAGCAGCAATTTCAAATGACCGTCGAAGCTTTGAAAAGCTTCAATGAAGGGGTTGCCGCTTTGCTGCAAATCGATCCGACTATGGATGAGGCCAAAGCAAACTTCCTGCAGCAAGCCTATCAGCATCTGGCCGAAATACACGGCAGAAGCATCCAATTTACCGAAAGAGAAGCCAAACAAGCTCAAGAACAGATCGCCGATATACTGCAGGCAGTCAACCAGATGATTCAACAAGAGCAGGCCTTCAGAATAAACAGGAGGTAATCTTAGGAGACCATATATGAATATCGATCCGAATATCAGTCCGGACATCATTCGCCAGCTCGCCTGGACAGCAGACATTAATGAAGCCCAGTTAAACCTATTGGGAAGCGAAGAGCTCCAGCAAAGCACAATCGAGGCATCCCAACAGGAAAAGACTAACGATTTCTCGAATATCGCAGTTCCTGTCCTGACAGTGCCGAATTACGATGTCATTCTTTCAAAAGTTGCAGAGGGGATAGCGTCGCCTGAAAATCTGACCGATGAGGCCATACAAAGCACTCTAAGCGATTTTCCCGAATACGCGGATTTTTTAAGCGCGCAGAATCTCATCTCTAAAAACGCCATTTATGAAAGCATCAGGCAAAAAATCCTTGAAAACCCCGGATCCCTTTATTCTCTCAAAGCACTCGCCGCCACTGCCCTTGCCGAAGATATGTGGGGTGTCTATCAAGCGACCGGAGATTCGACTGTCAAAAAAATGTGGGATGACATTCGAGTGGAAATCCTGAAAATCAACAACCCCCTGGCCCAGGTTCTTATCGAGGCAAATGAAAAGGATTTGCAGAGTCAGGGACTCTCAGCCGAAGAGGCCAAAAATGAGGCCATTGCCAAAACCTTAAGCGATCTCGACACTGAGCTGTCAGAAAATGGCGTCGTGACGCCATTTTACGGCACCAACCCTAAAATGAAAGCCGCAATCGCAGCGCTCCTTGCCAAGCATTTCGAAGATGCGACCGCAGCCGAAAAATTTGTGAGTTCGGTCGAAAACCTAGCGGATATGAAACAAGACATCATCAATCTATTCGCAACCATTCAGCAGACCCAAACAACGGGAGTTTCCGGAAGTGAAAAAAGCCTCGCCGCCAACAAAAACGTCTTAGACAGCGCCGAAAAGATTGTCGAAGAGGCCATGGCCCAAATCGGCAAACTTCCCCTCCCAGCCAGTCAAAAAAATTCGCTGCTAGCATTCATGAAAAAAATATCGGCAGCCCTGGCGCTGCTCAAGCGGCTCGTTACCGAACTGAGCATGGCCGACCTTCAAAGATCCAAAGCCCAATTCTCGTCAAAAGTCGATCAGATTATTTCCCAGCTCAATAGCCAGCTGGAACAGATACGAAAAGCGATGAGAGAAATCAGAAAAGCGGAAAAGAAAGCCCATAAATTCGGCATACTGGGAAAAATCATGAAAATCTTAAACAAAGTGATGTTCGCGGTCATGATCGTCGTGATGCTTGCTCTGATGGCTGCGATGTTGCTGCTGCTTCCTGTCTTGGCGCCTGTCGCGATCGTCGGCATGGTCGGCTTAGGAGCTATGTTTGTCTTTGCGGTCACATCGTTTGGACTCAGCCAGTCGGGACAGCTCGACAAAATGATGGATTCCATTTTTAATGTCGCCTTCATGGCCATGCACGATATTTTGGGCATCCATGTAAGCAGACAGACTGCAGCCCTGATAATGGGCGGAGTTCTCGTCGGCCTCTTAGTCGCGCCGCTTTTACTTGCCGCCCTCCTCCTCCCTCTACTGGTTGTCTTAGCCCCTCTGCTTGTGATGCTGCTTCCGGTTATCGGCGGGCTTCTCGTCGTGGGAGCCGCTATACTGCTTCTGATACTTTTGGCTGTTGCGGCTCTCGCCGTCCCCTTGATTTTAGGTTTTTTACCCGAAATGCTTGTCAGGTCGGGAATTTTAGGAACAATCGCGGCCAAGATCGGCGGCAAGCTGGGCATGAACGAGAATGAAATCAATTCACTTAACGCAGCTCTTAGGGGAGTCGTTGGCGGAATGTCGCTTGCAACCGGGATGAGCGTCTCGAGCTCTTTCGGAAAACTTTCGGAAAAAGATCGCGAGCTTGTCGACAACAAACTGAAAACAGAAGGGGATTTCTATGAAGCAAAAAGTAAGATGGGCAGGCTGGCGGGCTACCGGAATCTCGGACATGTCCAAACTCTCAATCAGCTTGCTGCGGGAAAAGCGGCGAGTCCCGAAGAGGTCGAAAAGAATAAGGAAGATTTGATGAAAATGATCGCACTGCTGCGCAAAATTATCGCGCAATTGGAAAAACTGCTGGCTGCTTTGATGTCGGGAGGCGGCCCGGAAACCATGGACGAGGCCATTGCCGCCATACAGTCGATTATCGATAACGAAATGCCGGCCTTTACCTCGCCAAGCGGACAAAAGATTGATGTGAAGCCTCTCATAGAGAGCTCGCTGAAAAGCATTCCCAATGTCCTCCCCTCTCCTGAAGCCATTCAGGAGCTACTGAGGAAACAGCAGCAAAGCCCTAACTTTTACGAACAAGAAGAGGGGGACATTTTAAAAACACAAGAACTATTAACGTAAGGAGTGAAAGTTATGCCTATTGATTCTACAGGAGGACCTTACAAACAGCAAACCGTGCAGCCGAACGAGCAGGTGCAGGAAACTGAAGAACTGGCCAAATTGAAACAGAAAATAGAAAATGAAAAAATCATGCAAAGCTCCATCGGCAAAGCAGAAGAGCAAAAAATCCTCCAAAACCTTGAACCGTCGAATCCTCAGCTAAAATCACCAAACCCGGAAATTTTAGCGCAAAACAGCGACGCCGGCGGAGAGTTAAAAAACGTCTATAGCAATGAAGAAATTGCAAAAGCGCTGCAGGCATTTCCGCAGTTGCAAACATTATTGGATTCGCAAAAATCTCTTTCCATCAATGATATCGTCAAGTACGCCGTAGAAGAGATCGAACGCAAAACCCCAAACACTCTATCTCTTAATGCCCTGGCCGGGAAAGCCTTGGAAGACAAAATCTCAGAAGCTCTTGCGATGAACAAAAGTCCTGCACTGGAAAAAGCGCTTAGCGATGTTAAAACCGACCTTCTCTTCGAAAATCATCCTTTAGCCAAAATTTTAACCGCATCGCTGAAAAACGATCTTATCGCTCAAGGGAAATCTCCAGACGAGGCAGAGCAGATGGCCAAACAGCAGGCCGCCGGGATGATCGAATCCAAATTTGGCGGAGATATCACATCGGACAATCCGAAAATCGACAACACGATCGCAACCCTTCTGGCAGCCCAACTCGGCAGTGTCGATGCGGCCAAAAAATTCATTGCCAGTTTAAGCGGCCTTGTCAACATGCAGGGGCAGCTTTCGAGTATTTTCGACACTTTGTCAAAAGTCAACTCGGGACAAAAAGTCGACGACAAATCCATTCAGGCAAACCAAAACATGATAAAAAGCGCGCAGCAGATTGTCGATGAAGCGACCACGCTGATAAATAAACTCCCCCTCCCCGAAAATCAGAAAAACTCCATATTGGCATTCATGAAAAATATCCTGGCAGCCCTCGCGCTTCTTAAAAAGCTCGTATCCGAAATCAGCATGGCCGACCTTCAGTGGTCTAAAGCCCAGTTCTCCTCAAAAGTCGAGCAAATTATGTCCCAGCTTAAAACCCAGCTCGATGAGATCAAAAAAGCGATGGAAAAAATCAGAAAAGCAAAAAAGAAAGCCCACAAATTCGGCATACTGGGAAAAATCATGAAGATTTTGAACAAAGTCTTGTCCGCTGTCATGATTGCCGTGATTTTAGTTCTCATGGTCGCAATGCTGTTGATGATGCCTGTATTGGCGCCTGTCGCGATCGTCGGAATGATCGCCTTAGGAGCCATGCTTGTCTTTGCAGTCACTTCACTTGGACTAAGCCAAACGGGGCAGCTCGACAAATTGATGGACTCCATTTTCAACGTCGCCTACATGGCCATGCACGATGTTTTAGGGATTCATGTCAGCAAACAGGTTGCCGCTCTGATCATGGGAGGAGTTCTTGTCGGCCTTCTCGCTATTCCGCTTCTGCTCACCGCTGTTTTACTCCCTCTTCTCATTGTATTGGCCCCGCTTCTTATCATGATGCTCCCCTTTGTCGGAGCCCTTCTTGTCCTCGGCGCTGCCGCCCTGCTTTTGATTACAATGGTCGTCGGTGTCGTCGCTGTTCCTTTAATTTTTGGGTTTTTACCCGAAATGATTGTAAGATCGGGAATTTTGGGCACGATCGCCGCCAAGATCGGCAGCAAGCTGGGCATGAGCGAAGATGAAATCAACACCCTCAATGCAGCCCTCCGCGGAGCAGTCGGCATGCTGTCGCTTTCCGTCGGCATGAACGTCTCGAGCTCTTTCGGCAAACTTTCGGAAGGCGACCAAAAACTTGTCGACGAAGAAGCCGAGAAAAAAGGAGACATGGATGCAGACAAGCGGAAAGCGGCCAGACTGGGCGGCTACCGAAATCTAGGTCATGTAACAACGCTGAATGAACTCGCAACAAAAAAAGCAACAAGCCCGGAAGAGACCGAAAAGAAACAAAAAGAGCTTATGGAAATGATTGCGCTGCTGCGTAAAATCATTGATCAGCTGAAAAAACTTTTGGCCACTCTGCTCTCCGGTGGCGGGCCGCAGGCCGTCAGCTCGGCAATTCAATCCATACAAGATCTTATTGATAAAAATATGAAGCAGTTTACAACTTCTTCGGGGCAGGTAGTGGACATAAAATCTTTAGCCTCGCTTACCACCGAAACGACTCTGCCGAACGTCCCCAATGTCCTTCCTTCCGAAGATGCGATTAAAGAGATGCTGAAAAAGGCCCGCAATCAAGAAATTTTCGCAGAAGATGACAAGGAGCAGGTCCGCACCCAGGAGCTCATGGGATGAACGGGGATACTAGCGAAGAGTACCGCTACAGCCAAGATGAGACATGGGAAATCAACGAATCTGCGGCTACCCGCCTTTCGGAAACCGAGATCGCAGAGCTTGCCAGGCTTCGCGATTCACTCGAACAGGCGCACAAAGAATCTTTCAAGTCTTTTCCTCACAGTCCGGTCCTCTCTCCACCAAAACCTAAGGCTTTAAGGCGAATTTTTCTTAAAATATCGAAAAATAATGTGCAAACCTGTTTATCGTCTATCGAAGACTTTGATATTTTTCTCGAAAGATTTCCCGAAGAATTCGCTGCCGCCGCCATTGTCAAAGAGGCGAAAACCACCTCCAGGCAGTTCATTGACATCAACTCAGCTGTTTTTTTTGCAGTCTGTAAAAAAATGCAAACACTTATGCGAATTTACAATGACCCGGCATTTAAACGTCCCTACCAAAAACTGCGGATACGGATGCTCAAGGCTAGTTACCCTCGAGTCAAGATCTTTTTAGACACCTTGATGAAAATGGCTCTCGACTTAAACCTGCCGCAAGATTTGGCAGAAGAGAGAACATGGGCAGATGTCTTGCGCATTTTTGATCCTCAAGAAGAACTGCTCCCTCAAAAATCGGCGGTCAAAAAAACCTTTATCAAAGAGGTTTTTAAGCTTTTGAAGGAAGAGAACACATCTAAGCAAGCTTTACGCACCGCTTATAATCTATCTCTTGCCTTGGACGCGGAAGAGGCCTTTGCAAAATTCTGCGGGCAAATCAAAGCAAATCCTCCAAGAGAGTATAAGAATTCCGAATTTGAGCTGAAAGAAAGCTGCAAGCGATTCGGACAGATGTCAGTCGTCATTTTAGGACTGAAGACGTCCCTGAAAACCCCCCTTTTATTGGCTCTTTTCCTAGGCATGATCCACGATCTTGACCAGGCAAAAAATGGCGAAGCGGAAAAAATAGCCGCATGGATCGGATCGGGAATTTTAGAAGCGGTCCAAACAGAGGAAAGATTTTTAAAAGTTCTTCCCCTATTCGAACTCTCATTTGCCGTATTAGAAAAAACAGGCTGGATTCCGGTCCTTATCCCATCTGAAAAACTTAAGAGAACACTCATGAAAACCGCCCGCATCTTACCCACGCTTAAACCGGAAGAAGTCGAATTTTCGGGCAATATGCAGCTGGAGGAAGAGCAGATTCGACATTTTTTCACCAATGTATTAGGATTTCACCAATATGGAGAGGTGAATTATGCTCCAAGATCATCTGAAAGAGCTTGAAAGGGAACTGGAAGTTACAATTGGCCAGAAGCCGAATGAGGGTGGGATTTTTACCCTTCGAATCGACCCGGAACTGGAAGTGGAGTTTCGGGATCTGGAGGAGGGGATTTTTCTGCAAAGCCAGCTTTGCGAAGTCCCTGAAAAAAACAAGGAAAGTCTGTTTATTTCCCTGTCGGAAGCCAGTTTATTGGGAATCGGAGCGATGGGCTCGATATTTGGCTTAACCGAAGATTGTAAGCATATAATTATCAACCACTTAATAGACTATGACGTCTCCTACCAGCAATTTCACGATATTCTTGAGGATTTTATAAATATCGCCAAAATTTACCAAGATGAGATCAAATCTCAAGAATAAAACCTATAAATATTTAATTACAAATGTCTTATAATGGATATCTGAGGTTGGCACGAGTTTTGCTTTAATCTCAAATATTATTGATTATAGTCCTTTAAATGCGATATGATTCGTGTTTAAAGTTTCATAAGGAATTAAAAATTATGCCAGCTAAGCTTGTCGCAGAAGAAGGAACGCTACAGGGGATGGTTATTGCTCTTGAGGGCGCTGATGAATGGATCGTCGGCAGAGACCCCGAAGAATCGCAAATTGTTCTGAAAGATCCTTCTGTTTCCAGAAAACACCTGAGATTAAAATCTTCACCCAAGGGAATACTTGTCGAAAATTTAAGCGAATCCTCCCCTCTTTTAGTCAATGATGAAGTGATTGAGGATGAGTCTCTTTTAACGAATGGCGACTCAGTCAAAATCGGGGATGGCTATTACCGTTTTTATGAAGAAGAGACCTCTGATCTGCCGATAGAATCCGAGGAAGAGGAGGAAAAAGAGGAAGAAGCCCCTGAAATACAGCAGGAAGAGCCCGAAAAAGAAGAAGCCCCTGAAATACAGCAGGAAGAGCCCGAAAAAGAGGAAACCCCTGAAATACAGCAGGAAGAGCCCGAAAAAGAGAAAACCCCTGAAATACAGCAGGAGGAAGCAGAAAGCGACAAGTCCAGAGATACTTTATTTGAAGTTGAAGAAGAGCCCGAAACTGTCGACAAAGAAGGCCTTCTAGCCGAAATAGACCTTGACCTGAGTGAGAATGCCCCCTGCCTTCTAAAAGTCGTCTCAGGGCCCAACAACGGGGCTCAGTTCTCAATGTATACCGACACCAGTTATGTTATCGGCAGCGACCCCGCTGTTTGCGATATCGTGTTTCATGATGTCAGCGTATCCCGCCAACACGCAAGAATCACCGTTAACCCGGACAATTCCATGACGGTAGAAGATCTTGGAAGCAGCAACGGTACGCTGATCGAGAGCAAAAAAATCGAGGGTAAACAGACATTTTCCCCGAATACACTCGTTTCCGTCGGGACAACATCGTTTATCGTTTACGACCGCGAGGGAGAAAGAACCACAATTGTCTCTCCACTTTTGCCCCAAATCGTCAAAATTCTCCAGCAGCAGGAGGAGGAAGCCCCCGAGGAGCAGGGTAAAAAACCGGTCCAAGGAGAAGAAAAACCCCGAGAGCAGTCCCTGCCGGCCTCTAAAACCCCTCAAAATCTCGGCTCGTTTATTTTTGTGTCGATTATTACAGGGTTATTTATCGTTGTGGGCATTGCAACGCTATTTCTCTTTCAACCGCAAAATATCCAAGAGAAACAGCACATTAATCCCAAAAAAGCCCTGGAAACCACTCTCGGAGCTTATCCGAGCATCCGTTGGAATTTTAACCCCACCTCAGGACGTCTTCTCCTTGTAGGGCACGTTTTAACGCCTGTAGACCGCAACCAGGTAATTTATAGTGTTAAATCCCTCCCCTTCGTCAAAGACATCGATGACAATATTATTGTGGACGAGCTGATCTGGAAGGAGCAAAACCAGATTATCGATAAAAACCCCAACTGGAAAGGAGTGACAATCTATGCGCCCTCTCCCGGAAAATTCGTCATTTCAGGCTATATCAAAACCAGCGATGAAGCAGATGCCCTTAATGACTATCTAGCCAAGAATTTTCCCTATCTCGATCTTCTGCAGCAAAAAATTGTCGTTGAGGAGAATATCCTGAACACGATTAAAATCATGCTTAAGGATCAAGGATATAACGCTGTCCAAGTCAAAATATCGTCCAATGGGGAAGCGGTCCTGAGCGGCAATATACCTTCAGGAGAGAAAGCAAACTTCGAGAAGCTCGAGAGCAAAATGAAGAAAATTAACGGGGTTAGAGACATCAGAGCCTACATTACAGAGCTCCCTCCGGCAGAAACCATGGTTGATCTAACAGGCAAATACACCGTATCAGGCTCTGCCACACAGCCTAACGGCCAAATTACAGTCATTATAAACGGCAAGTTTCTCACTGTAGGAGACACCCTCGACGGCAAAAAAATCACCAAGATCGGCGATCATACGATTATGCTTGAAGGAGGCGGTATCAAGTACAAAATTGAATATAATCGTTAAATAGTGTATAATAATAATATAAGGGAAAAAAGAGGCTGCATTAGCAATGTTTGGACTTGGAGGAGATAAAAAGAAAAAGAACGAGGAATTCGTCTTTGATCTGGAAATGGATCTTAGGGATAGCAAATTAGGTCGGGAAATCAAAGAAACCGCCGCTGGTCGAATCAAAGAAGTGAAGTCAGTTTTGAGAAACGGGAAGAATAAAGAAGATTTTGATAAATTCGGTATTCTCTTACACGGCTACACTTCCCTTCAAAAAGTGATAGCGCGTGTAAAAAAAAAACGCTAACAAACGAAGTTTAAATCTTTATTCTTTTTTAAAAGATATAGGCTTCAATAATAATTTAATACTTGGAGGCAATCATGGCCTTTAATCGTGAAGGATTCGATATGCAGACGCTGGTCAAGATCATCACTGATGCGACGGTCAGCGCCAAAAACAAATTAAATGACATTAAAGCCCGTCAGAGTGCCATCAGTATCGGCGACATGTTCGACATGCAGATGCTGATGAACCACTTGTCTCAGCTTTCTGAGATGTCGACAGCGGTAGTCAGCGCTGCCAACACGGCTATATTGTCAATGGCACGTAACGTTAAAGGATAATAGCGAATGGATACTGGCCGGGCTGCTCCGGCAATCCGGTCAGGGTATTCATTTGGTGTATACCCAACTTACGTATTTGCAAGCTTGAAATTGATAACGAGACCGATTATGATAGTGAAACGAGGATAGACTATGGCAAAAGACAATTTGGAAGACTTTCAAGAAGACTTCCCGTTATTGATAGAAGCCGGCTTTGTAGCAGTGAAGCAGCTCGACGAAGCGAGTGCCAGACATTTGTTTCATGCGGCTATGCTGCTGAACCCGGAAAGCACGGCTCCGGATATCGGCCTTGGTTATATTGCCTTAAACAAGCTGGAGGTCAAAGAAGCGGCGGAGATTTTCGAAAAAGTCGTTAAAAAAGAACCTGAAAACAAACTGGCCAAAACCTTTTTAGGTATATCTTACCTTCTGACAAAAGCGAAGCGGAAAAAAGGAGAACAAATCATCCGGCAGGCAATTGAAGAAACCTCCGATGATACAATTGTAAATTTAGGAAAAATCGCCCTTGAATGGGCAGAAAAAGATTTGAAAAAACTTAAATCGCCTTTTATCAAATAAAAAAAATTAATAAGGTGAAAATATGGCAAATGCCAATGATAAAATAGAAAAAATAACGTCGCTTGACTCCAAGGAGTCAAGAGTCGATAAGCTGGAAAAAGAGGTCAAAAAAACGCAGCCTGTCGAAGGGAAATTTGAAGCCATTATGGATAAGAAAGTCCCTGAACAGGAAGTGGCGAAGACTATAGTTCCGGAAGCCAGCAAGCCAAGCGTCGAAGATGTCGCAAAAGACGCCCAGGGCAATCCAATTGACCCGGGGAAAACGACAAAAGAGCTTGCCCGGCAAACAAAAGAAGCCTCGCAACGTATAGATGCGATCAAATCCGAACTGGAAACCCCCGAATTAACCATTAAGAAACCGGTTAACAAATTGATGCGCAATAAGTTGACGCATATTGACGACAGCTTGCGCATTGCTTTAGCAAAAGCGGGAACTGAAAAAGCCGAAGTACCGGCTGAAAGCAAACTAGCGGAAGTTCCGAACGCAGCGCTGAAATTTTTAGACCACCTGTCGCATGCGCAATATCAGCTGGACCATTTGGGATCTTACCTTGAAGCCATGGTCAATACCGGCAAGGAATTGTCGCCGGCGAATATGCTGGCCATTCAGGTCAAGGTAAACCATGTTCAACAGGAACTTGAGTTTTTCACTAACTTGCTGAACAAATCGCTAGAATCAACTAAAGCGCTCATGAACGTTCAGGTCTAATGACCTCCAGCTTAAGACGGCAAACGCAAAGAGAGGGAAAGTATGCCCTAAACTTTGCGGCCGTCGTTTTTGCATGACTCGTAAGGAATGCCTATGAAAGAGCAGCTTGAAAAGCTAATGGGCGGACTCGATGAGCTTCAGCTTACTACCGTAAACGGAAGAATCACCGAAACTGTGGGAATGCTGATCAAGGCGATCGTCCCCCAGGTTAAGATCGGGGAAGTGTGCCTTGTCAGGCGTGAAGGAGTAGAACCTCTTCGCACCGAAGTTGTCGGGTTTACCCAGGACGAAGTTTTCCTCTCCCCTCTTGGAGAAATGAGCGGCATCGGCCCCAACTCAGAAGTCATTCCTACAAGGCTTCCGCTTCATATACCAGTAGGCCCCAAACTTCTCGGACGAGTGTTGAACGGACTTGGACAGCCCCTCGATGAAGATACGAAAGGACCTCTTGAAACCGAAGAAATTTACCCCGTTTGGGCCTCTCCTCCCGATCCGTTAAAAAGAAGGAGAATTAAAGAGCCCGTCTCGGTCGGAATCAGATCGATTGACGCGACCCTCTCCACAGGACTTGGCCAGCGTGTCGGAATATTTGCCGCGGCAGGAGGCGGAAAATCCACCCTTCTAGGCATGATCGCCAGAAATGCCGTTGCCGATATCAACGTCATCAGTCTAGTTGGAGAGCGTGGAAGGGAAGTTAGAGATTTTATTGAAAAAGATTTAGGGCCTGAAGGGCTGGCCCGCTCGGTTGTCATCGTGTCGACCTCGGACCAAGCTTCCCAGCTTAGGCTAAACGCAGCTTATACCGCCCACGCCATTGCCGAATACTTCCGCGACCAGGGAAAATCCGTCATCCTAATGATGGATTCGGTCACACGTTTTGCCAGAGCTCTAAGAGAGGTAGGGCTTGCGGCCGGAGAGCCGCCCGCAAGAGCGGGCTATACCCCGTCGGTTTTCTCTACTCTGCCTAAACTTTTAGAGCGCGCAGGAAATTCTGACAAAGGATCGATTACCGCTTTTTATACAATACTTGTCGCCGGCGACGATATGAATGAACCGGTGGCAGACGAGACGAGGTCGATTCTCGACGGACACATTATTCTCTCCCGGGAACTGGCCAGGCAATACCATTACCCTGCTATCGACGTTCTCTCTTCCGTAAGCCGGGTTATGCCCTCGATTACAACAGAGGAACACATGAAACTTGCCGGACAGCTGCGGGAAGTGTTGGCCAATTACCGAAAAAACGAGCTCCTGATTAAAATCGGGGAGTATAAAAGAGGCTCAGACAAAATGGGCGACTTTGCCATCGACCATATTGATAAAGTGAACAATTTTTTAAAGCAGGGCATTGATGAAAAGTGTTCATGGGAAGAAACCATGCAGCTGCTAAAAGGGATTTTTAAGTAATAAACACTTATGCAGGACGCTAAAATCGAATACCCACTGGAACAAGTTCTCGACATTAAGAAAAGAAGGGTTGAGGACGCCGAGAAAAAAGTCAAAGAAGCCCTGGAAGCTCTTGAAAATGAAAAAGAGATTTTAAGGCAAAAGGAAAAAGCCAGAGACAAGGTTCTCAAACACCGGAACGTTAAGCTGGCCCAATTGCGAAAAGAAATGGACCTTGTCGATGAAACCACGACATCTGCCAAAATTCAGCAGATGAAAGACTACTTAAAAGTAGTCGATAAAAAACTGGAAGAAGAAGAAAAAAAGGTAGAAGAGCAAAAAAAACAAGTGGAAGCCGCAGAGCGGCAGGTTGAGCAGGCAAGAGAAGAACTGAAGCTCAGAAGGCTCGAAGTCGACAAGCTCAACATCCACAAAAAAGACTGGCTTGCCATGATGCGGGACGAACTTCGTCGCGAAGAAGAGAAGGAATTGGATGAGATCGGAAACATTATGTACCAAATGCATCAACGCCAAGGCGAGACAGGGCATTAAGGAGATTAAATATGCAAAATTTTGATCCTAAACTATTTGAAAGTCAAAATCTGCCGGAAAGAAAGCAGTCGAATACTGTTTCCGACCGAGCTGTCAGAAGGACCGACAGTGCGGATGAAGGGCGCAGGAGCCGGAAAAAATTCAAACTTGAAGAGAAAAAATCCAAGAGCAAAGAGCCTGATAAGAAGGAAGAATCAAAATCCGAACTTCCCTCCGCTTTCAGCCTCGCGGCCAAAGGAACTCTCAAGGACTCCACAGAAAAGGAATTTGACGACTCCGATGAAGAGCATGTACCGGAAGAAGACAAAGATCTCAAAAAAAAACCGGTAAAAGACGACAGCCAGGTAAAAGAGGTAAAACCTCTGGCATCCAAATTTGAAGCTGTCCAGGACGACATCAAAGCCGAAGCAGCCGTCAAAAGCTCCAAAACAGCAAGGATTCAGCTTGAAGAGCTTCTCAAGAAGGTTATCGACTCCATTACCCAAATGAAGCTCGACGGCAAAAATGAAACGACCGTTATCATCAAACACCCTCCCTTGTTTGCTAACGCCAAACTGACTCTAACCACTTTCGACACCGCAAAAGGAGAATACAATATTACCTTTAGCGAATTGAATGCCAAAGCCAAACAACTGCTCGATATGCAGATGAACAGAGAATTGCTCATGAAGACACTGGAAGAAAAAGGGTATATGATGCACATCATGGTGGCCACAACCGAAAAAGAAGAGACCCTTTTGACCGCCTCCGAAACCAATCCGCGCGAGCAGCAACAGAGCGGACAGAAGGAAGGCGAAAAAAAACGTGAGCAAAGAGAAAAGCGTTAAATCTTGAGGCCCTGTGAAAGAGCCAAAAAGCTGCCTGCCGGAGCTAAAGCAATTCCCACCCTTATCTCAATAGGTCTTTGTTGCTTTAAAACGCCCAATTCCAGCACAATTGAAGTAGAACAAAGGAAATCGAGTGGCTGAAAAAGAGACAGTTCTCTATGAATGGCTAAAAGCAGTTGATCCTAAAATAGTTGAACAGGATCATATCCCTCTGGGCGGATTTTCCCCGGAATTCCCCTGGGAAGAATTCTCGCAAAAAATTTCTCAATCTTTTCAAATTGAAGACTTTAAATTCGAAAAAGGCAATATTCGGTGGTTAAGTAGCGGCAAACTCTCTCAAGATTTGGGGGACAATCTATTCACACAGCAAATTTCAATTTCCGCATTTGAAGGAAACGTTTATTTTGTCGTCGATTTAGATGATTTGCGTTATTTGATGTATTCTCTTCTTACCCGGCAGCCTCCGTCCGATTTTCAAATTTTTGACGAAGAGCTCGAGCAGGGTTTCTACCGCTACCTGTCCCTTGAAGCTGTTCACTGCTTTTCCGAAATCAATTTCGATCAGAGCTTAAACCTCCATCTGCTTCAAGAAAAAACTTTACACGAAGAGGAATGTCTTGGGATCGATATCAGGATATCCCTGTTTGATCGGATAATCACAGCCCGTCTTCTTATCCCCCAAGAATTTCTCCACTCATGGAGCCAGCACTACTCGGAAAGAACCCTTGCCACGCCTGTCAGCCCGGAATTACTAAAAAAAATTGAAATTCCTTTCCACATCGAAATCGGTAAAGTCCGACTGACGCAAGAGGAATTGAAAACAATCGAAGAGGGAGACCTTGTGCTGCTCGATCAATGTTATATTGATCCCGAAAACTCTCAAGGACAGGTCGTCCTCACACTGAGCGGCAGTCCGAAAATACGGGCTTCTCTGGAAAAAAATCACATAAAAATCCTGGAATCTCCTCTCTTTCACGAGGACATCAATCCTTTAGTCAAAGGAGAAAAAAGATAATGAGCAAAGATCCCGATAATCAAGATGAAGAATTCTCTTTCGAAGATTACGAAGAGACCGAAGATGAAGGCCTTGATTTGCCTGATATAGAAGATGAGCTTAGCGAAATAGAAGAAGAGGAAGAAGAGGAAGAAGAGGAAGAAGAGGAAGAAGAGGAAGAAGAGCCTAAGCCTTCGGAAGAAAAAGAGCCTGAAAAGAAAGAGGAAGAAGAGCCGGCCCCTCCTGCTGCTAAGCCCGCTTTGTCTCAAGCTCCTCCCCCTGAAGAAATTTCTCGAGATAAAGTCTCGGTGCCTCTGACTATTGAAATTGGAAGGGTGAATCTGTCTTTGGAAAAGCTCCTCCAGTTAAAGGAGGGAAATGTTCTTGATCTGTCCATTCAGCCCGAAAGCGGCGTTGATCTTACTGTCAATGGCCAGTGCATCGGCAAAGGCGAGCTACTCAAGGTTGGCGACAGCATTGCTATCCGAATATTAGACCTTGCATAATGAATGAAAATAATTTCAATAAACGTAAAACGCAGCCTTCCGCAGAAAATGACAAGCAGCCTCTTCCTGAAAGCATTAGCGGCTATAAAATCGAAAGTCTTCTGGAAAAAGGAGGGATGAGCCATGTTTATTTAGGCGTACACCCTAAAACAAAAGAACCTATAACCATAAAAGTCTTGTCTCCAAAATTTCTTTCCAATCCCGAAATCATACAACGATTTTTGAAAGAAGCGAAAATTATCGGCATGGCCGACCATCCCAACATTGTCAAGCTCTACAGCCAGGGAGAATGGGAAGGGGGGCTCTATATCGCTATGGAATTTATCGAGGGGATTTCCCTAAGACAATATTTGCAGCAGACCCCTCTCTCTTTAAAAAAAGCATTAGAGATCATTCTTCAAATTTCTTATGCGCTTTGCCATCTTCATTCGCACGGCGTTATCCACCGCGATCTGAAGTTGGAAAATATTCTTATGACAAAAGGAGGCGCCATCAAAGTCATTGATTTTGGCATCGCGCAACTTATCCAGGACCAAAAAAGAGGCCGTCCTTTGCAGAAAAGGATTATCGGAACCCCTGTCTATATGAGTCCAGAGCAAAAAGACAATCCTGAATCGGTATCATATCCCTCTGATATCTATTCCCTTGGCATCATCGCATATGAGCTCATTCTAGGGAAGCTTAGCCACGGCAAGATTCACCTTGCCCTTATGCCGAAAGGATTGCAGCCCATTTTGGCAAAATGCCTGCAGCCGAACCCCTCATACCGCTATCAGGACATCGTCGCTCTGATCACCGATCTCTCGGAGTACCTCAATTCCGAACAACTTGAAGAAGATAAAAAAGAAACCGACCTTCTCAGTCAAATTTCCGATGAGCTGCAACAGTCCCGCGATTTGCTGGCTGAAGCAAACATCCCCAAGATAAAAGATTGCCAAATCGGCCTCTCCATTCATCACGGGATGAATTCAGGTGGTCTATATGTCGATTTTTTCCCTCTGGAAAATTCAAAAATTGCCCTCATTGCCGCCGAATCGGTGCAAAGAGGTATTAAAGGTTTGACAACCAATGCTTCCATCAAAGGACAGATCCGGGCCCTCTATACCAAACTGATGCAAATCGAAAAAATACTGCCGCTCTTAAATGATTTTCTTGTTAACGACCCCTCAAAGCCCTTGGTAGGGTTGTTCTATCTATCCACAGACCCTAGTGAAAAAATGTTTACATACATCGATTTTAATTACGGAAGCCTTTGGAAAGCAGTTATCGGAGGAAAAAAAGTCGTCTCAATCGACAGCTCGAATCCAATGCTAGGGGAAGCTCAAACGGAACCGATGAACCTATGCACGCAAAAATGGCACCCAGGCGACCGCTTGATAATGACTAATCTAACCCCTATCGAAGTAGAAAACCTGGCGGACTTTGAATGGAAAAATTCGGTTAAAGCAACAATCGGACAACCCCCTCAACAACAATCCGAAACACTCTGCCGAAAATTAAAAAATTGTCTGAAAAGAGATGATAAATCTTTAATTGTCATAGTATTAGACATGCAGTCAAATAAATAATCCATATCTTTCGCTCTTTGGCCCTGAAAAAGCAAAGTCTTTGATCAAGGGAATTGCTTTATCCCAGATTTTTTTATAGAAAATAAACTCCCTATTATGCGATAAAATAACTTTGTCACTAATGTCATTCAGCAAATGTGATGACACGTAAAAGGACAATATGCGATAATGGTCATAATATTTTAACTATTAAGCGAGACTCATGACAAAGCATAAGGCCTCTCTTAGCAGGATAAAACTGCTAGCATTAATAACCTTCACCGGAATTTCATCGATCGCAGCAACACCCGTCATAGATCTTAAATCTGCCCCTCATAAGCCTCGAAATCATTCAGAACCAACTGGTTCTTCCAGAAAAAAACCCTCCCCTGACGAACTGGATGAATATGAACTTTATGATCAGACTCAGCAGGAAGGACAACAACAACAAGAAGACACCGAAATCCACGAATCTGAGATTGAAGACCAAAGCCTTGAAAATGAAGAAGTCCCCGATGGATTGGCCGACTATGATTTGGAAAGCGACCCCTTTCTGTTAGAGCTTTTAGAAGAAGCTATATCTGAAACCGGAAACGAAGACTTTGCCGACAACGACGAGATTTGGGAATACGTATTCACCGACAAAGACGAAGAAGACGAATTTTCCGGCGAGTTTTGGAAAGAAGTATTCGCCGATAAAGGCGAAGAAGACGAATTTTCCGACGAGATCTGGGAAAAAGCATTTTCAGATGAAAACGAACTCTCCGACGAGTTTTGGGAAAAAGTATTCACCGACAAAGGCGAAGAAGAGGAATTTTCCGGCGAGATCTGGGAAAAAGCATTTGCAGGTGATGATGAAGAAGAATCAAGCGACGATGAGATCGTCCTTAACGACGAGGAAGAAGATAGCGAAAATGAAATTACTGTTTGGGTTAGGTCCGAATCGCTAAACAAAAAGCTCCTGCCTCTTAATGAAGCTATTTACCGCCGCATTCGGGATAACGCGATTTGGACGCGGAATGATGCCGCCGAGGCAAGCGAGCCCCAAGCACCGACTGCAAAAGTTGTTATGGGCAGCCTTGCCAAGAAATCTCAACCTTCCTCCCGTAAGCCCACGGGAATGAAAATAACAAAAACTAAGCAGACGATTGAATCAGCAGAAGGTTCTGTCGCCTCTACTGAAGCTAAAGTCAAAATGCAGGATATTATTGAATTCGGCATTGCTTCTGACGACCTTGAAACCGATCCCGATATTCCATTTGCCGCCAAAGATTTAAAACCCGATTCGAGAAAAAATATTTTTTTAGCCTGGAAATCAACCTCCCGGCCTGAACATTCATTTTACGCCCTGGACGACGGGGTCGACCCATTTGACGAAGAAGCTCAGAGTGTCAATGAGGCTGTTTTTAGTTATCAACACAGTCAAGCGAGCGAAAATCTCGTTGCAGAGGCAGATGCGGCACCTTCTTCCATGAACGAGCAGCCGCAATCATCTTCACAAAAAACTCAACCGACAGAAAGCGCCGCCGAATGGCAGGCTCCAGCAAAGGAAACTCAACCGACAGAAAGCGCCGCCGAATGGCAGGCTCCAGCAAAGAAAACTCAACCGACAGAAAACGCCGCCGAATGGCAGGCTCCAGCAAAGGAAACTCAACCGACAGAAAGCGCCGCCGAATGGCAGGCTCCAGCAAAGAAAACTCAACCGACAGAAAACGCCGCCGAATGGCAGGCTCCAGCAAAGAAAACTCAACCTGTGGAGAAGGGTGCAAAAGCAAAAACTCCTGCTCCGGAAAAAATTGAAAAAGAAACAACCGGATATCTGGTTAAATTCAACAATGCCAAAATGTCGGAATACCTCGGCTTCATCAGTAAAATCTCCGGTAAGAACTTTATATTTGATCCCGCTGACCTCGACTTTAGGGTCACCATCGTATCCAATGAACCGACATCACTTGAAAACGTCATGTCGGCGCTGCTTCAAGAACTTCGCTTCCGCGGACTCGACATGGTAGAAGTCGGCAACAACATCATCATTCATAAAAATGCCAAAATCAACAGTCCCGCCCACGTCATCAAAGAAAATGGAGAGATTCCGAAAAATCTTGAAATCGTGACAAGAGTTTACCGGCTATTAAATACTGATCCATCAACTATGGCTGCCATCATCCGTCCTATGCTTTCGGCATCGGCTGTCATAGAATCGATAACTAGCAGCGGGCATTTAATCGTCACCGGAATCAAATCCAATATCAACAGAATCACCGAGCTGATTGAAAGTATTGACTCGCCCGAAGCCGGTCTTGAAATCGGACAATATCAAGCGCAGCATCTTCCGGTTTCTCAAGCGATAAGTATTGCCAAAGAAATGCTGGCTCCGCTCGCCCGCGATAAAACTCTGGTCATGGTACCCCTTTCGAATAAGAATCTGGTTTACATAGTAACAACCCCCAATTTGCTGGTCGAGGCATTGAAAATTTTCCAGCAAATCGACCAGGGCTACGATCTTCCCCGCACCCAATTTGATATCGATCAGCAGGGACGGCCCATTATTAATCCGAATGATCTCGAAGCGAGAGCCCGCGCTCTCCAGGAACAGCCGTTTGGCTCTGTCGAGGCGACAAAATTCTACGTCCATAAACTTCAATACCGAAAGGGGGGGCAAATCCAGCAGGCGCTTCAAGCCATTGCCCAGAGCCTTGAGGACATTCAGGTTCAAATCGAAAATTATGACTTCATCGCTACAATCAACAGTGTTCAGTGGATTGAATCGACAAACTCCTTGGTCTTTACCGGAACCCCTGCCACCCTTGAAAAAGTGCAGCAGCTTATCGACGAATTGGATACAGCCCTCCCTCAAGTCTTGATTGAAATTCTGGTCATTGAAGCGACTGTCGACGATTCGCTGACTTTCGGCGTCGACTGGGGAACACGCTTCGGCGAACCGACTTCTGCCGGAGCCCAAGCATTCCTACAGGAAAACTCTCCGCTAAACGCCGCCCTGGATTCAGGCGTTCCCGGAGTCAACCTTGACCCTTCAGGCCTTGCCAGAGAGGCCGGTTTTAATCTTGGGGTGATCGGACGAACTATATCCCGAGGGGGATGCGACTTTAATACAATGGGCGCTTTGGTCAGGGCTCTTCATACCGACAGACGCATTGATGTCCTGCTCAATCCTAAAATTGTTGTCGAAGACAACGCAGTCGCCGAATTCTTTGTCGGTATCAACACTCCTTTCCAAACACAGTCGATCGCCAATGATTTAGGGACTGTCATTACCGGAAATTTCGAATTCCGAGACGTTGGTTCAACAATCAAAATCACCCCGATTATTGGAAACAACGGCATCGTAACTTTGGAAATCGAGCAAGAGATCAGCAGCGCAGCGGCAAACAATGTTATCGGAGGAGGAACAACCCAAAACGTCGGAACAGGACAAATCAATCCCACGACCGGAACCGCTACAACTTCGGGCGGAGGGGTCCAAAATTCCATCAGCTCAACCGCGGCGACAACCAACATAGGACCGACAACAAGGAAAAGTACGACCAAAACCCGGGTACATATGCCGGACGGCTACTTCATCATCCTCAGCGGACAAATACGCGATGAAAAAGAAGAAATCAACACCCAGGTCCCATGCCTCGGCGGAATTCCGTGGCTCGGCGGACTCTTCCGTTCAAAACAAAACAACATTATCAAAAACAACCTGATGATCTTCATACGTCCGCAGATTATCGATGTCGAAAAGATTAATCCGATTACTAAACGGCAACAAGATATCTGGATCGAAAGGAAACGTAATCATAAACGCTGGGAATACGAAGTTGATGAGGCTCTTCAGTACTTTAATGTCAGAGATCCGTACTGCGGTTTTGAAGAGAGACCTCTTAGAGAATAAGATGATCAGACGATACTTCGACTTAGTTTTAATTTCTCTAATCTTTGTCGGATGCAATCCCGGGACATACAAAATCGAGCCAAACGTCGAGTACTTCCCTCCCGATCACTATATCAAAAGTCTTCCTTCAGCTTTCGAGCCTCTTTCTTTAGAGGATAAAATGACCGATTGGGGTCGCGAGCTGCTGATAGCGGACCATTTCGCTCCCGACTTGGATCTCTACAGGGCCATTACCGGATACAAAAGAGCACTTATATTAATACCTGAAGACCGCCTCGAGAGGAGGCATCAAATTGAATTTGACATCCTCTTATGTTATTATTTCGGCAGTAAATATCGCGAAGTTATCGAAACTTTTGAAAAAGGAACGCTAGCCTCGGTTTCCAGGGATTTTCCCGCTTTCAGGGATCTGCTCATCATTCTTTATGATGCTTACGGGAAAACCTGCAACCCGTGGCGACAGCAAACCATACTGAAACTCATACAAGAGTATGATAGGAACCTTGGCTCAGACCTTGAACTCTCGGCAGCACTGGTTTCCGCCGATTTTTGCCAGTTTGAAAATTTTTCTTCCCAACATCCCCGTGGAGAAGCTCTCAAACAAAGAATGCAAGGTTATTATCAAAAAAAACTCTCTGTTCGCAAAGCACAACTTCTAAATGCCCTCCTTCCGGGAGCGGGATACTATTACACCGGCCAGACACGGACAGCACTTACTGCTTTTATTCTAAACGCGGCCTTCATCACCGCAACTTACGAACTGTTTCACAATGGCTACCCGGCGGTGGGAGCTATTACTGCAAGCCTTGAATTCGGCTGGTATTTTGGAGGTATCAACGGAGCCGGCTTGAGCGCCAAATATTATAACGAGCAGCTTTATAACTGCTATGCAAAAGATTTTATGCTCGATCATTATCTGTTTCCGGTATTAATGATAAACAAATCTTTTTAGATGAAGAAAGAATTGCAAAATTCCAGCAGACAGCTATTTGGCTTTTTCACCGATCTTTACCATTCGGCACAAATACTCTACTCTCAAGGAGCATGTGAATTTGTGCCGAATGGTAAAGATCGGCAAAATTGCTTAAAAATCGGTTTTTCCGGAATTTTGCAAAAAATTCTCTTTATATTCATCATTCTGACAACTTCTCTTGCTGCGAATCCCTGGGGAAAAGATGCGGATCTTGCTAAACCAAAATCCGAAATTACGATTAAAAAACAAACCCCTTTGGTCAAGCTTGCCGAAGTTATGATTAAGTTCCATCAAAATAATATTTCCAAAACAGACGGACCCAGAAGCCACTATACCCCAAGCAGCTCTCAATAC
This sequence comes from Waddliaceae bacterium, assembly GCA_963783885.1. GTDB lineage: Bacteria > Chlamydiota > Chlamydiia > Chlamydiales > SLFE01 > SLFE01. Next base: position 22,686 of record CAWAPJ010000016.1, on the reverse strand, counting down.
ACACTCGATGCCATTCAAAAATACGGTTTTTTTTACGGCTACCTATTAGGGTGCGACCGCCTTATGCGTGAAAACAACGACCCCTGGATCTATCCTACCATTAATGGCAAGTATAACAAACTTAAGCACGATCCGGTTAGATAGTCTGCCCGGAAAAAGTCCCTTTGACGTAAAGAAACAGTGTAACGTTATTTGAAACCATGCGATTTTTACCAATGATCCTGATTGCTACCTAAACCTTAGCTAGAGCTTACACGAGTGCGCCAGATACAACTGTAGCGTCTACGGCAAGGGTAATCCCTTGCCGAGGCGCTACAGTTGTATCTGGCGCACTCGTGTAAGCTCTAGCTGAGCTCCCCTTTGCATAAAAATGAAACACTATAGGCAAGAATTGCACAGAATACTTTTATCAAAAAGCCTTGTTCAGTGCAGAACTTAAAAGTTCTTTGGAAAAGGTTTGTTATGCAGCTAAATGTCGTCTCGACAATCTGTCGCTTGCTGCTAATTTCCCTCTCTTCAATTGGTGTTCGGACTCTATTGTTTGCTTTACATCCCCGTTTTGCAAGCAATGTAATTTGTTCTTCTTTCAAGATGTCTTCTAAATCAAAGCAATTATACGCACCATCTGCATAAAGTTTAGAATCTGGTGGAATGTCCAGTTTCATTTCCCAGAGCACCTTTACATCGCTTACTGCTCCTGGCTTGAAAAGAACTTCAACCGGCTTGCCTTCGCTCGTCACAATCCTATGAACTTTTATGCCGCAAAAGTAACGCTTTTTAGAAGCTGCGAAACCTAAATACCTTCGTTCTAGAAAAACCTTCCGTTTATCGATTCTATTTTTCTGACAACATGAAACTGGAAAGCTGTCTATAGCAAAACCCTGATCTTTATTTATTTGCTTAAAAAATAGAGCTAAAAAACGGAAAATGGCGTTCCAACAAATCCAAGGAATTTTATGAATTCGGCGATTTAGCCGGCTATTGCTTAAAATAGCTCTGAATAATCGTAATCTTTTACATAAATATCTGGACATTTTATAGTTACAAGAAACATATTTTGCTGATAAAATAGCAAAAGTTATCACTTCTGCGTTGGACATTTGAGATTGAGGATCGTCTTTAATCCCCAAAATTCGAAGGATTTCTTCGCTGATGACATAAACTGTTGTTGCGTAAGTTTCCATGATGCCCCCTTTTTTTGGCTAAGGAAGTATCATAGAGACTATTGTCGTTAAAATCTTTCATTGAATTCATCTGCTAAGCCTCGATTATCGGCAAGGGATTACCCTTGCCTTCAAATCGAGTCTACGCATCTGAATCCAACGAAAGACTTTAACAACAAGTTTAGGTAGCAATCAGGGTCAATGGATATCCTAGAAAATTGCAAATTTTTCACTAAGAAGCCTTATTTTTTCAGGACCATAAAATTCTTAGAAAAATTAAGTGATCTATTCTACCCTGACTAGACGTTCGATCTCCACGCAACGTCAGGATAAAAAATCTCACCCAATTTTCTATAAGAATTTTATAGACTAGACACTAGATAATTATTAGATTTCATAAAGGATGCCGACGGCATGATTTTTGAATACTCCGGTGGGTATCACACCCAAACGGCACTCAAGAAGGACATCAGTACCCGACTCTGAACGCATCACCAAATGAAGCTGTGCCTCAGAATGCTGGGAAAGGGATGCCAGGGCATTTTTCCACTCTTCGGCCCCTTGGACTATTAGGTTTATATAATCGTGCACAAAACTTTCCGGATCGATGCCAAGGCAGGACTTTGTCATATCATTGGCAAAAAGCATCGTCCGCTCTTTTAAGGAATACATCACAACGATACAGGCCGTCTCGCTTCGAAATGAATCGAAAAGACGTCTTTGATCCAAAGCAGTATTATCGATCATGACATCTCGAAATCTAGAAGCAGTGGTGAATTGGCTCGAAGTAAATTTTTGAGCCATATTGATGCATTTTTTCAATTGATTGGACGCACTGTGGGCATCAACAGGCTTGGACGGACTTTTCTGAATAACAGGACAGGTCTCATTTTCCGAAACGTTTTCCTGCTGGGCTTCTTCGACAGAATCAAAATCGGATAACTTGAGCAATGTATCCAGATCATAGCTCAAATCGTTGATGGAATCCTGAAGTTTTTCAATTTGCTCCTGTTTATTTTCCATTGTGGATCTTAAGTCATTGACTGTCTGGGCATATTCCGCAAGCAGTCGGTCTTTTTTCTTTAGCTGCTCCTGAGAATGCTGCAAAAGAGCGGTATTTTCATTTTTAACTTTGTCCAATTGCTTTTCAAGCTCGTCATAGTCCTGTTTTTTGCTGTACCACTTCTGTTTGATTTCATGAATTTCACGAACAAGATCTTTTTCTCTTAGCTGGAACTCTTCGAGTGAAAATGAATTTTGTTGGGGATTTTCTACTGATACGGAAGCAGGAAGTTTTTCAGCTATTACCGCCAATGATGCCGTTTGCGGTATCTTCAAAAAAAATCCCTCCCATTTTATCAAGGCAAGAGTTAAAAAAATGGTTCCACAAATACCTAATAGCAAACTACTTGAGAAAAGCAACCATCGACTGTTTAACTCCATCGAGCCAGCTGTCAATAATGTAAACAGTATGACAGGAGCGAGATAGCATGCCAATATAATGACAATAAGCGATTGCCTCAATTTCTCCTGCGTTTCTTTCATGATGAGCCATGGCCTTAAAACGATAAGATAGCAAATTAGGAAATTTGCTAGCAATTCCTAAAGATTTTCAAAGACATATCAACCGAACTTACGGTCAAATTCGGGTGCCAGGGATTTTGAGAACTGACAGCGGCGATGGAAATATATGGGCTTTCTTCAGGGTAGATGATATACCAGCTGCTCTCTTCAGAGATGCTAGTATACTCTAATTCAACCAAATAGCTGTCAGTTTTCAATTGAATCCGCCCTCTAAGCGGGTTGATAATAGGACGGAATCCGGCCTCAAAAGGGGTGTTTAAGGATACTGTGACAAAGCCGTCAGGGGATCGTTCCCAGAATTCGGGCATCTGTGTCAACTTCCCGTTCACATAATACTTATCCCTGGAATCAATCCTTAATGTATTCTCCCCTTCTTTTGGAAGACGTAGGCGGGCTTGGCAGCCAATTAAGGAGTCGGCCGCACTGACAACCGACTGATGCAATCTTAAAGTGTCATCGATAATTTTTCCATCAACGGCAATTTGAAACTTTTGTCCTTCAAGACTCTCTTGATCCCCGGATATCTTAGCGTGGAATTCATTTTCAGACTTCTTTTCCGCCTCCCAGGGAAGATATCGTGCAGCTCCGAAGGGATAGGGATCTTCGCCGCCGCCTAGCAAAGAAGGATGCCGTAAGCCGAAGTGAGGGCCGATGAATCCCTCGGGAGCAGAATGAATAACCTCGATATCCCCGAGCTTTAAAGAAATTAAATTCAATCCCAGATTACAAGTGAAACTTGCTGAGGTATCTTTCGATGCTATGTTAATGTCTTCAACCATATGCATTCAATTGACGACAGGCAAGGTGACTTTCGATGGGGTCTTCTCACCAAAATGAATCGTATTCATGGCGATTTCAGGTTCAGACTGAGGTCCGACACCATTGTTAAAATTAATATCGAATTGCGGATAGTTGGAGCTGCTGATAGAGACTCTAATGCGATGACCTTTAGCAAAAATCTGACTCGTTGACCACATATCGATATCAGCTCTAACTGGCTTTTCCGGCTTAAAGCCCTTAATAGACGACAGTCTCCGAATACCGTCAACTATCAAGACGCTTTTTCCGTCGGGATAGACATCCATTAGGCGAACGACAACATCGGTATCTTTTTTATCGGTTTCAAAATAGATAGAAGCATGTATTCTTCCTGTAACTTCCAGATTCTGCTTTAAAGGTTCGGTCGTAAAAATTATGACATCGTCTCTTTTTTCGATTGCTTGTTGATCTCTCGGTCCCGAGTCGATGAATAGGTTCCTCCCTCCTATTGTGGGAACAGGATTTCGGGGATCATAACGAAAGGACACGCTATGCGATTCTTTCCGCTTCCCCGGAGTCAGCCTATCATCCGAACTTAGATAGAAATCCCTTGGCTTGTTTGGTATCGGCCAGGAATCGGCCGATTTCCATTCATTTCCTACTCCTTCCGACCCATCAAGAGGTCCTAGAGTGTAATAGATGACCGCCGGAAGCTGGGAGATTTCATTTTCCTCTCCCTTAAGCTGAAAATCAAACCAATTTTTCGCCGAGGTATCGAAAGGGGGCTTCACACCGTTTTTCGGAATTTCGAAATCCCCGAACTTCAGGCTTCTGGGCCAGTGATGTGTCCAGGGGCCCATGACAAGTATTTGTTTTCCCTTCGCCTTGCCTTTTCCCTTTTCCTGCACAGCCATAAAAGCGTCGATGGTTCCTTGGGAGAATGTGTCGTACCAGCCGCCGTAATGAAGAGCGGGAGTATTCACAAGGTGGGCTTGGGACAGGCAGTCGCCGCATTGCCAGAACAGGCTGTCTTCTCCAAGACAAGTGACAAATTTGAGAACTGAAGGATCGCTTGCGTAGCAGCCAAGCCATCCTTCAACCTGATTTTTCTTCATGGCGCCGCCCATATACATAGCGTGATGATACATATGGGAAGCGGCAAAACCTATGTATTGAGCATGGAGGCCTTCAGGAGCAGTCGGAGCCATCAATAATTGAGTCATACCCATCGCGGAAAAACCCATGGTGCCTATTTTTCCGTTAGAATAAGGACTTTTGGAGAGCCATTCGACAGTATCATACCCGTCCCTAAGCTCCCCCCAGCCATCCGTTATCCACGGCAGGGCCTTTCCGGTCTTATCCAAAGAATTTCTGGCATCCTGAATTGCCACGACATAACCCGAATCCGCCAGGTGGATAAAGGATTCGGAAAACTCCTGCCGACCTGAAGGAGTTCTTATGAGAATCAAAGGACAGTTTTTAGGGTTTTCTTTTGACAGGTAAATATCGGTAGGCAGTTTCACACCGTCCCTCATAGGGATGGCGATCGTCAGATCGGGCTCCCTTTCAGCAGAACAAAGATAAAAAGAAACAAATAACAGCGCCAGAAAAGAACCGGCGTAAATTATTTTTTTAACGGACTGCATTTATATTCCTTTTATGCTTGCTGGGCAGCTTTGGCAGTCAGCCGAGACTTGATGCGGCTGGCTTTGTTAAGCTTAAAAATCCCCTGCTTAACCGCTTTGTCCACAATGCCGTAAACAAGGCTTAAGCGCTCCTGAACCTTATCCTGCTCACCAGACTTTAACGATTCTTCGAATCGACGGATCGATGTCCTGATCTTTGATTTCAAAATTTTATTTTGCTTCCGCCGCTTTTCATTTTGAATCATCCGTTTTTCGGCAGTAGGTCTTTTGTTTTTCTTCTTTGCTTTATCGTCAGCCATTTTTCCTCATAATTTTTTAACTTTTTTTAATGGAATTTAAATTATAAAGAATTGGACAAAATTCGTCAAAATGTTTCCCACTTCTCTGATTTTATTCAGGTTTATGTTAAGATTTTACTATGAAATACACAGCTGAAGACAGCCAGCCTCTCTTTGACGTTCTTTCCAAAATGGCGCCGGACAGCTCCAAATCGTCTTTACGCTCCTGGCTAAAGAAGGGAAGGGTCCTGGTCAACGGAAAAGTGCGCAAAATCGGGTCTCAGCCCGTCGATAAAGGGCAGGTAGTGTCGCTGAAGGGAAAAAGTAAATCAGAGGGCATTAAAATCCTCTATAGCGACCGCCACATAGTCGTTATCGATAAACCGACGGGAATTCTAAGCGTCGCGACGCCCTATGAAAAAGGGAAAACCGCGCATGCCTTTCTTAAAGAGGTTCATCGTCCTCAAAAAGTTTTTCCTGTCCATCGGCTGGACAGAGAAACTTCGGGAGCCATGGTGTTCGCTCTCACAGAAGAAGCCAGGGACCACTTAAAAAAACAATTTGAAAAACATTCGATTGTCAGGCAATATTTCGCAATTGTAGAAGGCCGCATGACTGAAAAGAAAGGGACATGGAAAAGCCGGCTCTCGGAAGATAAAAATTACAAAGTTTACACCACAAAAGATCCCAAAAAAGGCAAGATGGCCATCACCCACTACTCCGTCGTCAAATCAACAAACAAGACTTCTTATTTGCAACTGAATCTGGAAACGGGGAAAAAGAATCAAATTCGGGTACACTGCAATGACTCCGGACATCCGGTTGTCGGAGATAAAAAATACGGACCTTCTCATATGCCCGCACGCAGGCTCCTTCTTCACGCGCAATATCTTGAGTTCACTCATCCGATTTCGGGAAAAACCATGAGCTTCACCTCTCCTCTTCCAAAGGAGTTTGGGCATGCATAAAAATTCTCTCTGGTTGGGACTATTGGGAATTGTCGTCTTAGCAACTGTCTGGTTTGCCGGCAAAGCTTCATGGGAAGTTTATAGTTTCTATAGCTTATCTGGAATAACAGAACCTCATACGATCGCTTTGTCTGTAAAAAAGCATTCGAAAAATTCTTACTTTCCTTCAGTCCGATATTCTTATAACGTTAATGGAAACGAATATGAAGGTCGTGAAGATCTTCGATCCATCAATTATTTCCGGAAAAAATTCCTTGAAGAGGATCTTCCCAAAATACAAGCTGAAAGAGAATGGGTCGTTTGGTATGCGCCAAAATCGCCGCATTGGTCAGCGCTTGAAAGCGATTTTCCTTTTAAAAGCATCTTTTACGCCTGCATCATGGCCAGCATTATGATCTATTTCATTTGGCTGGGAGTTTATGTTGGGAAGCAGTGATGCGATAAGTGATACGCTTTGCTAATAAAGTGCATTTGTCGTTTTCCGAATTCTTTTTCATCAAAATATAATCGTATTTCCTCACCTTGTCGTTGATTTCGAAACACTTTTTGCTTGTTGTATGGATAATACTTTTTTTTCTAAATGCTTTCCTGAGCTTTTCAACAATATACGCAATCGATTCATCAGAAAAATTTTCCAGAGCAAAGACGACATCATTCCTTGGCTTTGCAAGCTTTGTATAACCTATGGATATATTGGCAGCTATTTTCTGATTTTCTCTAATAGCCTTTTTTCTTTTTTCAAAAAGAGTGCTGACAGCTAAACAATCTAATTGAGAGTCATTATGCATGTTGGGCACATTCTCTTTGGGAAAGATGACTGACAGTTCATGTTTTTTTTCCTCCAATAAACGATATCGGGTTTGATAGCCGAGTTTTCTGAGATGGCAGATAATGGAGTCTATAACTTTAGGAGACAATCGGCCATCATCGTCCTCAGTGTTTTCAACAATATCGGCTTGGGTAAAACGATAGGTAAAGGTTTCAAGCCATATATTCGAAGTGATGTCCTTGGAGATAATTGTCCAAAGATTCGAATAGGCTTGATAGTCTGAGGTATTCATTCTTCAATATGAAGCTTTGCTTTATTCAATATCGAATGGATGTATTCAGCCCTCTTATGCGGGATCTCTTCTTTAGTGAGTTCAGCCCCGTGCTCTACGATGAGGTGCGCCCTGCGGCATCTAAAAAAGAGAGAATTGAGTTCTTTTATGGAAACGCCTGTCATCCAGCCTAATGAAACTCCAAGTTTTAAAAGACTAATCGCATTTAAAGCTTCTTTAGCATCTATCTGATAAGAATGAACAAGAACACCATACGCCCGGCTGACTTTATCCTTCATTACAGGGCAGTCTTCTTCCTGAAGTTTCTTCCGTTTGCCCTGCTCGTGAACAATCAATTTTGTCGTATAGCTTCTTACTGATGAAAGGATCGACTCCTCGGAGACTCCGAGAGTGTAGTTGTTGCGGATAACAAGCAAGTCTCCTGTAATCTCATCCAGAGTCCCCTGCAATCCGGTTGTTATTAGGGAATCATCCTGATGCTGAAGCAAAAATTCATCCAATTCATGAGTATGAATCAAAGCAGGAAGCTGCAAAAAGACCGACAGCGTAAAGGCCGTTCCGCAGTCGGCAGGATCGGCAGTCAAAAAACCAAAACGGTGGGAATAGCTGTATTTAAGCCTCTTGCCAAGTTTGACTTCTATTCCTTCTAGTTTGTTGCAGGAGTTTTCCAGATCCCCTTGAGTATCGATGTAGTAAAAATGGAGGTGGTCGCCCAGATTGATGGTTGAAAAAAAACGGCCCGACTCATCAATGACAAAAGCTTCTCCGGTATGAGCATGAACAAATCCATTACTGGCGAGGAAGTGTTCGTAAATATACTCTTTGTCAAGAGGGGTAGTGCTGTCGGCCATTAAAACATTGAGGTTTCCCACTTCCTTTAGCGAGTGAAGTTCATTGGTCAAAAGAGAGACAAGCTGGTTTCCTTTTTGAGTGGTCAATTTTTGAGGAAAATTAAATTTTTCAATATTTCTCTGGAGTTTTAGCTGCGAAGCCAGCCAGATAGGATTGTCATTGTGATCCCAGGGGCTGATATTTTTTAATACCTGCAGCTCATTACTTGTCATTATCGGACTCCGTAATTTCATTTATCTGATCTCTTAGCCATGCAGCTTGTTCATAATCTTCCCGCTGCAGTGTTTCCGAAAGGGCTTCATTGAGCGCAAGCAAACGAACTGAAGGGGTCATTTCCTTCACCTCTCCGCTAGCGCGGCCGATGTGGATGGGAGTCGATTTTTTTGTAGAGGCAAGACGGGCGGGAATTTTACACATGGCAACGAATTCTCCCAAGAGCACATCTCCGAAAACTTCATAACAGTCTGCACACCCGAGATAACTTCCCATTTTTACCGACTGAAGAGTTGTCCCGCAATTGCCGCAGGCGAGTCCTGCAGCTGCCTGATTTTCGGGTTTTTCGTGAGCTGGTATGCCATGAAGCCGATGTTCCAAATGAGGGCAGTCGGCACACATCACAGTATGAACGATCGTATGCCCAACGACTTCCGTATAACGCACGGAAATCGGCTTTTTACACTCACTGCATTCCAGTGGTCGATCTTCCGACCGGGATTTTTTTGAATTTTCCGCCATAACCACCGTCTCCTAAGGCTTCTCCATCCCCAAAGGCAGGATTCATAAGGGAAGAGGAAAAACAAATATCAACAAAATAAACCACTTGAGTTTTTGCAAGTGGCTCTTTAGCCGCAATATAGGAAAACGATAACTTTAAAGTCAAAAGAATTGGGTCTTGAAGGACTCGAACCTTCGACCCCCTCATTAAAAGTGAGGTGCTCTACCAACTGAGCTAAAGACCCAATTATGACCCCAAGGGGATTCGAACCCCTGTTACCGGAATGAAAATCCGATGTCCTAGGCCTGACTAGACGATGGGGCCGTCATAACGAAAGATGTTTATCATACACAGTGGGGGTTTTTTACACAAGGGGTTAACCCGAATTTATTCTCATTTTACTCCGCATTTCTCACAGAGCAAGCTTTAGCAGCAGGTTGCTCCAGATTCGTTCACAAATGCTTAGGGAGCGTTGTCTGATCGACTTTGGCGAGAGCATTTGAGGACGAAGATGGGGCGACAGGCTGTCCAAATTATCCGATTAAATGTTGGAGATCTCTCCTTCCTTCTTTTCCGCATGTTTATCCGCTATATCGCAGTATTTGTCGGTCAATTCCTGTATCACTTTTTCTTGGCTTTTGCGCTCATCTTCGGAGAAGTCTTTGTTCGCTTTTATAGCATCATTGGCTTCTTTGCGCGCCTGGCGCACCTTAATTTTCGTTTGCTCGCAAAGTTCATGAACGAGTTTTTTCATTTTCTCCCTCATCTGCCCATCCATGGGAGGGATATTGATGCGGACGACATTGCCTTCCACTATGGAATTAAACCCGATGTTAGCCTTTTCGATCCCCTTGCCAATCGCCGCTGTATTTTGAACATCAAACGGAGCGATGAGAATCTGCATAGGTTCAGGAGAGCTGATGGTCGCGATATCCATAAGGCGCATTTGGGTTCCATAAACTTCTACCTTAACGTTTTCCACCATGGCAGGATTGGCCCTTCCTGTGCGGATATTTTTCAGCTCATTATCTAAATAATCTAGTGCGGTCTTCATCCGCTTTTCCGTTTCTTCTTTTGTCAGCATATTTTCTCCTCAATAAACCAAACTTCCAGAATTTTGAATCTTGCCAAAATCAACAGGTTTTTCCGTCATCAAAAGATCCATATTGAACACTAAAATAGGAATTTGACTGCTTTGGCAAAGGGCAAAGGCTGATGCGTCCATGACTTTGAGATTTTCTTCCAAAACCCTGCTATAGGGAATCCGATCGTATCTTTTTGCATCCGAATGCTTCATTGGATCTTTGGAATAAACACCATCCACTTTTGTCGCTTTTAACAGAAAATCAGCCTGAATTTCACTGGCTCTAAGAGCAGCGGCAGTATCGGTTGTGAAATAGGGACTGCCTGTGCCGCCCACAAAAATCACAATCTCCCCGGCTGTGAGGTATTCCATGGCCTTTTGCCAGTTATACGTCTCAACTGCTGTAGGGCATTCAAGGCCGCTGAGCACCCGGGATTTGCAGCCCGCTTCTTTAAAAGCGTGTTTGAGAACAATGCCATTCATCAAAGTGGCGATCATTCCGATGTGATCGGCAGGGGTGCGCGGCAAACCTGCAGCCGCTTCTTCGGAACCGCGGAAAAAATTTCCCCCGCCGATAACAATGCCTAGCTGTATTTTGTTGTCGGCGAGGGATTTTACGGCAGCGGCCAGTTTTTGACAGGTTCGGTGGCATATCCCCATATGCTGAGAACCTTTTAAAACTTCACCTGATAATTTCAACAGTATGCGTTTTGGTGTCTCACTCATTGGCTTTCAAGCCCCGAACCTTGCGTTTTTACTCGCCGACAGACCAGCGAATGAAATTTGTGACAACTGCATCCGAACTTTTTGATTTTACATAATCCGCGACACTCACGCTGTCATCTCTAATGTATTTTTGCCTCAATAAGCAAACATCATCATAAAACGCATTGATTTTTCCATCGAGGATTTTATCCATAATGTGCTCGGGTTTGCCGGTAAGCTGTCCGCGAGCGATCTCTTTTTCCTGTTCCTTGACAGCTTCGGGAACAGTTTCCGGCGACAAATAGTCGGGAGCGGCGGCAGCGGCATGCATAGCCACTTCCTTGGCAAGCTCTTCCGATCCACCTGTCATTTCAACCACCGTCACGATCTTACCGCCCATATGCGAGTAAACGCCGATCGATTTTTTGGAAGCTTTATCAAATATCAGAAATCGTTTTATTTGAATATTCTCACCGATTGCCTGAACAAGAGTCCCTCGATATTCATCGATCGTAATCGAAGGATCATTCGAGTATTTTTGAGACGAAAAATCCTGAACGGAAGAGGGCTTGGTTTTCGCCGCTTCTTCGGCAATATTTTGGGCAAATTCAATAAACTGATCGTTATTGGCGACGAAATCAGTCTCGGCACAAACCTCGACCAGGGCGATGCAATCATCTGTTTCGGCAGTCATGATCTTTCCTTCCTTGGCTTCCCGGCCGGCCTTTTTAACTGCCGAGGCCAATCCGGTTTTCCTCAGATAGTTGATCGCATCTTCAATGTCTCCGGAAGCTTCGGAAAGCGCTTCCTTGCATTTCGCAACACCGACACCGGTACGGCCTCGAAGCTCTTTGATCATTTCCGGTGTAATATCAACGCTCATCATTCTGCCTCCTCGCTTATTGACGCTTTTTCTTCGGCTTCCAAGCCTTCGTGGCTATCCTCGTCTTTTTCACCTGCAAACCCGTCTTCCGGCTTCTCCTCGGAGTCATCTTTTTTTCCGGAGGCAACGCGAAGTTCGTTCTTTTTCTCAACCACAGCATTGGCCAATGTCTGAACAATCAACTTGACGCTCTTGAGCGCATCGTCATTGCAGGCAATGATATAGTCGATCGGATCCGGATCGCAGTTGGTATCGACAAGGGCCATAACAGGAATGCCCAGTTTTTTAGCTTCGGCAACGGCAATGTGTTCCTTGTTGGGATCGACGACAATCACCAGTCCGGGCAGCTTCCGCATAGCGCGAACGCCGGAAAGGTTTTTATCGAGCTTCTCCAGTTGTTTTGCCATAAGAGTGATTTCTTTCTTCGTCAACCCTTCTCCGCCGGCAGCGATTCTTTTTTCGAATACGCTCGAGCTTTTTTATCGACTGACGAATTGTCGAAAGGTTTGTGAGCATTCCTCCAAGCCATCTTTCGCACACATAAAATTCGCCGCAAGTTTCGGCGCATTCGCGAATGACTTGTTTCGCCTGCTTCTTAGTTCCGACAAACAAAACCGATTTTGCTTTGAGATACGGTATCCTTGACCACTTCGACGGCATTGCGAATCTGCTGCAATGTTTTGGCAAGGTCAATGATGTTGATTCCGTTGCGCGACTCGTAGATGAAGCGCTTCATTTTCGGATTCCAGCGAGACTGTCTGGTGTCCCAAATGAGCGCCCGCTTCTAATAATTCTTTAATTGTAAGTTCTTGTTTAGCTGCCAAGCCTTGTCACCTCTTGTTTGACGCCGGCATCTTGCAACTCGGCAAGATTGGGCTTTGGTTAATCTTATTTTTAAACCCGGTTTCCGGGTCTTATGTGAAAATTTTACATGAGTCGGAATTGATTTTAAAGAAAAAAAGCGCCTGATCAGAATCGAACTGACACTCGTAGCTTGGAAGGCTACTGTTCTACCATTGAACTACAGGCGCTTAAAAAAGCAATTTGAAAATCAACTATATCCCCAGCTGGTCTTTTTTTGCAACACGATTATTTTTCTTCACAAGAAAATTTGAAAGCGTATATAATTTGCTGTTCAAATGGGGCGTTAGCTCAGTTGGTAGAGCGCAACAATGGCATTGTTGAGGTCAACGGTTCGACTCCGTTACGCTCCAATTTTCTCTCTCTAGAGATTAGGTGGGATTTTTTGAAATACTTTCCACATCGCAAGGATATTTTCGCCACATATCTCTTTGTAAACTGAGTTTAAGAAAAAGCATCGTTGGTAGGTTATTATGTAAAAAGTTAATAATTTCAGGACGATCATATCGATAAGCCGTATGCAGCACATTGTGTTTTCCATATGGCCAACCGTCTTCTTGGCTAACTTCCCATTCAACAGTTAGGGAATCCTCTCTTTTTTTTAATGATTCAACCAAAGCCTTTATGGCAGTCAGAATGTTTTTCTGTACTAGGTCATCCACAGTCTTTCCTGATACATGGTCAATTTTATCAAAGCTAGCGCCATGGCTGATCAATGCATCAATGACTTTCTTATTCGGGGGGTTGAGCGCAACCTCTAATGCTGATTCTCCGCAAAAATGATTGTCGTTTGGATCAATGTCTGCATCAAGCAACTCTTTGACCACTTTATGATGCTCTTTGTGAACCGCATATCCAAGGGCTGAAATACCTTGATCTTGAACAGGTTTTCTTCCTGCGATAGCGCCGGATGCTAAAAGAAGTTTAACAGCAGCTGCATGTCCCTTTTTCGAAGCTTTAGTCAGTGGGGGGTCGCTATAAGGGCACCAGACATTTGGATTCGCTTTGAACCGGATCAATATTTCCATTATTTTTGTATCTCCTAGCGATGCAGCTTGCACCAAAGGAGTTTGGTGGTTCGGTAAACTCGGCTGATTGACATCGGCATTTTCTTGACACAGTTGTTCCACTCGATCAGCATCCTTTTGTACTATCGCATAGTACAGATTTGTAAATCCTGGCTTGTAACTAGTTTGTTCTGTGATATTCAACCTTGATTTCCTTCTTTAAATCCTAAATAAATTTTTCGCATTATAAGCAGTAGCTTCAATCAATTCTTCTACGGAGATTTGTTTGAGCTCGGCAAGCAGCTCGGCAGTTTCGGTGATATATGCGGGCTCATTTTGTCTGCCGCGGCGGGATTGGGGTGCAAGGTAGGGCGCATCGGTTTCGATGAGCAGCTGATTCAGCGGAGTCGCTTTAACCACCTCCCTGAGCTCCTGGCTTTTTTTGAAAGTCACAATGCCGCTTAGCGAAAGGTACCATCCCCGCTCTACCACATCGCGGGCATCGGCAACCCTGCCTGTAAAACAATGAAGAACGCCCGGAGCATGTTTGTTATCGACAATATAGTGCTGGTCGAGAATGTTGAAAAAGTCCTCAAATGCGTCGCGGCAATGAATCACGACAGGGAGGCTTGTCTCAAGGGCAAGCTGCAAATATTTTTGCAGAAAATGCTGCTGCAGCTCTTTTGTTCCTTCATGATAATAGTAATCAAGTCCTGTTTCACCAACGGCGACAAGATTTCCTTCCCTGGCAGACTTTTCCATCAGAGGAAAAAGACGTTCCCCGTCGGCTAATACATCATGCGGAGTCGTAGAGGCGGTGTTATAAACCCAAGAAAATTTCTTGTGAAGCGCTAGGCCTCTTTCGAGGGTTTTGTCATCCGTGCAGATGTTGATGATTTTTTGAATGCCGGCGCTCCGGGCCCTCTCCAGAACGTTTTCGATATCCGGAAAGACCTCGTCCGAGGTCAGATGTGCGTGTGAATCGATAATACCCATTACTCTATCTGATCAAGATAATGAACAACGGTATCCGGTGTCAAGACCTGAGGCAGAATAACGGATTTTCCATCTTTTCCATAAAGAACATAAAGAGGCACGCCGTTTCTTCCGTATGTCTGCAATTCCCGAGAAATTTCGGGATTCTTTTTTGTCCAGTCAGCAAGCATTTTAACCACGCCGAGCTGGGCCATCTTTTCAGAAACCTCGCGATTCTCAAGAACTTTATGATTCGTCTGGCAAATCAGACACCACTTGGCGGTATAGTCGATAAAGACAGGAGTCCCCTGCTTTCTCAGTTCTTCGAGCCTTTCTTTCGAAAAAGGCTCCCAATTCCGTATGTTGCGTTCTTTAGGAGAAGGGTCTGCCATAGCTACTAGCTCTTCGGAATGAGATACTTCAGAAGATGAATGGATCACTTCATAAAAACCAAACACTCCAATCAACAGAGCAAGCGCCAGAGCTCCGATACGCACATACTTCCTGCGGTTAGGAGTGCCCCATTTACCATAAATCCAGCAAGCAACAGCCAGAACCAGGAAGCCGGTTAAAAGGGTGAAAAGGGCGTCATAACTTGTTTGAGCGCCAAATACCCACACCAGCCAAAGCGTTGTCGCGATCATGCAAAATCCCAAAAACTCTTTAAACGTCACCATCCAGTTTCCGGGCTTTGGCAAAAATTTAATCAGCGGCGGATAGGCGGAGATCAGGAGATACGGAAACGACATACCCAAAGCAATCGCCGTAAAGATCATCAATGAGAGGGGGGCGGAAAGCGTCATGGCAAAACCGAGAGCGGAACCCAAAAACGGGCCTGTGCAAGGCGTTGCGACAGCAGTTGCCAAAACTCCGCTCAAGAAGGCCGAGGCAGCGCCGCCGCTCTTTTGCTTGGCGTCGCTTTCTTTTTGCCCTGCCCAGGAACTGAACATCGTGCCCACTTCAAACATGCCGAATAAACTCAGGCCGAAGACAAATAGAAGCGCGGCGAGCAACGCGACAAAGATAGGCTCCTGCAGCTGAAAGCCCCATCCCACCATCTGTCCATATGCCTGCAAGGAGATGAGTATGCCGGCCAAAGTCCAGAACGAAACCAAAACGCCCAGAGTGAACAGCAGGCCGTGCTGAACGATTTTCCAACGATTTTCACCGGCCATTTTCACAAAACTAAAAATTTTAAGCGAGATCACCGGCAAAACGCATGGCATTAAATTCAAAATCACGCCTCCGGCAAACGCCAGAACCAGGGCCCACAAAAACCCTCCTTCAAACTGCACAGGGGCGGATGAGGCAGAGACGGGATCGGCCATAGCCACTTCTTCGCCTGCCTTGGAAACTGGAGCGGCAACTTCGATCGCATCCACCTCTTTTCCCGCAGCGTCTTTCAATACAAGAAGCCCTTTTACGTGGGAGGCAGGCGACTCCGCCTCTTCATGAACCGGCAATTGAAAAACATGCCTAGAAGAGAAGGAATTGACAGCGAGTTTTTGAGTGTCCTGAAAAGAGCCGCTGATCTCAGGATAAAAATAGGCGTGCTCGAAAGTGCGGCTGTGGTCTGCAAGCTCCAGTTCGATTGCCCGGTCTTTTTCCCTGGCCAGCACTTGATGATTTTGAGTGGGAAGCTTTTCTCGGGCATGGGTAAAAATGGAAGCGGCTGCGGAATTGATTTTTGGCGTGTCGGCGGAGGTTTTTAGCGTGAGTTTTAAGGGGTGCTTTCCGGGAAGGCAGGTCGAATCGGAACAGACTAGCCATACGAGGTCGGCGTTAATTTCAAATTCTTCGCCTATTTTGAGAGTCTCCGGAGGAGTCACTTTTGTCAGGAGGGTAAGAACTTCGTGATACCCGTAAGTAACACCTTCGCCCTTTTCCAATCTTTCGGGGGTAGGCCAACGGCTGTCCTCGGTTTTAAACCCTTCAGGAAGCTGCCATTCTACGGAAGAGGCAAAACCGGCGGATCCCGGATTCTTCCAGTAGGCATGCCATCCCTGGTCCATATCCAGCCTGACGGCTATCCAAAAGGGGCGGCCCGGCTGGACAGAGGTCTCCTCGGCGTAAATCTCTGCTCTGACCGGCTGGCCCGTTTCTTCAGCGCTTATAGGCGCTAAAAACAGTAAAGGCAGGGCTATAAAAAGAAAGCGGCATATTTTGTTCATTTGATTACCATCCAATTTATTAAATAAAAATTATATCAAAAATTACTTTTGATTTCAAGGTATCCTTTGCAAGCTCAAAATAACGGCACAATGAGATTAATTAAAATATTTGTTTATACTATGATCGGCATCAAACTTTGATTTTTTGGCCTGCTGCGACTTTGCCAAATCGATCCTCCTCCTCGCTCTTCCTTTCTGGGAAGAGCTTCGTTGGTCGGAACGCAATAGATTCGATTTGGCTTCGTCCCGCTCAAGTCAAAAATCAAAGTTTGGTGCCGATCGCAGTATACATTGACAATTGCTTAAAAGCGGGTTATTTTAATCATCTTAAGTGGAGGGGATTTTCCATGCTTATCATTGCCGCGCATCCGTTTTTCGCCTCATTTTTTCAGGCCGATTGGCTGGGAAAGAGCATTTATCTCGGCCTTACCGCCCTTTCTGTGGTCAGCTGGGCGCTCATCATCCACAAGTACCTGATTACCAGAAACTTGCATAAACAAGCAACCTCTTTTCACCGCTCCTTTAAAAAACACAAGCAGAGCCCTCTGAATTTCCCACTCCCCTCAAAAGGGCCTAATCCTTTTCACGATATATACCTTGTCCTCAAAAAACAGACTTACGAGCTTCTCAATAAAAACCATCAATTTGTCAAAGAGTCCGGCAAGCCGGCGTCCCTGTCGCCGACCGACATCGATTTTATCGATACTCATGTGGCCGCAAGCATCGCTTTACAGGTTCAAAAACTGGAAAAAAATATTTATATTCTGTCAACGATAGTCACCCTCGCCCCTTTTCTGGGCCTTCTGGGGACTGTCTGGGGAATCCTTGTCTTCTTTTCCCAATTGAATATCCATCAGGGGGGTGGCTCAAGTCAAATGATGCTTGGGGGCCTTTCGCTGGCTCTCACAACAACTGTCCTTGGCCTCATAGTCGCCATACCGGCTTTGATCGGGTATAATTATCTGAAAAATTCCATCAAAAATCTTCATATGGAGATGGAGTCTTTTTCAAGCGAAGTGATGGCCTCTGTCGAACTTCAGTATCGCCATGTGGAAATCCAATGAGAAGAAAAAACCTGTTTCGAAGTCATCCGATTGAGGAACCCCCCATCAATATCACCGCTTTGATCGATGTGGTTTTCGTAATTCTTATCATGTTTATTGTCATTGCGCCACTGCTGGATATCGACAATATCGAACTTGCCGGCGGGAGAGCCGGCAAAAACAAGGAAACAACGCTTCAAGAAGAAAACCCCATCACAATTCGCGTTTATCCGGACAATTCCATCCAATTTAATGACCACAAAGTTTTGCTGCCACAATTGACCCCGCTTCTTACCAAAGCGAAAAAAAATTATCCCGGGGCCCATCCGCAGGTCCTGCATGACAGAAGAGCGCATTTTGGAACCTATCAAGCCATCAAAAACTCCATAGAGACTGCCGGCTTCGAAGAAATGGACATCGTGCTTGCGCCGGAGTCATGATGAATCTCTCTTTCAAAACACTTCTTTTTCTGACCGCTGCCTTCCACCTCGCTCTTTTGGGATATTTAGGAACGAGAAAAACTCCTTTACAAGTCGCATTAAACCCCCAAAAAGTTCTGGTGAACACTGTTCGTCTAAAACCTCGTCAAAAGGCACCGAAGGTCGTCGCTTATGCCCCTAAACCTAAGCCAAAACCTAAGCCAAAACCTAAGCCAAAACCTAAGCCAAAACCTAAGCCTAAATCTAAGCCTAAATCTAAGCCAAAAACAAACAACATGCTTAGCTCAGAACAAATCGCTAAATTACAGAATGCCAAAAACGCATTGACGAGTATAGATAAAGTCAAACCGACAAAAAAACAAGCCGACTGCGTTATCGAACGCCTGGCGATAGACACTTCAGATGACCGATATGCGGGTGAATTGTCGAAAGCGCTAAAATCTCTTCTTGTCCTCCCCGAATACGGAACTGTAAAAATTAAGCTCACACTGGAAAGAAGCGGAAAGGTAAAAAAACTGGAAATCGTCAACTCCGAAAGTAAGGTCAATGAAAAAAATATCGAAAAAACTTTGAAAAACGCCAAATTTTCCTCTTTCGGCATGCACTTCACCGGAGAAGAGCACCACACTTTCGTGATCGTATTAAGCAATGACATTTAACAGCGCAATTGTTATCCTATCGCAAAGGTGTATTATGAAATTTTCTTTTTTCTTACTTCTAACTGTCCTCTTCTTAATCCCTCTTGCGGCTAATGATGAAATCGAAGTCCGGCTGGCGACTGAAGTGAGGCTGGTGCCGGTTTATATCGATACTTTGACAAGCGACGGAAAGCAGCTTCATCCTTCATATATGAAAGACATCGACAAAGTCTTTCGTTTCGATTTCGCAAATAACGGCACAACACTGGTTCTTCCGGAAAAAAACGGGCGGGAAAGTTTTATCATTTCCGGTATAGCGCAAGGGAAAAATCTGAACGTTACTGTTTTTGACACCGTGGGAGGACGGAAGCTTTCGTTCGGAAACGTCGAGCTCGAAGGGACTCTTGCCGGCGACAGGCGCCTCATCCATGAGCTTGCCGACGCGATTCACAAAGCGCTTTTCGGATTCGATGGAATCTCCTCGACACGCATCCTCTTTGCGGAAAAAAACGAACAAATCGCAGGTGAAATTTGGGTAACTGACTATGACGGAGCCAATCAAAAGACTTTGACCTTCCAGAATTCCCTTTGCGTCACTCCTTCTTTCATTCCTCCGCAGTCCGGCTATCGAAGCAAAGACTACTTTTACGTTTGCTATAAAACAGGCCAGCCAAAAATCTTTCATGCCTCTTTAGATGGCGGAAACGGCCAAAGGGTGACGAGTTTGAGAGGCAACCAATTGATGCCGGAACTCAGCAGGGCCAGAGACAAACTTGTTTTCATCAGCGACGCTGCCGGCAATCCCGATGTCTTTCTCTATGACTTCGATCCCCAAAAAGGAACCTGCGGCAAACCGCGGCAAATCTATGCGGCTGCCTTTGCCACGCAGGCAAGCCCCACTTTCAGCCCCGATGGAAACAGAATCGCCTTTGTCTCAAACAAAGACGGCAGGGCTAAAATTTATCTCATTGACATACCATCACCTGGAACAACACTGAACCTCATTAAACCTGAGCTTCTTGTCAAGCGCAATTGGGCCTGCACCGCCCCTTCATGGTCTCCCGACGGGATGAAAATTGCCTATACTTCCAAAAAGGATGGAGCGAGGCAAATCTTTGTTTACGATTTTATGTCGAAGCAGAGCAAACAAATTACTCAGGGTTCAGAAGATAAAGAAAATCCAACATGGGCGCCCAACAGCCTTCATCTTGCCTATAATCAATCAGAAGGCGAAGGGTGCAATATTTATATCATCAACATCAATCAACTCAAACCGATAAAAATCACCACCGGTCAATCGGAAAAAAAATATCCCAGCTGGGAGAAACGGTAACAGCATTTTTACTTTATCGTTTTACTAAACTATGTTAATGTCTTATCAGATTCATCAAAAAAAAGTTCAGAGGATTTTATGAAGTCGATAAAAATCATGCTCTCTTTCTCGTTAATGGCTCTCCTTCTGGCCGGATGCCGGGGCCGCTCAGCCCAAGATCTTTGGGACGACACAAATACATGTGGACGCTACGTGGGACAAGGCTTTCGCAGTCTGGGCGGAAAGCACGGAGATTCACGGGAAATCCGATGCCGCGAAGATTTTTGCCGCCCTCAATTGTATGGCTATGAAGAAGAAGATTTTGTCCCTCTTCAAGATGAATACGGGCAGGATATGATTTGTATGGAAGCGATTCAGCAGCCTAGGGTTTCTCCGGGAGACGCCGGCAGCTCGATACCCGGAATTGAATCGTTCAGAGATCCCCAAAACGACCCCTCTTTGTCTGCCGTTTTTCAAAATGTCCACTTCCCTTATGACAGCGAAAAGCTGCAAGGTCAGGACAACCTCCGCAAGATTGACGCAATCGCAAAACATTTGAGAAATCACCCAAACACCTATGTTTTTATCGAAGGCCATTGTGATGAAAGGGGACCGCAGGCGTATAATCTGGCGCTCGGAACGAGACGGGCGAATGCCGTCAGGACAACCTTAATTGCCGAGGGTGTCGACCCCAGCCGCTTATATACTGTTTCATACGGCAAAGAACGCCCCTTTGCTAGAGGACATGATGAGAGCGCCTGGAGCCAAAACCGCAGGGCTCAATTCAAAATCTACGAGAGGTAAGATGGGACGATACCTGGTCACAGCGGTTTTTCTGATCCTATTTTCGCACGGATCGGCCAACGGAGATTCCCCTCGCTACTGGAAATCTTCAAGAGAACCTGAAGTCTCAATGGAAGATTTAAAACAGCAAATCTCGCTCATCCGGAACAGTCTGCGTAATCAGGAAGTTGAACTGAGCAAGCTTAAAGAAAAAGCCCAAAGTCATGATCAAATGGTCGATGCGCTCGTCGACAATGTGGAAAATTCCACAAAAAAGCTCAAAGGGTTGAATTGGAATTCGAAATTTGAGTCTATTCAGTCGGAAATTGATGAAATCAAACACAATGCGAATAAAATCGCCGATGCCGTTGCTGCCGATCAAACCAAAACTGAAAGACTCCAGGAAAATCTCGAAACCATCGAATCGGCTTTAACAACGATTATGGATGCTTTGGGCATTAAAAATGAAAATATAAAGGTTTACACTGTCAAACCCGGCGACTCTCTTGGAAGCATCGCGATGAAAAACCGCACAACTGTCTCCAAAATTAAAACAACAAATCGCTTGAAAAGCGACAAAATCATAGTCGGTCAAAAACTGAAAATGCCATGAGACCCATTGGAATGTTTGATTCGGGACTAGGCGGGCTGACAGTCCTGAAAGAACTGCAAAAAGTTCTTCCTGGCGAAAATATTATCTATTTTGGCGACACTGCCCATGTTCCTTACGGTAATAAAAGCGCCAAGACCATCATTCGCTATAGTCTTCAAATCGCAAGCTTTCTCGTCGAACAAAATATAAAACTTCTCATTGTCGCCTGCAATTCCGCCTCGGCCTATGCTTTGGATGCCTTAAAAAAAGAACTGGATATTCCAGTCATCGGAGTGATTGTCCCGGGAGCCAAAACAGCCGTTTCTCTTTCCAAGACAAAAAAAATTGGGGTTCTTGGCACAAAGGCAACCATCCGGTCGAATGCCTATCAAATGTCGATCCGCTCCCTGGTCCCCGAGTCGGAAGTTTATCCTGTTTGCTGCCCTCTTTTTGTCCCTCTCATAGAGGAAAATTATCTGAAAAAACCGGCAGCAGAATTGATTGTCAGAGATTATTTATCACCCCTAAAAGCCCACGGCATCGACACCATCCTTCTAGGATGCACCCATTATCCCCTGATCCGCAAGCAAATTGAAAATGAAATGGGACCCGGCATCCGTCTTATCGATTCCGCAAGTTCTTGTGCTGAGGAAGCCAGACTCAGTCTACCCCACACTATCTCGGGAGAAACTTATACTCATTTTTTCGTGTCGGATGATCCCGACAGTTTCAAACGAGCCGGAGAACTTTTTCTGAAACGGCCGATCGACCATGTCGAACTTGTTCCCGAACTCATATATAATTGATAGAGAACTGCGGCTGCGACACAAATGGCTATAAGTATAGCAACTTCCCTGAATAAAAATTCGTTAATCATCTCGGGTTCAGAGAGTATGGCGTATTGAATCAACTCATTCTCGGGACTAAATGTTGGCTGAATTGAAAATGACCCCTGAAGCAAAACAGGAGCGCGGTTATCCGGAGGATTGACAAAACCGTCTATCACCACTTGCTGTTTGATTTTACTCGAAGTGCCCCTGCAGCAGCTTTTTAGGTTAGGGGAGGCGTCCAGAATCAAACGGCCCCGGCTGTCGGTATAAAGAAACCCTCTGATTTTCACTGTCTTTCCCTCAAGAGCTGCAACGTTCTGCTCATTCAACTCCGAA
>CAWAPJ010000015.1:0-15297 GCA_963783885.1 Waddliaceae bacterium | reverse complement strand
GCTTTGCCCGATCACGATTCGGAAGGAAATCTGAAAGATCTCGTTAAATTAGCCGCCGATGCCGCAAATGGCTTGGGGGTTGCCGGTCTTTCGGTTTCTCCATATGAAACATCCATGGGGAACTTGCGGCTGACTCTAGTGCGGGATGGCGGCCTGCGGACCAGTATGAATCAATCGGCTTATCTGGGCTCTTTCGATCCCGAAAACGGTGATCTCAAAAAGACCCTTCAGGTTGTCGACGGCGACGATCTGTCTAATATATTGGAAATGCTCAGCCGGACAGAGGGAGCATCTCCAAAAAAATTTCGAGAAAAAGCCCGCGGCATACTGCAAAATGCCAAAGTGACCCATCTTAAGCCTTTGCCCGGTTGGCGCGTTCCTCTTCACCTATATCCTGAGGAAGGCACTTTGGATGTGGCGGCCATTTTGCGGCAAGGGCGCGTCTATCAAATGTTCGCTGCCCCGCAGGCCGCAGGGATAGAAGGCGGCGAAGGGCTGGAAATTATCAGAGCGCCTCTTAAGTTCAAGCATCGACAGCCACTCCTTGTTGTAGACGGAAAGGAGATTCCGGTTAAAACAGCTCCTTTGTATGTTACGGGGGCGCTGGAAATCCCTGCCGAGCTGGATGAAAAGACTCTTGTCCGAGCGGAAAACAGCGGGGATTTGCGTTTCAGGGTAAAACTTGATCTTCAGCACGCCGTTTTTCAGGGCGAGGTGCCTTACAAAGGACTGAAGATCGCAAAAGCCGATATCTCGCCTTCGCCGGGGGATGGAATTTGCTGGTCGCATGAGAGCGGAGGCCGGATGGTTTTGCCGTGCGACGAGAGCGCCGACGGCATACTGCTGCCGAAAAATTTTCGCGAAGGCGGAGTGCTGGCGGGAGATCGGGGGCATCTGTCCTACTATTCGCCGACAACTTCGTCAATGCAAGAGCAGCAGATACCCGTTTATGTCGCCGGGTTTTATGACCAGGGCGTTATCCCCATAGGAGGCAAACTCGTCTGGGCCAGGCCGGAAACCGTTTCAATGGTCAGCTCCGCCTTTGACCTGAGCCGGGGAGGCATGGACACGGGAATCAATGTGCGGTTTCCCGATTCGGGAAAGGCCGACGATATGAAGGCGGCTTTGCAGAGCGCTTTGGAGAAAGCGGGAATCGGCCAATATTGGAAAGTTGAAACGTTTAGGGAGTATCTTTATACCAAAGATCTTTTGCAGCAGCTCAGAAGCGAAAAGAATCTGTTCAGCCTGATTTCGATAGTTATCATCATCGTCGCCTGTTCAAATATCGTCAGCATGCTCATCATTCTTGTGAATGATAAAAAAATGGAAATCGGCATCTTGCGGTCTATGGGAGCGTCGTCAAAAAGCATTGCGGCGATCTTCGGTTTGTGCGGGATGGTGATGGGCTTTCTCGGCAGTGTGATCGGTATCGCTCTTGCGGCGCTGACTTTAAAAAACATTCATATTCTTATCAACTTGATCAGTCATCTCCAGGGACACGAGCTGTTCAATTCGCACTTTTTCGGCGATGTCATTCCGAATCATATCAGCGGCGAAGCGTTAAGTTTTGTCTTGCTCGCGACGATTCTGATTTCGTTAATCTCGGGCATCATCCCGGCCATAAAAGCCAGTCTGATGAAGCCTTCGGCAATTCTGAGGTCTGAATAATGGCGATTTTAGAAGCAAAAGACATAGGGAAAACCTTTAAAGGACCGAAGCCGCTCGAGATCCTAAAGGGAGTGAATATCAGCGTCGAACCGGGAGAATCGATTGCCATTATGGGACGTTCCGGCGAGGGAAAGAGCACGCTTCTTCAGATTTTGGGGACTCTTGACAATGCAGATAAGGGGACCCTCGCGATCAAGGACCAAATTGTATCCTCTTCCTCGCTGAGTCAAATTCGATCCCGATCCATCGGGTTTATCTTCCAGTCCTTTCATCTTCTGGAGGATTTCACTGTCCTGCAAAATGTTATAATGCCTGCGAGGATAGCCCGACTTTCTGTTAGCAAGGGATCAAAACATTATGTACGCGCTAAAGAGCTCATTGACTTTGTAGGACTTAAAGATCACACACATCAAATTGCCAAGCAGCTTTCCGGGGGGGAGAAACAGAGGGTTGCCATAGCGCGGGCGCTTTGCAACAATCCCGATATCATTCTTGCTGATGAACCGACCGGAAATCTCGATCACGCCACTGCGGAAACCATTCATGCGCTTTTAATGGAACTTTCTGAGAAACAGGGAAAATCTCTCATAATTGTCACTCACAATGAGGAACTTGCAAATCTTTGCGATCGGCAGTATCTCCTCAAGGACGGCTTTTTAACCCGCTTTGCAAAAAATAGCTGAATAGCTATTTTATGGTTACCAAGAGGTTAAAGCATGAATTCTCGACCGCCTACTGCGTATAAAGTTCTCAATATATGGATCATACTGGTGTTTATCGTCGGGCTGGCCATTACAACGCTTTCCTGGATGAATGTCTGCACAACGGCTTGCGGTGAGGCGCACCTTTATAAATACTTTGGTTTCGATTTTGAACTTTTGGGATTCGTTTTTTTTATCGGAGCGGGATTGCTTCATGTGTTGTCTCTTAAATTCACCTGGCTGGGTTATATTGTTGGACTGATGCTTGCTGCAGCGATAGGTTCGGAAATCAACTTTATTCTGATCCAAAAATATGTAATCGGCCAGTGGTGCCCGCTTTGTTTGACAATCGCCGCCGTTATTGGTGTTTTAGCATTACTTTATTTAACAAAATTTTTTTATTGGGCTTTCTTTTTAAATCAATCCGTTACATGGGGAAAAGTTATGAAAGGTTTCGTCAAAACTACAGGAATCATTGTGACAATGCTGGTTGCTTACACCATGGCTTTCGCGGGGGTTTTCAAGCCCGAAAAAACATTTGCCGACGGACTTGGCAATGATGAGGTTCCCTACTTCGGCAATGCCGGCAGCCCTGTCGAGGTTTATGTGATCACTGACTGGTTTTGTCCGGCCTGTCGTCGACAAGAGCCCAAAATTTCTCCTTATTACCACCGCATTATGGCCAAAGCGCGTCTCTTTTTTATCGACTATCCAATTCATTCGGAAACCATGAACTATGTTCCCTATAATCTTGCTTTTATGATAAAAAACAAAGACGATTATTTTAAAATTCGCAAAGCTTTGCACCGGCTGTCCAAGAAAACAAAAACTCCTTCCACAGCCGATGTCAATAAAGCTATAGAAATATACGGAGTGAGCTACACCCCTCTCAATTTCTCCGACATCAATGAGGGGATCAAATTTCAGGAGGGAATCGTGAAAACATTTAAGGTGAATCAAACTCCGACTATTGTTGTCGCAAACCGCAAAAAGCTCAAAGCAAAAAAACTCACAGGCAGCAGTATTACCGGAGATAATATAATAAAAGCTATCGACGATGTTAAAAACAACTGATTCCATTATATTCGATGACCTTCCTGCTGAAACTAAGATTCATATTTTTTCTTTTCTGAAGCCAAAGGATCTTTTAATAGCATCTCTTGTCAGTAAGAGTTGGAAGGATGTCTCTTGCTGTGATTATCTTTGGAAGTCGGTTGTAAAGGCTATATTGCCCTCAGATGTGAATTCTCAATGGAAAAGTTCATATATCGATTTTAACCGGCTGAAAAAAGGGCGGCTGGCAACACAAAAGAAAAGAACGTCTGATGCTGCACACAGGGCTATAAAATGGTTTTTCAACTTTCTGGCAGCGTCCTATGCTCTATCTTTGGCCTATCGTGAAACAACAGGTCAGAGGCGTGAATGGTTGGTTCAATTCAAATCGCAAGATGTCCTGGCCGTCATCGCGCTCATTTTCATATTATGGAACAAAATTGAAGGATTGTTATAACTTTTTAGCTGCGGGGGCGTCGACTATCCAAAGGGCTTTGTGTTCGGGAGTGCCGACTCGTTGGGCGGGAAGCGGGGGATTTTCGTTTTTTCCGAGAACCCGTCCAAGCATTTCAGCTTTTCCCTCGCCCATAGCGTAGAAAGCAATATTTTTGGCTCTATTGATGAGGCTGAAGGTGAATGAAAGACGCCAGGAGTCTTTTTGAGGGACGTAATTGGCTATTGCCAATTGATCCTTGATTTCAAGTCCGGATGTGCCGGGAAAAAGGGATGCGGTATGGCCGTCGGGACCCATGCCGAGCATGACGAGATCGAATTGCCGGTCGGGAACGGTCTCCTGAATGATTCTGTTGTAGTCTTCGGCTGCTTTGGCTGGGTCGATTTCTCCTTTAAAGCGGAATATGTGTTCCGGCAGTACGGGAAGGGTGGAAAAGCCCGCGTCCATGGCCATGCGGTAGTTGCTGTCTAGATCCGTTGGGGGAACCGTCCTCTCATCGCTCCAGAAGAGCATCACTTTGCTCCAGTCGATTTCATGCTTGTATTCAGGCTTCGCAAGCTGCTGAAAAATCACTTTCGGGGTGCTGCCGCCGGAAAGCGCGACATAGAAAAATCCGTGGTCATTGATCGCTTTAGCGGCAAGAGAGAGGAAATGTTTTACTGAGAAGCGGACCGTTTCATCCTGATCCGGAAGAATGGCGATTTCCCTTCTTGAGTCGACAGATTTGATTTTTGTTTTCCAGGAAAGATCGGTTTTCATAAGATGACCTCACGATAGATTTTCATTTGAGATAATTTCGAGCATTTCATTGTAGTGATAGCTTGGGTGAGCGTAAAGCAGCTCTCGAATAAAAGATGGTCCTTTTGTATGGGTAAGTATGGGCATGGTGATCGGAAGCCAGCATTTTTCTTTTGAGGAAATATTGACAACTACCTGGCGAAGATTGTCTTCGTGCCTTTCGATGTTGAATTGATGCGCGTCTTCTGTGCTGACGATAAAGCTTATTATGGAACCCGGTGTGAAAGCCGAAGCTTTTTGCGGCGTCAGGCGGATGCGGATTCCGCTGTAGTCGAGCAGAGTGGAATTCCCATCATGGCTGCTGGAGCTGTACTTCCATCCAAGACGTGTTGCCAGCCAGGCCTGGAGATAATCAGCTTGGGTTTCCGTGTGTGAGAAGGCATCGGTTGTATGGCTGTTGTAGACGATAGTGACTTCGTTGGCATGGGTGAGCTGATCGATTCGTTCGGGCGAGTCCATGGCGCTTGCAATTACATGGCGCCAGCCTGCAAGCCTGGCCCAGTTCATATCGAGCACCTGGCAAGAGAAGGATTTGAGGCTGCTGAGAATTTTTCCGCTGAATTTTTGAATTTTATCGGTGCATTCCGAGTCAAAAATCAATCTGTCGGCAAACTTGACAAGCTGTGGAAGGACTTCGCTTTCGGATGTGGGATCCTGTCCCCAGAGCAAATAAATCGGCAGGTCGGGCTCAAGATGGGGAAGAATATAAAAGGGAACCTGAAGAAGATGGGTTCCTCCAGCGTGAATTTCGATATGATCACAGGCAATCGGTCCGGCTGTTTTTAAAGTAATTTCGGTTTTGAACTCATCTTTTTCATCGGAAGTGTTTCCTTTGACAAAGATAATGCGGCAGGGAAATTTTTTGATGACGGTATCGACAATTTCTCTGTAGTAGGCAACGCGTTTTTCTTCATGGGTGTATATGATAAAATTGAAAAGGCTGGCTTTTTGTTTGAACAAGTCCTTTTTTTCCGTATCTTCTGTTTTTGCTTCATTTTTCTGCATAGTTGCCGTCTTCATAGCAAGCACCATTTTCTTCCATCGGATTCAATCAGCCTAGCCGCCTCTTCAGGTCCCCACGAGCCTGCGGGATAATTAGGAAAATCTTTCGGTTTTTCTTCATTCCAGCGGTCCAGGACCGGGCTGAGAAGGTTCCAGGAAGCTTTAACCTCATCCCAGCGGGCAAAAAGCGTGCGGTCTCCTGCCATGCAGTCGGTAATGAGTCTTTCATAGGCTTCTGGGGGCTCCAGTCCGAAATATTCGCCGTAGCGGAAATTCATTTTAACAGGTTGAAGCGGCGTTGTCATGCCCGGTACTTTGCAATTCATTTTTAAAGAGATCCCCTCGTCCGGCTGAATCCTGATGGAGAGAATGTTCGGCTGATGCCTCGATTCCAATTCGTCGAAGAGGGCTCCCGGCGCCTGTTTGAATACAACAGAGATATCAGTCACTTTTTTCGGAAGATGCTTGCCGGTTCTTAAATAAAAGGGGACCCCGGCCCATCTCCAATTGTCGATATAGAGCTTAAGCGCTGCATAAGTCTCGACATTGGATTCGGGAGAGACATTATTTTCTTCACGATATCCGTTGACAAGCTGGCCTTCGATATAGCCGGGACCGTATTGGCCACGGACGACAAATTCGTGAAATTTATCCTGAGGAATTGTTCTGATCGCTTCTAAAACTTTGACTTTTTCATCGTGGATTGCTGTTGAGTCAAAACTGTTAGGCGGCTCCATTGTGGCAAGGGACAACACCTGCATCATATGGTTTTGGACAATGTCCCGAAGGCTGCCCGACTCCTCCCACAGCTTCCCTCTTGTTCCGATGCCGATATCTTCGGCAACTGTCATTTGCACGTGGTTGATGTGGTGGTTGTTCCATAGATCTTCGAAAATGGAATTGCTGAACCTAAAAACCATCAGGTTTTGTACAGTCTCTTTACCCAGATAGTGGTCGATACGGTAAATCTGGCTCTCGTCCATGCAGTTTTCGACATCATTTTGAAGCTGGATCGCCGAATCGAGATTGCGGCCAAAGGGTTTTTCGATAATGACCCGAGACCACTTTTTAGGTTCTTCGGGATGGTAGATTAAGTTGTGCTGATGAAGCTTTTCCGCAATGGTTGTGAAAAATGTCGGCTGCGTCGAGAGGTAGTAAACGCGGTTTCCTTTAGTGCCGAATTGCTGGTCGAGCTTTGTTAAAAATTCGTCCAGAGAGTCGTAACCTTCGTCTTCATTGAAGTTCGACCGGTGATAAAAAAGGCATTGGCTGAATTCTTTCCAGATCTCCTGATCGACAGGTTTGACCCGGGAATATTTGTTGATCCCCTCAAGCATATCTTGGCGGAAGTCGTCGTGGCTTTTATCCCGCCTTGCAAATCCGACGCAGGCAAAGTGCGCAGGAAGCTGTCCCTCGCGGGCCATGTTGTAGAGTGCGGGAACAAGCTTTCTGGCAGTCAGGTCGCCTGTCGCTCCGAAAATCACGAGAATGCAAGGTTCGGCGCGCTTGACGTTTTGGATCGGCTCATCCAATGGATTTTCAAAGGGCTTAGTTTTTGACAAGACTGTAGCCATGAACTTCCCTCCTTATACCCTCATATTACTACTGCAGCTTTATTATTGCATATGGTATTATTAAGTCATAATTAATGAGTACTTTATGGCAATTAAAAAAGAAAAGCAAGAAGAGCTTCAATCCAGAATGGAAAAATTGGGGATTGAAGAGGACGATCTAAGCGAAAAATTCATTCTGGGCTCGGGAAAAGGGGGCCAGAAAATTAATAAGACTTATTCCTGCGTTTATTTGAAGCACAAACCCTCCTGCATCGAGATTAAATGCCAGCATAGCCGCTCAAGGGAATTGAACCGATACACTGCCAGAAAAATGCTATGCGAACGATTAGAAGAGTTGATTTTCAAGGAAAAGTCGGAGAAGAAAAAGGCCATTGAAAAAATCAAACGCCAAAAAAGAAAGCGGTCGAAACGGGCGAAAGAAAAAATGCTGCAAAATAAAAAACGGCAATCGGAAAAAAAACAGTTTAGATCTAAACCCTCAGAGTCCGAGTAGAACTTTTTTCTGGACAGCAACAGAAAGTCATCATATTATCTGTACCAAAAATTCTAACAAGTGCTTGTATGGATAAAATGATTAAACTGGATGGCAGCAGCCTGACTTTGGAGCAGGCTTATGACATTGCCTATGGAGCCGGGATCGGTTTTGCAGACGATGTTGAAAACCGTGTCCGGCAGTGCCGGCAATTTGTTCAACAAGAAGCTCAAAAAAACGGCGCGGTTTACGGCATTAATACCGGTTTCGGCTATTCTGCCAAGACACGCGTGCCTCTCGAGGAATTGAAGCAGCTTCAGAAAAATATTATTGTCAGCCACGCGGCCGGATCCGGAAATCCTCTTTCCTTTCCCCAAACACGGCTGTCTATGGTTCTTCGTCTCAATGTTCTTGCGAAAGGATATACAGGTGTGAGCTTCGAGCTTTTAGTTTTGCTTAAAGAGCTGATCAACCGCGAAATCTACCCCATTATTCCGGAGTTCGGTTCTGTCGGGGCGAGCGGGGATCTTGCTCCGCTCGCTCATTTGGCCCTTCCACTGATTGGTGAGGGGCAGGTTTTCTACAAGGGAGAATACGTCAACGCGTCGGATGCTTTGAAACAGGAAGGACTCAAAGCCCTTCAATTAGATATAAAAGAAGGGATCGGGATGATCAACGGCACGCAGATTATGCTCGCCATTGGGGTGCTGGCCCTTTATGAAGCCAAAGAGTTGATCCGCCGCAGCCATCGGATTACAGCGCTCAGCTATGAGGCGATGAAGGCGAATCTTCAGCCTTTAAATCCCGATCTGCATACATCGCGAGGCCAGCTTGGACAGATGATCGCAGCTCATGAGATTTCCAAGCAGCTGGAAGGGTCGTATCTAGGCATGGAATTTACAGAGCCTCTTCGCTTGCAGGATTCCTACTCGCTAAGATGCGCCCCGCAAGTTCATGGCGCCAGTCTCGACGCCCTGAATTATGCAATTGAAGTAGCCGAAAAAGAGTTGAATGCAGCCACCGACAACCCATTGGTATTTGCTGAAGAAGGACTTATCATCAGCGGGGGAAATTTTCACGGCCAGCCCCTCGCACTCGCTTTCGACTTGGCGGCAATGGCTCTTTCCGAAATGGCCAATATTTCCGAAAGACGCCTTGAATTGATGCTCAATCCCAATATGAGCGGATTGCCCGCATTTCTTACCCCGTATGAGGGTGTGTGTTCGGGATATATGGCCATTCAATATCTGGCCGCGTCTTTAGTTAATGAATGCAAATTACTGGCGAATCCCGCCTGCACCGATTCAATTCCCGGAAATGCCGGCATAGAAGATCATGTTTCTATGGGAATGACCTCAGCAAGAAAACTCGCAAAAATTGTCAACTATGCCGAAAAGGTTTTGTCTATTGAAATGCTTGCGGCATGCCAGGCTGTCGATCTGAGGGACGTCGCTCCGATGGGAATAGGGACGGCTCCTGTTTATGAAGAGCTTCGCCAGTTGGTTCCCAAGCTTGAAGATGACCGTATTATCGCGGATGATGTCGCCAAGGCATGCGAAGTATTTTATAAAATATAAAGGAGTTGATTATGCCCTCAAAAAGCCGCCTTGCAAATAAATCTTGCGTTCCCTGCAAAGGGGGGGTGCCTCCGCTTCGAGGATCTTCAATCAAAGCATTGCTTCAGGATTTAGGCAATCAGTGGTCAGTGATCGATGAGCACCACTTGCAGAAGGAATATCCATTCAAAAATTTCAAAGATGCTCTTAATTTTACTAACCGCGTTGGAGATATAGCCGAGAGAGAAGGGCATCACCCCGACATTTATTTATCTTGGGGAAGGGTTGTCATAAAACTCTGGACCCATAAAGTAGATGGATTGACAGAAAGCGACTTTATTTTAGCCGCCAAGTGCGATGGCGTGTATATTTTATGAATGAGCAGTTTTTTCAGCAGTATGCTTCACATCCCCGGTACCGGTCGCCTAGAGGAAGCCGGTTAAATGCCAAATCATGGCAGACAGAAGCCCCTTTGAGGATGCTTCTCAACAATCTCGACGAAGAAGTGGCCGAGGATCCTGGTCATCTCATCGTCTATGGCGGCTCGGGACAGGCGGCGAGAAATGAGCCGGCGCTTCAAAAGATTATTGAAACGCTTCTTGTACTGAGCGAAGATGAATCATTGCTCGTACAATCCGGAAAGGCAGTCGGTGTCCTCCCCACGCATCCCGAAGCTCCCCGCGTTTTGATCGCAAACAGCAACCTTGTTCCCAAATGGGCGACTTGGGAGCATTTTGAAGAGCTCAAAAAAAGAGGACTGATCATGTTCGGCCAAATGACGGCCGGAAGCTGGATTTACATCGGCACCCAAGGGATCTTGCAGGGAACATACGAAACCTTTGGATCTTTAGCGCGCAAACATTTCGGCGGGTCTTTGAAAGGGAGGCTGGTCGTGACTGGAGGGCTCGGAGGAATGGGAGGGGCGCAGCCACTTGCCGTCACGCTCAATCAGGGGATTTGTTTGGCAGTCGATATCGATCCGAACCGCATTGTCAAACGGCTGGATACGCGATACCTTGATAAAATGACCGAAGATTATGAGGAAGCCAGGCACTGGGCGCTCGAAGCCGCTGCACAGGAAAAGCCTCTTTCGATCGGCCTTGTCGGCGATATTGGAACGGTTCTCCAAAAACTTCTTGACGATGAAGTTGCCCCGGATGTTGTCACCGACCAGACATCGGCGCATGATCCGCTGAATGGCTATATTCCCTCCGGCTACACAATCGAAACTGCAAAGGAATTGAGAAAAGACCCTGATAAATATCGACATCTCTCACTAAAGAGCATGGCGCGCCATGTGAACTGTATGCTGGAAATGAAAAATCGCGGCTCTATCGTGTTCGACTACGGAAATAAC
The DNA here is from genome assembly GCA_963783885.1 of Waddliaceae bacterium. Classification (GTDB taxonomy): domain Bacteria; phylum Chlamydiota; class Chlamydiia; order Chlamydiales; family SLFE01; genus SLFE01. The sequence continues at coordinate 4,662 of CAWAPJ010000015.1, read as the reverse complement.
ATTCGGGAATTCGCTCGGCAGGGAGGTGCTGAGAAAGCATTCGATATCCCGGGTTTTGTTCCCGAGTTTATACGTCCTCTGTTTTGCCTCGGGAAAGGGCCTTTTCGCTGGGCGGCTCTATCGGGAGATCCGGAAGATATCTACAGAACCGATGAAGCCTTGATGGAACTCTTTCCCCATGACAGGCATCTCGTCAACTGGCTTGAAGAGGCCGGAAAAAAAGTCGCTTTTCAAGGGCTTCCGAGCAGAATTTGCTGGCTGGGTCTGGGAGACCGGGTGAAAGCGGGTTTGAAGTTTAACGAACTTGTCCAAAAGGGCATCGTGAGCGCGCCCATAGTCATCGGCCGCGACCATTTGGATACCGGTTCAGTAGCTTCGCCTTATAGGGAAACCGAGGGGATGAAAGATGGTTCCGACGCAATTTCCGACTGGCCGCTTCTGAACCTTATGGCTAATACCGCAGGCGGAGCTACCTGGGTCTCTTTCCATCACGGAGGAGGCGTCGGAATGGGATATTCCCAACACGCAGGAATGGTAATTGTCGCTGACGGCACCGAGAGGTCCGAGCGATGCTTAAGGAGAGTTCTCCACAACGATCCGGCAATAGGGGTGATCCGTCATGCCGACGCCGGATATGAAGATGCAATCAATTATGGAAAAGAAAAAAACATACTCATCTAGTTATCTCATTGGACCGTTTGATCAATTGATCACGATGGAAGGGCTGAATCCGAAAGGGCCCCTCGCCGATAGCGATCTCCAAATCATTGCAAACGGCGGAATTCTTGTCCAAAACGGGTTCATTGATGCTGTCGGCAGATGGTCCGATATGGATGATTTCCCGGGGGATCGGTTTGAAATAGATTTTCCGTCGGTTGCTTTGCCCGGTTTTGTCGATTCCCATACCCATATCTGCTTTGCCGGCTCCCGTTCGGAAGAGTATGCCCTGAAATTGGAGGGCGCAACATACCAGCAGATCGCAGCGAAGGGGGGAGGGATCAAAAATACCGTGGGGCAAACGCGCGCCGCGACTTTCGAAGACCTTCTGCTTGGAGTGCTGAGCCGTACAAAGCGCATGCTCTCGAAAGGGGTCACCACGTGCGAAGTGAAAAGCGGGTATGGACTCTCCATTGATTCTGAAATCAAAATGCTTAAAGTGATTAAAAACGCCGATGAATTGCAGCCGGTTTCTTTGATTCCGACATGCCTTGCCGCTCATCTCAAACCCGATGAATTTGAACACCCTTTGGATTATCTCGATACTATTGTCAAAGATCTTTTTCCGGTTCTTATCGAAAATAAGCTCTCAAATCGCATTGATATTTTTGTCGAAGAGGGTGCTTTTTCTATTGATGAGGCGCGGCAATATTTGATGAAAGCCAAAGCAAAAGGGTTCGATCTCGTCATTCATGGCGATCAATTTTCTCAAGGGGGAGCCAGGCTTGCTGCCGAGATCGGGGCTTTGAGTATCGATCATCTTGAACAGACCGGAAAGGAGGATGTCAAGCAACTGGCCAAATCCGATGTGTTTCCTATTGTTCTTCCCGGAGCATCGCTTGGTCTCGGTATGAAATTTGCGCCGGCGAAGGCCCTGCTGCATGAAGGACTGCCTCTTGTTATCGCCTCCGACTGGAACCCGGGTTCAGCACCAATGGGCGATCTTCTTACAGAAGCGTCAATTCTTAGCGCCTATGAAAAATTGAGCAGCGCTGAAACGTTTGCCGCCATTACGGAAAGGGCGGCCCGCGCATTAAAGCTTGACGACAGGGGCATTTTAAGGCCGGGAATGCGAGCGGACTTCGCTGTTTTTCCCGCAAAACGATATCAGGAAATTCTATACCATCAGGGGACTCTGACACCCCAAATGGTTTTTACTGAAGGAGAAGCGACATATGCTTTATGACGATCGGCAGTGGGTCAACCACTACAGGCCTGCAAGCAAATCACCTTGGCAAGGGCGAAGCGACGGGCGGGAGGCTAAACGTTTTCATGAAGTGTTTGTGGTGGACGACCTCAGGCAGCCCCTTTCTACGTCGCCTGACGCTATGAATTTCGGTTTATTGGGATTTGCCTCGGACGAAGGAGTGAGGCGGAATCACGGCAGGACAGGAGCCTTCAGAGGTCCTGACGCCATTAGGGAAACTCTCGCCGGGTTTCCTGTAAACGTTCCGGAAAATTGGAAATTTTTTGATTTGGGCGATATCACTTGCGACGATGGCGAATTGGAGGCCGCTCAAAAGTGTTTGGGAAAAACCGTGCAATCGCTCTTGGATCAAGGGATTTTTCCCATTCTGATAGGCGGCGGCCACGAGATTGCCTGGGGCCATTATCAGGGTCTTAGAAAAGCCCTTCCGAAATCGGCAATTTCGATTGTGAATTTCGATTCTCATTTTGATATGAGGCCTTTTGAAGGCGAAGGGAGTTCCGGAACTTCATTTTTACAAATGGGCGAAGATTGCAAAAGGCGCAAAATCCCTTTTCATTATACATGCCTCGGTATTCAAAATACTGGAAATACTTCGTCGCTTTTTCAGACGGCCAAAGACTACGGAGTCCATTACGCATCTGCTGAAGCCTATCATTTGGGCGATCCCTTAAAGGATCAGGTTTTAGACGAGCAGCTCTCCTTGCGGCAGGGCATTTATTTGACAATCTGCCTCGATGTTTTTGCTGCACCCTTTGCTCCGGGCGTCAGCGCCCCGCAGTCGCTTGGACTCTTTCCTTATCACGTGGTGCCCCAGCTAAAAAAATTAGCCCGCTCGGGGCGGGTTATAGGATTTGACGTTGCGGAAATGAACCCGAAATACGACATTGACGGCAGAACGGCGCATCTTGCCGCATCTTTGATCAGCGCATTTATTCATGAAGTGGTATCCGATCGCTATGCCCGCGGACCCTTGTCCTGTTGCAGCGATACTTATGCGGGTTAAGCTTCTAAAGTGATGAACAACAAGCTAAAGCCGTAAAACAAAAGGTTAATACCGACAAGCAGGCCTATAAACCAGACTGCAGAGAGAGGCCATTGGGCAAAAATGATGATCGCCAGCAGAATGGAAATGACTCCACTGAATACCCACCATCCCCAGTTTTTCAGGACTCTAGAAGCAAACCCCCAGTAAATTTGCAAAATGCCCTGAACAAGAAATGTAATGCCTAAAAGCATGGTCAGTGAAAGGACGCCGACAACCGGAAAGATCAACAGTAAAACACCAATGACTAAGTAAAATAATCCGCTGATCACTAATGTGGCGATTTCACCGCTTGTGTGCCCTTGAAAAGAGCGGGCGATTTGCAGGATTCCGCCTACGACAAACAATATGCCTACAAGCAGCTCAATGCTCAGAGTAAATAGACCGGGAATGGCGATGGCCAGGATTCCCAAACAGATGAAGACTAGGCTCTCAAAGATGAACAGCCCTTTATTAGCTCTTACCGTTTCCATTGATTGGCTCCTTTTCCATACATTCTCCTGAATGCATTTAACGGTCAAGAGTAAACATCATTGGGGAGGCAACTCGATTCATAAGATTGCGAAGGATCGCCCAGGGCATGCGTCTTTTTAATGCCAAGTGTTTGGTATAGATCGCGTTGTATTCAATATAGGGCTTTGCCCGTCTTAGGGTTTTATACCCTCCGGCGCCCGAACTCATATTCAAAAGCATACCTCTTTCTTTGGCTTCCAGCGAGAGTAGAGTGGAAATCATCCGATAAAGTCCCACTTCCTTCGGCAGAGTCGTATCGTAGCCAAAAAGAGGGGATGTGATCACATTATGCCGCCAAAAAAAGCCGAGGACGCCATCGACCCTGCCGTTTTTTCTCAAAAGTTTTAAATGCAGAATTTTATCCTTAATGACCAGTTCAATAAACTTTTCAGTCAATTGAGGATTAAGATTCGAGTATTTGTCGAGATAAAGCATGCGATAGATTTCAATAATTCGGGGAATATCCTCATCGCTCACCTGGTGGTGGTCGATGATTTCATAATCGGTATTTTTTAATATTTTCAAATCGCTTTTAAACATGCGCGATTTGAAGTGATCGGTCTCGCGGGCGTCGACAAAATAGATGGGACGTGTCGCCACAAATTCGAATTCAGCCTTTTTGAGAGCTTCGAAACAGCTGAGACTGTCAACTTGATTGATTGATCTGAAGCCGATAGCGTGATCGGGATATTTCTCGATTAGAACGTTCCGAATATGAATCAACTGATCCACGCTTAAATCGGGGTAAATATTAGTGGACAAAAGCCAGTTGTTGACGTATACTATTTTATCCAACTGTCCTATTTGCAAACTTTTATGGAGTGTTGAGACCACAGGGCCAAGAAAAGATCGCAGAAAGCGGTTGTCCATATCGGAAACCCTTTCTTTGGCAAACACACCATAAAATGAGGCAGGAGAGCTGACATAGCAGGAGGGGGCGGGGTGATTTTGGCTGACGGTTATGGGTAAAATAATCCCGTTGATTTCCAGAGCCAGAAGCTCTGTTTTCACGTTTTTGATATAAGTTTCAGGACCATTTTTGATGAATGGAACTAAGAATCTGCGAGCCCAATTGCCTTCTTCATCGTCAGGCCAGTTGGCACTCTCAATCGAATGAGAGTCATAGAATTGCACCATATGGGCTTATTCTACAGTTTTCCCATTTTTTGGCAATGGGAGG